>CABZBT010000045.1 GCA_902524045.1 uncultured Pelagibacteraceae bacterium | reverse complement strand
ACAATGACCTAAATTGTGAATTTGAGGGAGTTCTAGGCACAACTGCATCAATTGTAGGGACGACCCAAGCAAATGAGGCTTTGAAAATGATTGTGAAAATTGGGCAAAACTTGAAAAATCAAATATTAATTATAGATCTTTTAAATCTTAATTTCAGGAAAGTTAAATTTAATAAGAAATAAGCTGTCTCTAGATAATGAAAAAATTATATTTTTTAATTTTGATCTCGTTTTTTTTCCCATTCAAAATTTTTGCAGATGATATTTTTCTCTCATTAAAAAAAAATAAGGTTAATGTTAGATATGGTCCAGGATTTGAATATCCTATTAAATTTATATATAACAAAATTAATTTACCTATAAAACAAATCGATAAAAAAGAAAATTTTAGGAGAATTATAGATCTCAAAAATAATAGTGGATGGATACATGTCTCTCAACTCAAAAAAGTAAATTCAGTAATACCTAAAAAAGATAAAATCTTATTTAGTAAGCCAAGCAATTTTTCAAAACCTATAGCGAAAATAGAAAAGGGAAGGGTTTTGTTAATTCAAAATTGTAGTGAAAATTGGTGTAAGATAAAAACTGGCAGTTTTAAAGGCTGGATTAAAGTAGAAAACACCTGGGGCTTGAACTGATTTAATTAATCACCTCAAAAATCTAAAATAACGAACTATTTTTGTTGTTCACATACATCCCTAATTACAGGAGTATTTGCACAATCTAAACATTTTGTTTTTTGAACTATGCATCCATCGTCAAGGACTTGAACGTCAACAATCTTATCACACTTAGAACATTTAGACGAAATTGTTAATCCGCATTTTTTACAGTTATAGTTTTCTAATCGCATAATAAAAAAATAATTAGAAATAAAATTTATTTCAACAATAATCCTTGCGAATGATTATTATTGTCTTTTTTTTTTTGCGAATGATTACTAGTTGCTACTTTCTATGGGGATAAATAATTATAGCTTTTTTATCGCCAAATATAGATTTATTATTTCTTTGACCTACTCGCCCACCATTTATCTAAGATAAAATACCAAACCGAATTTGCAATAGGTTCAATTATTGCATCCGTTAATGCAACGGCAAAAGAAACATCAGCAATTAACATTAAAACTGTGATTGCTATTACAAAGTGTCCAATTGTATAAATTACTGTTCTGAGTAAAGAACCTTTGTTATTTTGATAAATATTATTTGCTGCCTGAAATATACCGTTTGTAATTTCCATTATTTTTTAAAAGGACTTTCGAGAACACAAGCTACAAGATGAATTCTGGCCTGTTCACCTCCATTGAAAAAGTTGTGATATTTAGTGTTATTAGTTATCCAGACATTACCATCTGCAGGTAAATGCTTTGCAACATTTTCAATTACCATTGAACAGCCTTTGTTAGTAATAATCGGTATGTGCAATCGGCACTCAGGGTCTTTATGCCAACTTAACGTTGATCTTGGTTCTTTTAATAGGAGTCTGACTCTTCCTAATTTAAATCTTTTACTCAGAGTTTCAAAGACCTCTTTAAAATAGGTTTTTTCAAATTCAGGGACTAATTGTGTGTACTTTGACTCGTCTATATCTATATCTCTGGCAACTTCTTTTCCTGTTTCGTCAGCAATAGTCCAGTATTTACCTCTTATATTATTTCCGTTAATCGAATTGATATCATTTGGTATTTGGTTGATTGAAATAGCTCCAAAATGCGTAACACCTGGACTTTTAAATTTTTTGTTTTTTAATATTTTATCCAAATCATTTTTCAACTTTTTAATATTAAAGTTGAGATCAGGAACTTGGTAAAAATCTTCGAAACTTACTGTTGGCATATAATAATATTTACTTAGTGTTAATTAGTTCAATTTCAAGTCAAATCGGTCAGCATTCATCACTTTGACCCATGCTGCTATAAAATCATTAATAAATTTTTGTAGAGTATCGTTACACGCATAAACTTCTGCAAGTGCTCTTAATTGGGAATTTGAACCAAAAATTAAATCAACTCTTGTTGCTTTCCATTTGG
>CABZBT010000044.1 GCA_902524045.1 uncultured Pelagibacteraceae bacterium | reverse complement strand
AATTTACTTAAAAAAAAAAAAATAAGTAATATTTTTGATTTATTGTGGAAATTACCCAAATCCTACACTGATAGAAGCTTATCATCTAAAATAATAAATTTAAAAATAGATGAAATACAAACAATAACAATAACTCCTACAAAATATTCATTTCCTAGGATTAGAAACTTACCAAATCGCGTTTTGTGTAAAGATGAAACTGGAGAGATAGATTGTGTTTTTTTTAATAGCTACGAGGGTTACATAAAGAAAATACTACCTATAGGAAAAGAAGTCACAATAAGCGGCAAAATCAAATATTTTAGGAATAAATATCAACTAACTAACCCCAAGTATGTTTCAGAGGACTCATCTATAATTAAGCAAAAACATAATAGTTACTCATTAACTGAAGGAATTAGTGAAAAGGTTTATAATAAAATGATTTTACAAATAATCAATAATTTACCTCAAATAAATGAATGGCATTCAAAAGATATATTAAGAAAATTTGACAATATAAGTTGGAATGAATCAATTAAAAAATTACATAAACCAGAAAATATTGGAAAATTTAAAGACAATTTTTATCAAAGACTTGCTTTTGATGAAATTTTCTCAACTTTTTTAGTAAATTCCGAAATAAGAAAAAAAATTAAAAAAATTAAAAAGACAAAAAAAAATTTTAACGCTAAAAAACAAAATGAAATTATATCTAAGCTCAATTTCTCACTTACAAATGACCAAAACAAAACATTAAATGAGATAAATAAAGATTTAAGCTCCGAAAATAAAATGTTTAGATTACTTCAAGGAGATGTAGGGTGTGGAAAAACAATAGTGTCTTTGTTATCTGCTTTTAATACTATCAGCTCAGGTTTTCAAGTAGCGGTGATGGCGCCTACTGAAATATTGGCAAGACAGCATTTTTTATTAGCTAAAAAGATATTTCCTAAAAATATTAATACAGAATTACTCTCTGGTAAGTCTTCTTATAAAGAAAAAAAAAATATTTTAAAAGGAATATCAGGTAAAAAAATAGATATTGTTTTTGGAACTCACGCACTTTTTCAAAACAAAGTTGAATTCAAAAAACTCGGGTTGATAATAATCGATGAACAACATAAATTTGGTGTAAGCCAAAGGAAGAAATTATCTGATAAAGCCGGTAAAGATTGTGATGTTCTTTTAATGACTGCAACACCCATACCACGTACTTTGACTATGACAATCTATGGCGATATGGATCTTTCAATTATTCGCGAAAAACCGAATATTCGTAAACCTATTAAAACATATAGTAAACTTGAAAATAAAATTGATGATGTAATAGGATTTGTAAAAAAAGAGATCAAACAAGGTAACCAGATATTCTGGGTATGCCCTTTAATTGATGAATCTAAAAAAATTGACCATACTTCAGCTATTAAAAAATCTGAATTTCTGAATAAATTATTTCCTAAACAAGTTTTTTTACTTCATGGTAAAACGACTATTGAAGAAAAAGAAATTATCTTAAATAAATTTTTAAACAATGATTTTAAAATTTTAGTTTCAACTACTATAATTGAAGTTGGTATAGATTTCCCTAATGCAAATGTAATAATTATTGAAAATGCAAATAAATTTGGTTTATCTCAATTGCACCAACTTAGAGGTAGGGTAGGAAGAGGCAATAAAGAGTCTTCATGCATTTTACTGTTTAAAACAAATTTAAGTGATAATGCAAAAAAAAGAATTAATATACTTAAAGACTCAAATGATGGTTTTAAGATATCTGAAGAAGATATGAAATTAAGAGGTTTTGGAGATATTCTAGGTTTCAAACAAAGTGGAATAAAAAACTTTAAATTAGCAGACCCAATCCATAATCATAATCTTTTTATTTTGGCTGAGAAGGAAATCAAGAGAATTGAAAATGAAAATGAGGACATTAGTAGATTTAAACCATTAATTAAATTATATGATAGAGCTGATATAATAAATGATATTGCTTAATTTTTTTCAGTAGATGTTCCAGCAGAGACAATAAATTTAGATGCTTCTTCAAATGTCATATTCAGATATATAACTTCATCAACTGGGAACATAATTAAAAAACCACTAGTAGGATTTGGTGTTGTAGGAACAAATACGTTGATCAAATTTTTATTTGTTTTTTCTGCCATCTCACCTTTATTTTCTTTTGTTGCAAAACCAACAGCCCAAACACCTTTTCTAGGATATTCGATTAAAACAACACTTTTTTTAGCATTTTCATCTTTATTAGAAAATGTTTCTGTCATTTGAAGTATTGCAGAATAGATAGTTCTTAAAACTGGAATTCTTTTGAACAAATCGTCAATAAGTTTAAGAATTCGTTTGCCTAAAAAAGATAGGGATAAACCTCCTACTATAGTAATAAAAATTATTGAAATAATAATTTCAATTCCAGGAATCGCAAATGGTAGATAATTATTAGGGTTTATATTTG
>CABZBT010000043.1 GCA_902524045.1 uncultured Pelagibacteraceae bacterium | reverse complement strand
AACAACGGGCTTCTCAAATTTTATTTGGTTCTAAATTGTCTAAAAAGATTAAAAATCTTGATACTGGATCAAATTTAGACTTTGATACAATTAATAAACTTACAATAACTGATGTATTTAAAATAACGGATGGAAATCCCAAAAATGATGTTGCAATAAATCAACTTAAAGATCAATTCAGTAAAGCAGAACAAGATATAGTGGAGAGATTTGAGGACAAAGTTTTGAAGATAAGAAGTGGTGATGACCTTCTGCCAAGCGTAATGAAAATGGTTAAAGTGTTTGTAGCTATAAAAAGAAGACTTAGACCAGGAGATAAGATGTCTGGAAGACATGGTAACAAAGGTGTAGTTAGTAAAATTGTTCCAGTAGAGGATATGCCTTATAGAGAAGATGGTAAACCAGTCGATATTGTATTAAATCCTCTTGGAGTCCCAAGTCGAATGAATGTTGGTCAAATTCTGGAAACCCATCTAGGCTGGGCATGTAAGGAGTTTGGTGAAAAAGTTAAAAATTTAGTAAATGAAAATAATAAGAAAATTGAAAAAACTGAAAAGATTTCTCAATTTTTGAAATCTGTTTATGGAGAGGACATTTTTAATCAAAAAGTAGATAAATTAAATAAAACTGAATTTGAGGATTTATGTGGGAATTTACAAAATGGTATTGCTATCTCCACACCAGTTTTTGACGGAGCGAAAGAGAAGGATGTCACAGAGATGCTTGAGCTTGCAGACTTACCGGGTTCAGGCCAAACTTATTTGTGGGATGGTAGAACTGGTGAAAAATTTGACAGACCAGTGACTGTTGGAATTATTTATATGCTTAAACTGCATCATTTGGTAGAGGATAAAATTCATGCAAGATCAACAGGACCTTATAGCTTAGTTACACAACAACCTTTGGGGGGCAAAGCTCAATTGGGAGGCCAGAGATTTGGAGAAATGGAAGTTTGGGCATTAGAAGCATATGGAGCCTCTTACACTTTGCAAGAAATTCTAACCGTTAAATCTGATGATGTTGCAGGAAGAGTTAAGGTATATGAAACAATAGTAAAAGGTGAAGAAAATTTCGAGTCAGGTATTCCTGAGTCGTTTAACGTTTTGGTTAAAGAAATAAAATCATTAGCATTAAATGTGGAGCTAAATTAATAATGAGCAAAGAACTAACAGATTTATTTAAAAACTCAGAAATTTCTGAAGCACAAAACTTTAATAGTATTAAGATTTCATTAGCGAGCCCTGAAAAAATTAAATCTTGGACTTATGGAGAGATTAAAAAACCTGAAACAATTAATTATCGAACTTTTAGACCTGAAAAAGATGGCTTATTTTGTGCAAGAATATTTGGACCTATAAAAGATTACGAGTGTTTATGCGGCAAGTATAAAAGGATGAAGTTTAGGGGAATTATTTGTGAAAAATGTGGTGTTGAAGTTACGAAATCTAATGTTCGAAGAGAAAGAATGGGCCACATAAATTTAGCAACGCCAGTAGCACACATTTGGTTTTTAAAATCTTTACCAAGTAGAATTGCTTTAGCAGTTGATATGAAGTTAAAAGAAATTGAGAGAGTTTTATATTTTGAAAACTTTATAGTTATTGAGCCAGGTTTAACGGGATTACAAAAAAATCAATTATTAAATGAAGAAGAATTAGCTAAATACCAAGATGAATTTGGAGAAGAGGCTTTCTCAGCAGGAATTGGAGCTGAAGCAGTTTTGGAGATGTTAAAAAGTCTTGATCTCGAATTAGAAAGAAAAAATTTGATAAATTATATCAAAGAAACAAAATCAAAAGTAAATGAGGAAAGAGCAATTAAAAGATTAAAATTAATAGAGTCATTTATTGAAACTGGTCAAAAACCAGAATGGATGATAATGACCGTGGTTCCAGTAATCCCACCGGAATTAAGGCCATTAGTTCCTCTTGATGGAGGTCGATTTGCAACATCAGATTTAAATGATTTGTATAGAAGAGTAATAAATAGAAATAATCGTTTAAAAAGATTAATGGATCTCAAGGCTCCAGATATAATCGTAAGAAATGAGAAAAGAATGCTACAAGAGTCTGTTGATGCTTTGTTTGACAATGGAAGAAGAGGCAGGGTTATAACTGGGACAGGTAAAAGACCACTCAAATCATTAGCAGAAATGTTAAAGGGTAAGCAAGGAAGATTCAGACAAAACTTATTAGGTAAACGAGTTGATTACTCAGGAAGATCAGTAATTGTCGTTGGACCTGACTTAAAATTACATGAGTGTGGTTTACCAAAAAAAATGGCTTTGGAATTATTTAAACCGTTTTTGTATGCAAGATTAAACAAACTTGGTTTGGCATCAACGATAAAACAAGCAAAAAAATTAGTTGAGAAGGAAACTAATGCTGTTTGGGATGCTTTAGAGTTAATAGTAAGAGAACATCCAGTCTTACTTAACAGAGCGCCTACACTTCATAGGTTGGGTGTTCAAGCTTTTGAACCTAAATTAATCGAGGGGGATGCTATTGAATTACATCCGTTAACGTGTGCAGCTTTTAATGCAGATTTTGATGGTG
>CABZBT010000042.1 GCA_902524045.1 uncultured Pelagibacteraceae bacterium | reverse complement strand
TAGGAAAATAATCTTTTAAGTCTCCTTCTCTATAGACATCTGCAGTACAACAATGCAGACCACCGCCAAAAGCATAGGCATCCCTTAAATCAACAGAAATAACCTCCATGCCTAATTTATCAAGTTGTTCCGCTTGATAAACTTCACTTTTTTCAACACAAACTGTTTTTGAGTCTAGCACTAAAATGTTCATCGATAACCATACAGATGAATAGCAAAGAGGCGGCGGTTCATTGTGCGCTGGTTGTGCACTATCAATTATTTTCCAATCATTATCCTCAAATAATTTTCTTTGTTCTTTTGGTAGTCTTCTTTGTGGATTGTTTATAATCACTCCTTCTCTAATTGGGGTAAAAGTAGCATCAATATGGATTGGATATGGATCTCCAGGGAAATTGACTGCATGTATTCTATGTTTTTTGAAATGCCTTTTAAGCCAATTAATACCTTTTAAATTTGTTGTGAAACCATGTTGCACAATTAAATCTTTTCCAAATCTCAGTACATCTGCCGCATCAAATAATGGCTCCTCCTCTGTTGTTACAAAAAATTTTTCCTCTGTCCATTTAAGCCTTTTTTGAATTCCAATCTTATCAGATAAATAATCTTTACGATAATCTTTATCTGTTAATCTTGGCTTTGGAGCAGTTTCATGACGCATATTTTTATCTTGATCAAAATATTTTTGTATCAAAGGTCTATAATTTAGATATTCAAACCATCTACATCTATAACTCATAGTGGCTTCAAGCATTTCATTACCAACTGTAAGTATTACGTCTCTAGCTGGCATACACCCAAACATACTTTCAGCTTTCCAATCTGGTGTAGAAATTTTTTGATTGTGATTAATAGGTATGGGTCGATCAACTTTAATTCCTCTCTTTTGTAACATTAGAGCAAAATTATTTAATAACTCATTAGCTTTATCAATAGTATCCTTTGCACGAGGTCCATAAGATCCTTTCATTTCTGAGTCTTCTGGAACCTTAGCATCTAAAGCTGGCTCAGGTGCAGGAATACAGCTTCCATCTGCTTTCCCAACAATTACATGTTTTAGTGGATCCCATTCATTCCAACTATTAACGATTACTTTTTCTTTGCTCATTTTTCGAATTAATTAAGAGCTATAAACCTTTTATTCCATCGCATTATTAAACTGTAATAAGTTAAGGAAATAAAAAGAAAAAAACCCCCTATAATAGTGTAGGTGTCTGGTACTTCATTAACACCTAAAATTGGTAGCCAAACCCAAAAAATTCCTCCAATTACCTCTGTTAAAGATAATAAAGTTAATTCTGCTGCTGGTATAGCTTTGGAACCAATAGAATACAAAATCAATCCCATACAAACTAATATTCCATGAAGCGAAAATAATGCTCCATTGTAACTTGTTGAAAAGAAAACTTGGTTAGTGCTTAAAAGCATAATTGAGGCAAAAGCAAAACAAAAAAAGCCTGAAAAAGCTACAGTTGTAAACTTTGGAGTTTCAGGTCTCCATCTCAAGGTAACAGAAAAAACTGAAAATCCAATTGATGATAACATGCCAAAAATAAAACCAACTATAGAATTAGATCCAGAACTTCCAAAAGCCATAATTATAATTCCAATTGTTGCGATAAATATAGAAATCCAAACATTTAATGAAATTTTTTCTTTAAGAAATAAAAAAGCTAATAATGCAGTAAAGAAAGGCATTGCTGCAAGGCAAAGTAAGGTAATAGCTGCTGAAGTATTAGTAATTGAATAAATAAAACTTATCATTGCAATTCCTAATCCTGTCCCACCAATGATACCAGAATATCCCATCCTGAAATAATTTTTATAAAATTTTAATCCTTCCTCAAAATAAAGATAAAGATTTAATAAAATAAAAATTGTTAATCCTCTTCCAAATATATATTGCCATGGTACTTGATTAGGATTGTCCATATATCTTACTACCAAGGGTCCAAAAGACCATAAAATTCCTGCAAATAAAACAACAGGCACTGCAATTTTGGGATTTTTTAATTCTAGCATTTTTGAACATTATTCTAAAAATTGATAACTACAACAAAAATGAGAAAGTTTAGTCTAGAGTTTAGATTGATTATTTTAATAAAAAATAATCTATAAATTCACTATTTAAATTTTGCTTTTCCATTTGAAGTTGTGCTAAATATTTTTTAAATGATAACTTGATTGACCCTCATTTATTATATAATTAAATTTAAAATGGATTTAGAAGTACTTAACATTGCTGCTAATACAGATAACAACAGAAATATTAAGAACCGAACACATATTTCAAAGTTGAAAAACTCTTTGTGTGGAGATGAAATGCAAATTGAACTTATTATTAGAAATAAGAAAATTTTAGACTTTGGGTATCAAGGGAAGTCGTGTATATACTGCCAAGCATCAGCAAGTTTGCTATCAAAAATTTCAATAAATAATCAAAAGGAAAAAATTAATGATTTATGTGATGAGGCTGAATTTTATTTTGATGATAAAATAAAAATCTCTGACAAAAAATGGAGTTCATTGAAAAAATTAATCAAAAGTAAAAATATTAATAAGAAAGATTGTATATTGCTACCTTTCAAA
>CABZBT010000041.1 GCA_902524045.1 uncultured Pelagibacteraceae bacterium | reverse complement strand
CCTTAATAATATCGTCTGTTTCTTTTTTTTTATTCCAATAACCAAGCATTACATTTTCACCTTTAACTAAAATTTCTCCATCCTCTGCAATATTCACTTGATTTGTTTTGAAAGGAGGACCTACTGTTTCAATTTTAATTTTTCCAGGAATATTGCAACTTACAACTGGAGAAGCCTCAGTAAGACCATACCCTTGTAAAGTTGGTAATCCTATAGAATTTAAAAATTCTCCAATTCTTTGATCTAGGGCTCCACCTCCAGAAACGAAAGCTTTCAATTTTCCACCAAACTGATTTTTAATTTTTTTTCTCACTAGATTTTCACAGAAAAAATTCACAAATTTTTCTCTTGAAGTAAGTTTCTCATTATTCAATTTTTTTATTCCAAGTGAGATGGTGGATAATATCAATTTCTTTTTAAAACCAGTTTGCTTTGAAAAATTTGAGGAAATTTTACTATATAAATTTTGATAAAATCTTGGCACTGCAGTCATTATTGTTGGTTTTGCTAAAGACATGTTAGATAATAATTTCTCTAGACTCTCAGCATAATAAATTTTTGCCCCAAGTAAAATTTGAACAAATTGTACTGAGTGTTCATATGAGTGAGATAACGGAAGCCAAGTTAAAAAAGTTGGCTCGCTATTTTTAATTAAAGAAAATAAAATTTCTTGTGCACCCTCACAATTTGATAAAATACCACCATGACTAAGCATAACTCCTTTTGGATTACCTGTTGTCCCAGATGTGTAAATTATACATGCAAGATCTTTTCTTTTAATATTATGATTAAAGATATACTGGTTCTCTAAATTTTTTTTTTTGGAATAATTTTCAAAAATATTACTAACATTCTCAATTTCATTATTTATGTTTTCAATTGATAAAACTTTTATTTTCTCTGTGACAAATTTTTCTACTTTTTTAAGTTGAGTATTGTTTGAAACAATTAATATTTTAGGCTTACAGTCATTAATAATATATTCATAATCTTTTTCTGAATAAGTTGTAAACAAAGGCACTGTAACACCACCCGCGTTCATAATTGCTATATCTGAAATAAGCCACTCAGGTCGATTTTCAGATAATAAGATACATCTGTCGCCTTTATCTAAATTTTTTTTTAAAAATTTAGATAAAACCCGAATTTTTAACTCAACTTGTTTCCATGATAAGAAATCTTCATTATCTTTTAGCCATTTAAGAAATGGTCTATCGGAAACTGAATTTATTTCCTCAAACTTTGTAAAAAAAAGTTCTACTAGACTGTTTATTTTACTTAATTCCATAATTTGGTGGGCGAAGAGAGAATCGAACTCTCACTTCTTGCGAAACACGATTTTGAGTCGTGCGCGTCTACCAGTTCCGCCATTCGCCCCGAATTGTTTAATAATAAATAAATAGTATAAGAACTAAATTTATATTAAAACCAAAAAATGTTTAATAATCTTTACAAAAAATGTTTAGATTTAGCATGTCACAAAAGTTCTAAATATTATCTAGCAGTTGTATCATTTATTGAGAGTTCGTTTTTTCCTATCCCTCCAGATGTAATGGTTATTCCAATGGTAATCTCTAAAAAGAATGATTTTAAAAAAATCTTCCTCATAACCACAATTTTTTCAGTCATGGGTGGAATGTTTGGTTATTTAATAGGTGCATTCTTTTTTGAGTTTGGGTCACACATAATGAATTTTTATGATTATGAGGATAAATTAACTGACATTAAAGAGAGTCTGATTAATAATGACGGTTTTTATACTTGGTTAGGAATACTTTTTTTGGCTGGTTTTACTCCTCTTCCTTATAAAGTCTTTACTATTGCAAGTGGCCTTATAGGTTTTAACTTTCTGATATTTGTTTTAATAAGCTTAATTTCAAGAGGCACGCGTTTTTTTATTATTTCATATTTATCCTACAAGTTTGGATATCTATTCACTAAATTTATGGATGAACACGGATCAAAGTGGTTTACAATAATTGGGATAACCATTGTTATTATTGTAATAATGATCTATTTAGTTGCTTAAACCAATGCTTAATTTAAAAGCCGAATACTATCTAAAAATTATTCTATTATTATGTTTTGTTGCACTCATATCTGCATATTTTATAGAATATGTCCTTGGACATCAGCCCTGCAATTTATGTTTAATAGAGAGAATTCCCTACGGATTAAGTATAATATTAATAATAATACTGTTAGTTTTAAAGAAAAATCAGAAATTCTTAGTTCTATTATTAATTATCACCTTTATCTTCTCCTTAACTATCTCATTTTATCATTATGGAATTGAACAAGGTTTTTTTCAAGAATCATCAGTTTGTGGGTTGAGTGGTTTTAATGGAGTTATTACCAAAGAAGATTTGCTTAAACAGTTAAATGAGAAAACTATTAGCTGTAAAGATGTGACATTTAGGATTTTTGGTTTATCACTTACTAGTATTAATATTGTAATTAACTTAATATTTATTATAACACTTTTAAAAATTTTTATTACAAATGAAAAAAACACGCAATAAAGTTGAGGAATTTATAAGAGTTGATCATGCAGGTGAGCGGGGAGCTGTCAAAATTTACGAAGGACAATTGTTGGCGTTAAATACACTTGTGAAAGACGAAAAT
>CABZBT010000040.1 GCA_902524045.1 uncultured Pelagibacteraceae bacterium | reverse complement strand
AATGGGCATAGCCATATGTGTTGAGAGAATTTAAGAATTAATTTTTTTTAAATTTCTCTTCAAGTAAAATTTTTTGTATCCAAATTTTAGCATCCATGTAAGCGCTTTCTTTTGGTTGCAATAGTGTATTTAATAATTTTTTAATCATTTTTGATAGATACATAAGAAGAGTGTCAAAAAATTGTGCAGAATGTGTTAAAATTAGCAATTAAGAATAATTTTATAGTGTATAAGATCTAAATATTAAATGAGTGAAAAACTATTAGTTCCTGATATAGGTGATTTTGAAAATGTAGAGGTCATTGAATTGCTTGTCAAAGAAGGCCAAAAGATTGCCAAGAATGATCCAGTGGTTACTATAGAAAGTGATAAATCGAGTGTTGAAATACCTTCAACGTTATCAGGTATAATTGAGACAATAAAAGTTAAAGTAGGTGATAAAGTTTCAAAAGGTGATTTAATTCTTAATATTTCAGGATCAAATGAAAAAAATTCTACAACAAAAACTATTCCAAAAGACACTGAAAATTTAATTAAAGAGGCAGAAAAAGCATTAGAAAAAAAACAAGAGCAAGTCATTCATACAAATAATATTCAGACAAAAAAACCAGAAATAATTCAGGTAATTAATGACGGTGATATTGATCCATTAGAAACTAATGAGTGGTTAGAGTCACTCACTGCAGTGATTGAAAAAGATGGAAATCAAAGAGCCCATTATTTAATAAAAGAATTAATCAATAAGGCTTATATGGAGGGTGCAAATATTCCTTATACTCAAAACACTCCCTATATAAATACAATTCCAGTAAATGAAGAGAAAAAATCGAACGGTGATCAAAATATTGAGAGAAGAATTCGGTCATTGATAAGATGGAATTCCGCAGCAATGGTTGTTCGCGCAAATAAAAAATTTCCTGAACTTGGAGGACATATCGGAACATTTGCATCTGCAGCTACGCTTTATGATGTAGGAATGAATCATTTTTGGAGAGCAAAAAATAATAAATTTGGGGGAGACTTAATTTATTTTCAAGGACATAGCGCTCCAGGTATGTATGCAAGAGCATTTCTTGAGGGAAGACTTAATGAAAAACAATTAGATAGTTTTAGACAAGAAGTTAATCCTGGGGGTTTATCATCTTATCCACATCCTTGGTTGATGCCAAACTTTTGGCAATTTCCTACAGTCTCAATGGGTTTAGGACCAATGTTAGCTATTTATCAAGCAAGATATATGAAATATTTAATTAACAGGGGTCTCATTAAAGATGAGGGACGAAAAGTTTGGGCTTTTTTAGGAGATGGAGAAATGGATGAACCAGAGTCTTTAGGTGCAATTGGTTTAGCAGCCAGAGAAAAATTAGATAATTTAATATTTGTAATAAATTGTAATCTTCAAAGATTAGACGGACCTGTTAGAGGTAATGGAAAAATTATACAAGAATTAGAGGGTATTTTTAGAGGAGCTGGATGGAACGTTATAAAAGTAATTTGGGGTTCTTATTGGGATCCGTTATTGGCTAACGATAAAACTGGTCATTTAATTAAAGTTATGAATGAAACTGTTGATGGTGAATATCAAGCAATGAAAGCAAGAGATGGAGCTTATGTGCGAGAAAAGTTTTTTGGTAAATATCCTGAAACTAAAGAGTTAATCTCAAGCCTTTCAGACAAAGATATATGGAGATTGAATAGAGGTGGACATGATCCTCACAAAGTTTTTGCAGCTTATGATAAAGCCTCAAAAAATATTGGAAGCCCAACAGTTGTGATTGCCAAAACTATAAAGGGTTATGGAATGGGCAAAAGTGGTGAGAGTGTAAATACAACACATCAAACTAAAAAATTAGATATAGACGATTTGATGTATTACAGAGACAGGTTTGATGTTCCTCTAACTGATAAACAGGTGCAAAACATTGAATATTATAAGCCAAACCAAAACTCAACTGAAATAAAATATGTTAAAGAAAGAAGACTTCAATTAGGAGGATTTATCCCAGAGAGAACTACTTATGCAAAACCCATTAAAGTTCCCCCAAAAAACATTTTTGACAATATGAAAGAATCAACAGGAAAAAAAGAAATGTCTACTACAATGGCATTAGTAAGAATGCTTACTAATCTTCTTAGAGATAAAAATGTTGCACCAAGATTAGTACCAATCATTCCTGATGAGGCGAGAACATTTGGTATGGAGGGTTTTTTCCAAAAAATTGGTATTTATGCTCATGAAGGACAAAAATATGAACCTGAGGACTCAGCACAATTAAGTTCATATAGAGAGGAAAAAAGCGGACAAGTTTTGGAGGAAGGAATTAATGAAGCAGGTGCAATGTCATCATGGATTGCTGCAGGCACCTCGTACACTAATCATGACATTGAAATGATACCTATATATCTTTTTTACTCAATGTTTGGTTTTCAGAGAATAGGTGACTTTGCTTGGGCAGGAGCAGACAGTCAATCAAGAGGATTTTTAATTGGTGCTACTGCTGGAAGAACAACATTAGCAGGAGAAGGTTTACAACATCAAGATGGACATAGTCATTTAATGGCATCAACTATTCCAAACTGTAAGTCTTATGATCCAACTTTTCATTATGAACTAGCAACAATCTTTAGAGAAGGATTGAA
>CABZBT010000039.1 GCA_902524045.1 uncultured Pelagibacteraceae bacterium | reverse complement strand
CAAAAATTTTATGTTACTTTGCGGATTTGAAAAATTTAATAATTTCTATATTAGAATAGATATTTTAGAAAGATTATTTGTACAAATAATAAATTCGGATACAAGGAATTTGAAAGAAATAAAGATGATACCAGAGATGCTAAATTTATTGGGATGCAATAAAGATGATTTTAAACAACTGCTAAAAGCTATGAGTTATAAGGTTTTAGAAAAAAATAATGAAGTTTACTTCAAATATATTGCAAAAAAGAAGTCAAAGTCTCAAAACAAAGAGAATGTTAAAGAGAACCCTTTTGGGGTCCTAAAACATTTAAATCTTAATTAAAAATATGTTTTTTAAAAAAGAAAAGAATGAAAATAATGATCTATCTAAAGTAGCTGCACTTTTAATTCACGCAGCTAAAATTGATGAAAACTTCTCAAAAAGCGAGGAGGTAATAATAAAACAAGCTCTTTTACAAATAGGTGCAAAAGATGAAAACTTGGAAAAAATATTTTTAAACGGAAAAAAAATTGAGGAAAATTCAAATCAAATTTTAGAATTCACAAAAGAAGTAAAAAGCATGGATTTATGAAACATAATGGTGGTGTTATGTTTAGAAATATCTCTGAAAACGAATATGAATTTAAGTCAATAATTAATGAAAATCATTTGAATGCTGCAGGGATAACTCATGGAGGATACTTGGCAGCTTTAATAGATGCTGGAGCTGGAACTGCAGCACACCGTAGTGTTCAAAATGCACCATGTGTAACAATTTCTTTAGATCTTAAATATATAGGTGCCTCAAAAATTGGTGATGAAATTATAGGGCATGTAAAAATTTTAAAAAAAACAAAAACTTTAGTATTTTTATTTTGTGAATTAAAATGTAATAACAAAATAATCACATCTGCTTCTGGAGTTTGGAAAATTCTTAAGATAAATTCTTAAGAGTTTGTTTGATAGTAATTTGGACAATAAATCATATTATGTTAAACTAAATCCTTTAGAACTATAAATGAGAACTTTTCATAGAACGATTCGGTCATGTTTTAGTCTATTTTTGTTCTTTACGAGTAACTACATCTTGTAGGTAGAATATTAAACATACCAAAGATAGAAATGAATAAAAATAAAATTACAGCGGTGCTTGGTCCTACAAATACTGGCAAAACTCACTTAGCAATAGAAACAATGCTCTCTTTTGATACAGGAATGATTGGTTTTCCATTAAGACTTTTGGCTAGAGAAGTATATGACAAAGTTATTAAAAAAACTAAATACGATGAAGTTGCTTTAATAACTGGTGAAGAAAAAGTTATACCTTCAAATGCGAAATATTTTTTATGCACAGTAGAGTCAATGCCAAAAGATAAAGATTTAGAATTTGTAGGTGTTGATGAAATTCAAATGTGTGCAGACCATGAACGAGGTCATATTTTTACAGATAGGTTGCTTAATATGAGAGGAAGTAAACTTACAATGTTTATGGGTTCAAACACAATCAAAGGAATAGTTTCAAAATTAAATGACGATATAGAATTCATAGATAGAAAAAGATTATCTAAACTTACTTACTCAGGTCATAAAAAAATTTCACGTATAAATAGAAAAACAGCTATTATAGCTTTTTCGACAGAAGAAGTTTATGCAATAGCAGAATTAATACGAAGACAAAAAGGTGGAGCTGCAATTGTCATGGGATCTTTAAGTCCAAAAACAAGGAATGCACAAGTCGACTTATACCAATCAGGTGACGTTGATTTTTTAGTAGCAACCGATGCAATTGGTATGGGTATAAATATGGATTTAGATCAGGTGTATTTTTCAAATCTTAAAAAATTTGATGGAAAAAAATTAAGAAAACTAAATCTATCCGAGATAGGCCAAATTGCTGGAAGAGCAGGTAGATATCTTAATGACGGTAATTTTGGTATCACAGGCGATTGTAAGGAAATTACAGCTGAAGATGTTGAACTTTTAGAAAATCATAAATTTGAAAATATTAGAACTTTGTTTTGGAGAAACTCAGATTTAAATTTTAACAATCCTACTTCTTTATTAAAATCACTTGAAGAAAAGCCAAGTAAAGATTGGCTTAGAAAAATTCACGAGTGTGAAGATGAGAAGGTTTTAAAGTATTTCTTAAAAAAGTTGGACTTATACAATCTGCCAAATGCTAAGGAAACACTAACACTGCTATGGGAATGCTGTCAAATTCCTGACTTTGTAAAGAAAACCTATGGAAATCACATTGATGTCGTTGAAAAAGTATTCAATTTTTTAAACAGTGATAAGGGGAAAATATCAGATAATTTTATGCATTTACAGCTTATGAAACTAGATAAATTGGACGGAAATGTAGATTCTTTAGCGAATAGAATTGCAAATGTGAGAACTTGGTCATATGTTTCAAATAAAAATAATTGGGTTGAAAACCAAAATTACTGGATTGAAAAAACTAAATTCTTAGAGGATAAACTTTCAGATAGACTTCATGAAGAGCTTACAAAGACATTTATTGATAAAAGAGCAAGTGTGCTTGCTAGAGGTTTAAAACAAGATATGAGTTTTGATACTAAAATTTTAGAGAATAATAATGTTATGATTGATAATCAATTTATAGGTAAAATAAATGGACTTAAATTAGAACTTGATCTTAAGAAA
>CABZBT010000038.1 GCA_902524045.1 uncultured Pelagibacteraceae bacterium | reverse complement strand
CAAAATTGACTCTATAGAAAACGAATTAGCAAATATCGATTTAATACTTGTTATGAGTGTATATCCAGGTTTTGGTGGTCAAAAATTTATTCCTGATGTCATAGAAAAAATTGAACAATTAAAAAAAATTAGAGATGAGAAAAAATATAAATATGACATTGAGGTAGATGGTGGAATTAATTTTGAAAATTCAAAAAGTGTTATAACTGCTGGCGCTAATATTCTTGTATCCGGAACGACAATCTTTAAAGAAAATAATGGAAACATAAAGAAGAATATAGAAACACTCAAAGAAGTGTAGAATGCTATTTGATGGATTTTTTAGATCTTTAAAAGATTTTAATAATATAATAAAAAAGAAATTTATAGATATCTATAGAAACTCAAATTTTTACGATAAAAAAATTTCTAAAACATTCAATACTGTTTTTCAATATAAACCAAGTCCATATTTATTGTCATCTTTAATTAACTATCAAAATAAAAAATACAATATTGATGAATTAGATTTTGATACTATTTGGCGTAATAGATCTCAATCAAAAGAATTAATAAAATTGAATAACTTTTTTTGGTGTTTTAGTCTTAATTTAAAATCTTCAAAAAAATCAGTTCAAAAAGTTATATTGGATTGGATTAATAAAAATAATAAATATGAAGAAGTAAGTTGGGAGTTTGACATTACCGCGAAAAGAGTAATTTCATGGTTATCCAATCATCAACTTTCTTATAATGAGGGTGCTAAGGAATATAAACTTATCTTTGACCACATGATCCAAAAACAAACCAATCACTTGGTTAATGAAATCAAAAATTCAAAAAATTTAGAGAATAAATTAATTGGTTGTTCAGCAATTATTTTGACAGGATTGAGCTATAAAACAGATAAAATCTATTTAGATTTTGGATTAAATTTTTTAAAAAAAATTACAAAATATTCAATAGATAATCAGGGTTTTTTAAAGTCAAGAAATATACAGCAGCAAATTTTTTACTTAAAATATTTTATACTTATAAGAGAATGGTTTAAAGAGTCTCAAATTGAAACCCCAGAATATCTAGATGAGGCAATATATTTTCTAGGTCAAGCTTACGCTTACTTTTGGCAAAACACTAGGGTAAACCTTTTATTTAACGGAAATAATAATACTAATAACCTTGATTTTGATAATTATCTCGAAAGGTTGGGATATAAATTTAAAAATGATAAGAAAGATTATTGTGGTTACACAATTTTACAAAATAAAAAAATATGCTTAGCGATGGATACTGGTTCTTCTCCTGATTTTAAACACTCTGAGAATTATCAATCAGGTGCTTTATCTTTTGAATTAATTTCAAATGGCAAAAAATTAATAAGTAATTGTGGTTACTACAAGAAAATAAATCAAAAACTCAACCAAATATCAAAATCGTCTGCAGCTCATAGCACGTTGATAATTGATGATAACTCCTCATGTAAATTTTCAAAAAATAAAGGTTCATGGATACTTAAAACAGGTTTAAAAATAACAGAAAAAAAATTCATATTTGAAAAAAAATATTGGAAAATTGCAGCTGCTCATGATGGATATTTAAAAAAATATAGTTCAATACATAAAAGAGAAATTGAATTTTATCCAGAACAAATGACATTTGTTGGAATTGATAAGATTGTTAAAAAAAAAATAAATAACAATTATAAATTTCACATCCGATTTCATTTGGAGCCAGAGATTAGATTAATGAAAACTCAAGATAATAAATCGATCTTGATTGAATTAGATCAAGAAGGATGGAAATTTACTTGTGAAAATTATGATATAAATATTGATAATGGTTTATACTTCGGTAATAAAAATTCATATATTGAAAATCAAAATATTTTTATATCAGGAATTTCTAATAATAATAATCAAACAATTAAATGGGAGATTAAAAAAATATAATGGTAAAAATTAGATCAGCTTTAATATCTTTGTCAGATAAGTCTAATTTAGAGCCTCTTTTAAAAGAATTAAAAAAAAACAATATCAAAATTATCAGTTCTGGCGGGACATTTAAAGCAATCAGAAAGTTTAAAATAAACTGCCTAAAAGTTTCAGACTTCACTGGGTTCAATGAAATATTAAATGGTAGAGTAAAAACGTTGCATCCCAAAATTCATGCTGGAATTTTAAACAAAAGAAATAGTAAATCTCAAAGTAGGGATATGAATAAAAATAATTTTGAAAATATTGACCTAGTGATAGTAAATTTTTATCCCTTTGAAAAAATTATAAAAAAAACTAAGAGACACAAAGAAATAATAGAAAACATTGATATTGGTGGACCTACAATGGTACGGGCAGCTGCAAAGAATTACAACGATGTGACAGTAATTACTTCAACTGATCAATATTCAGAACTTATAAGTGAATTAAAGAAAACTAAAGGCTGTACAACTTTGAAATTTAGAGAAAAAATGTCGAGAGTAGCCTTTAGTGAAACAGCATATTATGATGGTAAAATATCAAATTACTTAAATAAATTTTACAATATTAATTTTCCCAAAAAAAAAATTTTACAAACAAACCTAATTGAAAATTTAAGGTATGGCGAAAACCCTCATCAAATAAGTGCATTATACTCTGAAAATTTAGATAACAAATTAAACCAGATTCATGGAAAAAATTTAAGT
>CABZBT010000037.1 GCA_902524045.1 uncultured Pelagibacteraceae bacterium | reverse complement strand
GCCCCAACAGATGTTGCTAAGATTTTATCATTTGGAAAAATGGGTTTAGGGTTAACTAAAACCAGTTTCTTGAAATTAAAGTTTTTAATCGCTCTAGCACAAGCACCAATATTTTCTGATAATTGAGGTTTATGAAGAATAAATGAGATATTATTTATACTCATTTATTTACTTGCGGGAGCATTATCTTTGAATAATTTATAATCTAAACTATCGATCAATGCTTTAAATGAAGCATCAATAATGTTTGTCGAAACTCCAATAGTAAACCAATTTTTTCCTTGGGAGTCTGTACTTTCAATTGATACTCTTGTCACAGCCTCGGTTCCTGTATTTAATATTCTAACTTTATAGTCTACTAGCTTTAAATCTTTTAAATAATTTGAGTATTTTGCTAGTCTATCAACGTTTTGTCTGATGGCATTGTCTAAAGCATTTACTGGACCATTCCCCTCTCCCTCGCACATAATTTTTTCTCCATCAACTTCTAATTGTGCTTTTGCGGAAGAAACTATTTCGCCAGATTTATTTTTTTTAACTGAAACGTCATATTCATTAATAGATATATATCTTGGTATTTCTCCAATAATTCTTCTGGCTAATAATTCAAATGATGCATCAGCACCATCATAACTATAACCAATAAATTCTCTGTCTTTTACTTCGTCTAATAATTTTTTAATTTTTGGATCATTTTCTTGAATATCAATTTTAATACTTTTTAATCTTGAGATAATATTTGATTTTCCTGACTGATCAGAGATCACAATATTTCTTGCGTTACCAACTTCCTCTGGATTGATATGTTCATAAGTTTTTGGATCTTTTTGTACAGCGGATACATGCAGCCCTCCTTTGTGTGAAAAAGCTGCAGCACCTACATAAGGTAAATGTTGATTAGGTTTTCTATTTAAAATTTCATCTAAAAGTCTTGAGCAATCAGTTAAATTTTTGATGTTTTTTGATTTTATACCAATTTCAAATTGAGATGAAAAATCTTTCTTTAAAAAAAATGTTGGTATTAATGACATTAAATTTGCATTTCCACATCTTTCACCTAATCCATTTATTGTACCTTGGATTTGACGAACACCAGACAACACCGCTGCTAATGAATTTGCAACCGCATTATCAGTATCATTATGTGCATGAATTCCTAAGTTTTTTCCTGGTACTACTTTTGTAACTTCGCTTACTATCTGTGCAACTTCATGAGGAAGTGTACCTCCATTCGTATCACATAGTATCACCCACCTTGCACCTTGGTCATAAGCAGCTTTGATACATGAGAGTGCATATTTTGGATTTGCTTTATAACCATCAAAAAAATGTTCTGCATCGAACATGAATTCTTTTTTTGCTTTAACAAAGTGTTTTGCGCTCTCAGAAATATTATCTAAATTTTCCTCATTTGTTATTCCTAGAGCGACGTCAACATGAAAGTCCCAAGACTTACCAACTAAACATACTGCAGAGGTATTAGAGTTCATGAGTGCAGATAAACCAGTATCATTTTCTGCACTTCGTCCAGACTTTTTTGTCATTCCAAAAGACGTTAGTTTTGAATTTTTAAAATTGTGTTTCTTTTGAAAAAATTCTGTATCAGTTGGGTTAGCTCCAGGCCATCCTGCTTCAATATAATCCACGCCAAGATTGTCTAAAGCTAATGCAATTTTTTCCTTTTCTTCTAATGAAAAATCTACACCTTGGGTTTGAGCGCCGTCTCTTAATGTAGTATCAAAAATATAAAGTCTTTCTTTGGTCATTTAATTTTCCAAGTTGTTTTACCATCTTCATCTTCAATTAAAACACCCTTATCCAATAACTCATTTCTAATTTTATCAGCTAATTCATAATTCTTAATTAGTCTTGCCTCATTTCTCTGATTAATTTTTGATAAAATATCCTTTTCAGAAAGTTCTAAGTTTTTCTTTTTTAAACTATTCCATTCCTCTTTTGATTGATTTAAAAGACCAATAAAATTACATGCTGTTGTAAATAATTCTTTATCTTTCTTATTACCGTCTTTAGCTTTATCGAAAAGCTTATGTAATACTGCAATAAAACCCGGTGTATTTAAATCATCATATAAAGGGTTCAGATTATTATCTTGAATTAATATTTTTTTTAATACAGGAACATAGCAATCGTACCATTTGTTTAACGTTCTTTCACATTCATCCATAAGTTTTTCATTCCAATCTAATGGCTGACTGTAGTGAGCACTAATCAAAGCTAATCTTAAAACTTGACCATTATATTTTTTTTTTAAATCACATATTTTTAAAATATTACCCTGTGATTTAGACATTTTCTCTTTTGACATCGTGATGAAATTATTGTGCACCCAATAATTTGCAAATTTTTTCGTTTTATTTGCACATAATGACTGAGCAATTTCATTCTCATGATGAGGGAATATCAAATCTCTTCCACCACCATGAATATCAAAGGTATTGCCAAGATATTTTTTTGACATCACAGAACATTCTAAATGCCATCCTGGTCTTCCTTTGCCCCATGGAGAGTCCCAAGATGGCTCGGTGTCAATTGATGGTTTCCATAATACAAAGTCTTCTGGATTTTGTTTGTTGTCAGATAACTCTACTCTCGAACCTGCTATTAAATCAGCAACATTTTTGTTCGAAAGCATTCCATAATTTTTAAATTTTTTCACACTAAAATAAACATGCTGTTCACTCTCGTAAGCAAATTCACCTTTAATTAATTCTTTGATCATACTTACCATTAATTCAATGTTATCGGTGGCTTTTGGTTCATGAGTTGGTGTTTCACAATTTAAATATTTACAATCTTCATGAAATTTTTTTGTTATATTCGAAGTTAATTCAGTTATTGAAATTTTTTTTTCTTCAGACGATTTAATTATTTTATCATCTA
>CABZBT010000036.1 GCA_902524045.1 uncultured Pelagibacteraceae bacterium | reverse complement strand
ACTGAAATCCATGTCTACTAAATACATACCTAAAGGAATTTGAATTATTAATACTGCGGCACTAATCCAATGAAATATTTTTGAAATAGTTCCATATTCTGTTAGAGTATTTTTTAATTTCATATGTTATTTAACTATACCATAAATGTACTTAAATACTTTTTCTGCATTTTAATTTTTGTATTATTGTCGCTTCCGGCTAATTCCGAAATGTCTGTTGAGGAAATAATAAAAGGAAGAAAAGCTCTCTTTAGCAAGAATTATAGCACTGCAAAAAAAGTACAAGCTTTGGCTAGTAAAGGAGAATTCGATAAGGCGAAATCTTTAATGATAAAAATGAGTGAAAATTACAAAATTTTAATCGAATATTTTCCGGAAAATTCAAAAGAAGGTTTTAAAACCGAGGCCCTTCCTTTGATCTGGGAAAATAAAAAAGAGTTCAATGATTTAATGACAAAATCATCAGATGATATGATCAAGTTAACATCATTAATAGAGGACTCTGATGATATTAGAGCTACTTTAACTAAAATGATGTGGAGCAATTGTAAAGCCTGTCATAGTAAATTTAGAGCGCCACATTAACTCTAAAATTGACGAAGGGTTTGCTTTTTGGTTGTACAACCAAAAAAGCATCCCTTAGTCGCCTTTTTGGCACTCAAGTCTAATTAGACTTTTAATTTTTTTGTTTTCGTTTTTATGAAATATAAAGCTAGCCAGCTAAGTATCAGGTGGCATTTTATTCATAGAAACTACCTCCTTATGTAAAGAGAATAAGTTTTAGTTAAGTTGTATTCAAGTAATTAATTTTAGTTTAAATAAAATATATTTCTTGAATACAACTTGACTATTTAATATTATCGCGACTTATTAAAAATTCACTCAAAGATAGAAATATAATTTGCATAAACATTAATTCTGATTAAGATAAAATTATGAACTATGTGAGCGGGCTTATAAATCTTGTCATAAGTTTGGTTATTTCGACAATAATTATTTATGCAATAAATTTTGCCGCTGGTTTTGCTGGAGCGGATTATACTTTTACAAATGGTGAAGTTTTTGTGATGTGGATTTTAATGGCAATCTTAGTAAATAATTGTTTTAAAAAATAATATCCCTTTAATGAATAACCCAGTAAAGACAGACGATATTATTTTTAACTTTTTTAAACAAATCTGTGATGAAAAAGATGATAAAAAGTGTGTTGAGCTAGGAAATAGCTGGATAAGAGCCATGGAGACAAATCTAGTAAACCTGGAAGCAAATTTAGATGAAAAAGATAAAATTAAACATAAAGAAAATATTCAAAATAATCGTGATCATTTAAATAGTCTAAAAGGTAAAAATTCAGCTGAGTGGAAAGAATATGCAACCAAATGTATGGTTGAAATCATGAATAATAAAGTATAACTTCATTTTAAAGGGGTGTCTTAATAGACTGAGAATAAACCCTAAGAACCTGTCCGGTAATTCAGAAAGGGATGCAAGTGGATAAAACATTTTTTTTAAGCCAATCAACGTCACTAATTTTAGTTATTATTATAAGTTTGATATTTGTTTTTTTAGGGTTATATAACTCAAGAAACTATCAAGGTTTAAACAACTATTTAACTGCAAGTAGAAATATTGGATTATTTTCTCTAACAACAAGTTTAACTGCCTCAGCTTTAGGAGCTTGGATTTTATTTGGCCCAGCATCAGCAGCAACATGGGGAGGAATAGGAGCTATTATAGGATATTCACTTGGAACTGCCTTTCCAATGTTTTTTTTAATATATCTTGGAAAAAAAATTAGAAAAGACTTCCCTAAAGGGTCTTCTTTGATTGAGTTTATGCGTAAAAAGTTTGGAAAAAGTTTATTTAAATTAATTTTATTAATGACAATTTTTTATATGTTTATCTTTCTTTGTGCTGAAGTTACTGCTGTAGCTGTTTTAATTAATTATATTTCAGGTACAAAGCTTTGGATAACTGCTTTAATTGTGCTTATATCCACACTTGCATATACTTTGTATGGGGGTTTAAGAGCATCAATATTTACTGATAATATTCAGATGGTTGTTATTGTAATTTTTTTGTTAATTTCTCTAGTTTACATAAACTCTTTTACAGGATCAGAATTTTCTTTTGATTTTATAAAAGAAAAAAATCCTCAACTATTAAGCTCTTCTTATGTACCAAGTTATACAGCTGGCCTAACTTTTTTTATTGCAGTAGCAGCAACTAATTTATTTCATCAGGGTAATTGGCAAAGAGTGTATGCTGCAAAGAATTTTGAAACTCTTAGAAAAAGCTTAATTATATCTTTTTTTATAATTATACCTATCGTATTTTACATGGGATTTTCAGGAATGGTTGCTTTCTCAATAGATCCAACTACGAGACCAGACCTTGGTTTTTTTACATTATTATTAAAAGATCAAACAGAACTACTTTCTATTGTAGTAATTATATTAGGTTTGGCATTAACCATCTCAACTGTGGATACTTTGGTAAATGCTATATCTAGCTTGATTGTTGTGGACGGTAAAGCAACATTTAATCTAGATAAAAAAACAAATTATTTAAATTTATCTAAATATGCAATTTTATTTTTATCTTTCATTTCTATATCAGTCGCAAAATTTAATTGATTTAGGAAAAAATCTTGGTTTTTCTAAATTTAAATCTTTTTATAAAATAATTTTACCAGCTGCGCGACCGGCAATAGTTGCTGGTTTATCGCTAGTAGCAATGGAAACCCTAGCAGAGTTTGGGGCAGTTGATTTTTTTTCAATAAATACTTTAACCACAGGCATTTATAACTCGTGGATTTATTTTGACGATTTAGCCTTTGCTAACAGAATTTCTTTCTTTTTGTTGTTGTTCATATTTTCTTTATTTATTTTGGAAAACTTATCTAGAAGAAAGGCTAGATACCATCTTAACTCTAAAGGGGGATTCAAACAAAAAGTAAAAGTTA
>CABZBT010000035.1 GCA_902524045.1 uncultured Pelagibacteraceae bacterium | reverse complement strand
TATCTATGATTGATAATGATACTATTTCGTCATCTTTTGCTAGTTCTAACCCTTTTATACCCTTGGAAGACCTACCCTTGAAAATTCTTAATTTTTTAGACTCAAATCTTATGCATTTTCCAAATTTAGTACTTAAAATTATGTCTTGATCATCTTTGCATATCTTAACACCAATTATTTTATCGTTAGTATCCAATTTCATCGCAATTTTACCAGACGTATTAATCGATGAGAAATCTTCAAGACTATTCTTTCTAACCTTGCCTTTTGAGGTGGCAAAAACTATTTGATATTTACTTGAGTCCTCATCTTTTTCTGGGTACGGCATTATTGAACTAATTGATTGATGATTTTTTAATGGTAAAATATTGAATAAAGACTTTCCTTTTGAAGATGCTGAACCCTCAGGAATTTTCCATGCTTTGATTCTATATACAAGACCCTCTGTTGAAAAAAATAAAACCGATGTGTGCGTGTTAACTGAAAGCGTTTGGACTACAGAATCTTCATTTCGGGTAGTAATCTCAGTTTTTCCTTTGCCTCCTCTTTTTTGTATTTTAACAGTTTTTAAAGACCCTCTTTTAATATAACCTTGCAAAGTAACTGTAATAAGAACAGTTTCTTTTTGAATTGTTTCCTCAATATCGTAATTCAATACAGCATCAATTATTTTAGTTCGCCTTGGTACTGCATATTTTTCTTTAATTTCTTTTAATTCATCACTTATAACTTTTAATAATTCTTTTTTAGATGATATAATTTTATTTAATTTTACAATTAATTCCGAAAGTTTTTTAATTTCAATTTCAATTTCATTAATACCAAGCGCAGTTAATTTTTGTAACCTTAAGTCTAAAATAGCATCAACCTGTGGTGATGATAAAGAATATAAATTCTTTTTTTTATTTTCAATTAAAGATATAATTTTTTGTGATCTGTTAATTTTCCATTTGACATTTAATAATAACTTTTTTGCCACATCAGGGTTTTTAGAGGTACGTATTATCTTTATAACTTTATCTAAATTTTCAACTGACACTGAAAGACCAATTAATATATGCGCTCTATTTTCAGCTTTATTTAAATCAAATTTAGTCTTTCTAATTACAACGTCTTCTCTAAAAATTAAAAAACTCTCTAAAAATTCTTTAAGGCTACAAGTTTTTGGTTTGCCATCAACAATCGCTAAAGTGTTAAATCCAAATGAACTTTCTATCTGAGTATTTTTATACAATTGTCTTTTGACTGTCTCAGGTTCAACTCCAGTTCTTAAATCGATTGAAACTCTTATACCTTCTCTATTGGACTCATCACGTATATCTTTAATTCCCTCAATTTTCTTCTCTCTTACTAATTGGGCTATTCTTTCATTAAGAATAGATTTATTAACTTGGTATGGAATGGAATTAATAACTAATCTATCTCTACCATTTTTTTGAGTTTCATTTGATATCTCGCCTCTAATTTTAAAAGAACCTCTTCCCTTGTTGTATCCTTGCTTGATGATGTCTTTTCCAATTATCAAGCCTCCAGTCGGAAAATCAGGTCCCGGAATATACTTCATTAAATCCTTAATCTTAATATCTTTATTGTCAATCAAAGCTAATGTACCATCAACAATTTCTCCTAAATTATGTGGCGGAATACTTGTTGCCATACCGACAGCAATACCACCAGCACCATTTACAAGTAAATTTGGGAATTGCGCTGGCAAAACAGATGGCTCCTTTTCTGTTTCATCGTAATTACTTTTGAATTCTATCGTATTTTTTTCAATATCATCAATTAAAAATTGGGAGACTTTTGATAATCTTGTCTCTGTGTATCTCATTGCAGCTGCAGGATCTCCATCTATAGAACCAAAATTCCCTTGACCCTCTACTAAAGGCAAACTCATCGAAAAATCTTGAACCATTCGAACAAGTGCATCATAAACAGACTGGTCACCATGAGGATGATATTTACCAATTACATCTCCAACAATTCTTGCAGATTTTCTAAATTGTTTAGACCAATCATAACCACCTTTATACATTGCGTATAATATTCTTCTATGAACTGGTTTTAGCCCATCTCTTATATCTGGTAGAGCTCGACTCACAATTACACTCATAGCATAAGAAAGATAAGATGAGCTCATCTCATCATGCATTGATATTAATTTTATATTTTGATTTTTAGAAACTTCGTTTTTTTCCATAAGAATTAAAATGGAATATCATCGTCCATATCATTTTGTACTTGAGATAAATCTTCAGTATTATTTGGTATTTGTGAATTATCATTTGTAATTCCTCCACCAGAATTTCCACCACCTAACATAGTCAAAGAAGAATTATAACCTTGGATTATAATTTCAGTAGAATATTTATCTTGTCCAGATTGTTCATCTTTCCACTTTCTTGTAGTTAATTGTCCTTCTACATAAATTTGTGCTCCTTTTTTTAAATATTGTTGAACTACATTTACCAAACCCTCATTAAATACAACTACTCGGTGCCACTCTGTTTTCTCTTTTTTTTCACCCGTATTCTTATCTTTCCAGGATTGACTAGTTGCAAGACTTAACCTGGCAACACTTTTTCCATTTACCATTTGCTTAACTTCTGGATCTGCGCCCAAACGACCAATTAAAAGTACTTTATTTAAACTCCCAGCCATAATATTTTATTAATTGTTAAATTAAATTTTTTAAATTATATCACAATTTTACTCTGAATATTAATTTTATTAAGTCAAAGCAACAAGAAATATGATTAAAAAGATAGTTATAAAGGGTGCAAAAGAACATAATTTAAAAAATTTGTCTTTAGAAATTCCTAAAGATAAATTTATTGTAATTACAGGATTATCCGGTTCTGGTAAATCTTCACTAGCATTTGATACAATTTATGCTGAAGGTCAAAGAAGATATGTTGAAAGCTTATCAGCATATGCAAGACAATTTCTAGATAAGATGAAAAAACCAAACGTTGACTTAATTGAGGGCTTGAGTCCAGCGATATCAATAGAACAAAAGAATACATCAAAAAATCCAAGGTCCACTGTAGCCACAGTTACTGAAATTTATGATTACATGAGAGTTTTGTATGCTAGAGCAGGTATTCCTTACTCACCTTTCACAGGAAAACCAATAGAATCTCAAACTGTAACTCAAATAGTAGACAAAATTAAGAAATTACCAAAAAAATCTACAATTTATCTTTACGCTCCAGTCGTAAGAGGACGGAAAGGTGAATATAGAAAAGAAATTTTAAATTACAAAAAAAGAGGGTTTAGGAAAATTAAAGTTGATGATGTATTGCATGATATTGATAAAGTTCCTGAACTTAATAAGAAAATCAAGCATGACATATCAATACTTGTCGATAGAATAGTCTTAAATTCTACATTAGGAAATCGGCTAGCTGAAAGTATTGAAACATCAATACAATTAGCTAATGGTCTTTTGTTTGTTGAATATGAAGATGAAACCCTACCAAAAAAATTTAGAAAAATTGAAAAATTAATTTTTTCAACAAAATTTGCCTGTCCAGAAAGTGGTTTTACTATAGAAGAGATTGAACCAAGACTATTTTCTTTTAATAGTCCCTTTGGAGCGTGTGAAGAGTGCGAGGGAATTGGAATTAAATTAAACGTAGATCCAAATTTAGTTATACCAAATGATAAAAAAAGTATAATTGATGGTGCTATTGAACCTTGGGCAAAAACTACAACTTTATATTATGCTCAAACACTTGCATCTCTTGCTAAACATTATGAATTTTCTTTGGATGAAAAAT
>CABZBT010000034.1 GCA_902524045.1 uncultured Pelagibacteraceae bacterium | reverse complement strand
TGAGCTTAGCACCAAAAATACGTGTAAATGGTATAGCTCCAGGTCCAACAATTAAAAATAAAAGACAAACTGACAAACACTTTAAAAAACAGTATTTTGCCACGCCGTTAAAACAACAAGTTAAAGTTAATGAAATCTGTTGTGCTGTTGACTTTTTTATAAAAAACAGCTCTATTACAGGTCAGGTTTTAGCAATTGACAGTGGACAAAGTTTAAACTGGCAAACACCGGATATAATGGGTGGTAAAGAATGAAAAAAAATAATCTTAGAATAGTTAAGATTGATAAATCAAAAAGCTTATTTAATTACGAGAAAAAAATTTTAATTAATGAACTCATTTTAGATCTTAAACTTGGTTATTATGATTTTGAAAAAGAGAAATCCCAAAAAATTAAATTTAGTCTTGAAATTGACTATGAGGATAAAAAACCTACTAACGACAAAGACATTAAGTCCATAGTTAACTATGGGACAGTGGTTAAATTAATAACAAAACTAGTCAAAAAGAAACACTACAATTTTTTAGAGTCCCTTGCAGAGGCAGTTTTTGATGAATTATTTAAAGACAAAAGGATTGGTAAGATAATGTTGAAAATTGAAAAATTAGAGATTTTAAAAGACTGTTCATCAGTTGGTATTCAAATTACCAAAAAAAGAAGTCATGATAGGTTCTGAAATAGGAAAAGAAGTAATTAAAAAAGAACTCATACTTATTCCTAAATTACCAGGAGTTTATAGAATGCTAAATGATAAAGGAGATATTCTTTATGTTGGTAAGGCAAAAAATTTACCAAATAGACTGAAAAGCTATGTAGCTGAAAAAAATCATATTATTAGGACTGAGAGAATGCTCTCACAAACTAGGAAACTAGAAATAACAACTACATCAAATGAAAGTGAGGCACTACTTCTTGAGGCAAATTTAATTAAAAAATATAAACCTAAATTCAATATTTTATTACGGGATGATAAATCTTTTCCATTTATTTTTATTAGTAACAAAGAAAAATGGCCACAGATAAAAAGACATCGTGGAAAAAAAACAAATGAAGGTTTTTATTTTGGACCCTTTGCATCTGCAGGTTCAGCCAATTGGACAATTAAAATGATACAAAAGATTTTTTCACTTAAGAGTTTGCGATGATACAGTTTTTAAAAATAGAGAGCGCCCATGTATTTTATATCAAATTAAAAGATGCTCAGGACCTTGTGTTGGTTATATAGAAAAAGAGGATTACAAAAAAACTGTAGATGATGCAATAGAATTTGTATCTGGTAAATCTAGAAAAATACAAAAAAGTCTTTCTGATCAAATGGAAAAGGCAAGCGGGGATTTAGATTTTGAAAAAGCAACAATTCTAAGAGATAGGATTAAATCTTTAAATATTATTCAATCCTCACAAAGAATTAATGAAGCAAACTTGATCGAGGCAGATGTAATAGCGGGGTATAAAGAGTCGGGCAAAACTTGTATCCAGGTCTTTTTCTATAGATCAAAACAAAACTGGGGTAATCAAGCTTTTTTTCCAAAACACGACCCAGATGAGAGATTAAGTAATATAATAAATTCTTTTGTTTCACAATTTTATGAAAATAAAAGTGTCCCATCATCAATAATTTTGTCTGAGGAAATTAAAGAGAAGATATTAATTGAAAAGACACTTTCACAAAAAGAGGGTAAGCAGATTAATATCTCTGTGGCTAAAAAAAGGCTCTAAGTTAAAAGTAATTAATCAAGCTGTTAAAAACGCTAAAGATAGTTTGAATAGAAAACTTTATGAAAGCCAGAATAACCGAGAATTGTTTGAAGCAGTCACTACCAAATTTAATTTGGAAACAAATATAAATCTAATTGAAGTTTATGATAATAGTCATATTCAGGGAACCAATAGTGTTGGTGCTTTAATAGCTTATGGAGATGAAGGCTTTATAAAAAAAAGATACAGAAAATTTAACATAAAGAACAAAAAAAAAATGAGCAAGATGACTATGGAATGTTACGCGAAGTATTGAACAGAAGATTTAAAAGAGCAGTCCAAGAGAAAGATAATTATTTATCATTTCCAGATTTAGTCATGGTTGATGGTGGAAAAGGACAATACTCTGTAGCAAGAGAAACCTTAAATGAGTTGGGACTTCACGACATCCCTATTATTGCTATAGCAAAAGGTAAATTTAGAAATAGTGGTAATGAAACTTTTTTTCATAATGGAAAAGAGGTGAAATTTACAAAAAATGATTCTACTTTATTTTTTCTTCAAAGAATTCGTGACGAGTCCCATCGATTTGCAATTAGCGCTCACAGGGCAAAAAGGAAAAAAGGAATGAGTAAATCTTTGCTAGATCAAATAGAGGGGATTGGTTCTATAAGAAAAAGAGCTTTATTAAACCATTTTGGATCAGCACGAGCAGTCGAGTCAGCTAGCCTTGATGAAATAAAATCTGTAGATGGTGTTGAAGTAAAAGTTGCAAAAAAGATATATAATTTTTTTCATGAATAAAAAAAAATATGCTTAAAAAAATACCCAACATACTTACTGTAGGCAGGATTTTAATTGTTCCCTTTTTTGTTTTAGCGTTTTATTTACCCGGATTTTATGGAGACTTGACTGCATTAATTTTGTTTATCGTGGCGTCTTTTACAGACTTTTTAGATGGTATGTTAGCAAGATTTCTTGGGGAAGAGTCTAAACTTGGAGAATTACTTGATCCTATTGCAGATAAAATTATCGTTGCAACTGCTTTAATACTTTTGGTAATGGACGGAACTATAAGAAATTACGAGGTAATAGCTGCAATCATTATCTTAACTCGGGAAATTTTAATTTCTGGATTAAGGGAATTTTTGGCAAAGGGAAAAATTAAACTACCAGTTTCAAATCTAGCAAAATTAAAAACTGTATTGCAAATGGTTGCTATTGCACTTTTACTTTCTGGTGAAACTGGAAACAAAATTATTAATTTCCAAGATTATAATGCTCAAACTATTGGAATAATTCTTTTATGGCTTTCGGCTGCTTTAACTCTTTTTACGGGATATGAATATATGCGGAAAGGTATTGATCACGCGATCTCAGAAGATAATAAAGATTAAGCTGCTTTTTTCTTTCTAACAAGTTTCTGATAACTTTCGTTAAGACCAATAATCACATCACAAACTTTAAATTCATTTTCAGCGATACAAGATACCGGGGTTACCTCTGCTGCGGTTCCGGTTAAAAAACATCCAACAAAATTCTTCAACTCTGAGGGATTTATTTTTCTTTCATGAACTTTAATATTTTTTGATTTTGCAATTTCAATTACTGTTCTTCTTGTAATTCCATCTAGGAAAGAGTCTGGTAACGGTGTGTGTAACTCACCATTCGAATCTTTAAAAAAAAAATATTTGCACCAGTAGCTTCAGCAATATTACCTTCATGATCTAACATTAAAGAGTCTGTAAATCCATTTTTCTCAGCCTCATGTTTTGATAAAGTACAAATCATATATAATCCTGAAGCTTTAGTATCCCAAGGTATTGTATTTGGTGCGGGTCTTCTCCACTTTGAGATATTTAATTTAATTCCCTCAATCTTTAATTTTGGATCAAAATATGAACCCCATTCCCAAGTAGCTATCGCAACATGAATTTTTGTTTTTTGAGCTGATATAGCCATCATCTCACTTCCTCTCCAAGCAACTGGTCTCACGTAACCATTTTCAACTTTTTGGTTTTTAATTATAGTATTTGAAGCAGCGTTTATTTCCGTTTCAGTGTAAGGAATTTCAAAACCCATTCTTTGTGCTGAATAAAAAAAATCTTGAAGTATGTTCCTCTAATTTGAAAATTGATCCATCGTAAACTCTCTCACCTTCAAAAAACACAGCTAGCATA
>CABZBT010000033.1 GCA_902524045.1 uncultured Pelagibacteraceae bacterium | reverse complement strand
GTGAATTTTATCAAATTTATTTCAAAAATTTTTTTTAATTCATTTTCAATAATTTTTTTTTTTATCTTTTTTTTTAACAAGATCATAAAGATTTATAGTTGGATAATTCTTGATAATAGGGTTTTTAATTAAATTTATACCAATTCCAACAACTAAAAAATTGCTATCAAATTTATTTATAGTCTCTTGTAAAATTCCACAAATTTTTTTATTTTTTACCATTAGATCATTGGGTTTTTTAAAATCAATTTTTTTTTTATAATATTTCGAAAGCAATTTTTTAACTATCAAACAGTTTATTTTCGTAAGTTTACTTATTGATGTATCAAAATTATTTAAATTATAAAAAAAACTAGCGAATAAATTTCCTTTATATGAAATCCATTTTCTTCCGTATTGACCCTTTCCTCCAGTCTGTATATCTGATAAAATCATTCCAAAATCATAGTCATTTTTTTTTATAATTCTTATAGCGGTATTATTTGTACTTTTTACTTTTTTAAATCTAAAGACTTTAAATTTCATCAAATTATATTGATTTTAGAAACTAACTCAATCAATTGGGTTGGGAAAATAAAATAAATTAAAATAGCTAATGTAGAAAATGTCAAAGAGAGTTTTAACCATAAGCTGTGATCCTTGTCATAACTTTCTTTTTCAGAGTCAAAATACATAATTTTTATAATTCTTAAATAATAAAAAGCAGCAACTACAGTTGATAGCAATCCAACAATAGCCAAGAAATACATTGATTGTTCTATAACTGACTTAAATATGTAAAATTTAGCAAAAAAGCCTGCTAGAGGAGGGATGCCTGCTAAAGAAAATAAAATAATCAGTAATGAAAGGGATAATAAGGGATGATTTTTTGATAAACCTGATAAGTCATCTATGTTTTCATAATAAACATTGTTTCTTTTCATCATCAGCAAACATGAAAAAAATCCTAAATTCATTACTACATAAATAGTTATATATACAACTGAACTCTGTATTCCATCATTTGATGCTGTTGTTAAACCAGCTAAAGCGTAACCAACATGGCTAATAGAACTATAAGCAATAAGTCTTTTTAAATTTTTTTGCCCTATTGCAGCTATTGCACCAAATAGCATAGAAGCAATTGATAAAAAAACCAAAATCATTTGCCATTGTTCTATCAAGTTTGAAAAGGGGACATAAAGAAATCTAATAAATACTGTTAGTGCAGCTATTTTCGGAACCATTGTAAAAAATAAAGTTACAGATGTTGGTGAGCCCTCATATACATCTGGAGCCCACATATGAAAAGGCACAGCTGAAATTTTAAATGATAATCCTACTAAAATAAAAACTATACCAAATGTTAATGCATACTCATTAGTATTAAATTGACTTGCAATTACATTAAAGTTCGTTGAACCTGTAAAGCCATAAATTAATGAACAACCATAAAGTAACAATCCTGAAGATAATGCACTCAAAACAAAATATTTTAGACCTGCCTCAGATGATTTTAATTGATCGCGATTAAATGTTGCTAAAACATATAATGCTAATGATTGTAACTCTAGTCCCATATAAAAAACTATTAAATCATTTGAACTAATCATCACCATCATTCCTAGTACAGAGCTTAAAATTAAAATTGGATACTCAATTTTGAAAAGTTTAAAAGTTTTTAAGTAACTTGATGAAATTGATAAAACTATAAAAGCAGACAATAAGGTAATAATTTTCATAAATGAGGATAGGTAATCAATAATAATACTTTCATTAAATAATATTACTTGCCCGACTCCTAAAGTTTCATTAAATGTAATTACAGCAGTGGCTAGTAAAACTAATAAAGATATATTGTGAATTATTTTTGAACTATCTTTTTTGAATACTCCTAAAATAAGTAAAAACATTATCAATAATGAAATAAAAATTTCTGGAAAAACTAATTCAATATTATTCATTAGGTTTTACTTGCAATGTTGTAATTATAAGTCTCAATTAAATCTGTTATAGAGACTTCAATTGTTTTTATAAGAGGGTCAGGATAAAAACCAAAATATAAAGTTGGAATTGCCAAACTAGTAAGTATAAAGGTTTCTGATCTATTAAGATCAATCATCTTTTTTAAATCTGAATTAATCAACTTTCCAAAAATGACTCTCTTATATAGCCATAGCATATATGCAGCACCTATAATAACTCCTAAACTTGCTAATACTGCCACTAAAAAATTATCTTTAAAAGCTGCCATTAAGATTAAAAATTCACCAACGAAACCACTTGTCCCTGGTAAGCCTAATGCTGCTAAGGTGAATATCATAAATAAAACTGCATACTTTGGAATAATAACTACAATCCCCCCATAAGTAGCAATTAATCTTGAGTGCATTCGATCATAAACTACTCCAACACATAAAAACAGTGCCGCTGAAACTAGTCCATGACTAATCATTTGTATAATACTTCCCTCGATGCCTTGTTGTTGAATTGTAAAAATTCCTAAAGTGACAAAGCCCATATGGGCAACTGAAGAATAAGCAATTAATTTTTTCATATCTTCTTGCATTAAAGCAATCAAAGAAGTGAAAATAATTGCAATTATACTCATCGCATATATCAAAGGTGTAAAAATTTCTGAAGCTGTTGGGAATAATCCTAAAGAAAATCTTATAAAACCATATCCTGCCATTTTAAGTAGAATAGCTGCTAATAAAACTGATCCTGCAGTAGGTGCTTCGACGTGTGCATCTGGTAACCAAGTATGAACTGGCCACATAGGAGTTTTAACTGCAAATGAACTAAAAAAGGCTAACCATAAAAGATTTTGATATTTTGTATCAATGCCTAGTTCATAAAGTTTTAAAACATCTGTAGTACCATTAATCCAATAAATTGAAATGATAGCAACTAACATAAGAACTGAACCTAAAAGAGTAAAAAGAAAAAACTTAAAAGCTGAATAGACTCTTCTCGAACCTCCCCAAATTCCAATTATTAAAAACATTGGAATTAATCCTGCTTCAAAAAATAAATAAAAAACTACAAGATCTAAAGAACAAAAAACGCCAATCATGAAAGTTTCCATTATTAAAATAGCTATTAAAAATTCGTTTAGTCGGCTCTTAATTGAATTATTTACAGAAATTATACAAAGAGGAGTGATGAATGTTGTAAGAATTATAAAAAGTATGGATATACCATCAACACCTACCTTATAATTTATAAGATTTTTAATCCAAACTCTTTCTTCAACAAACTGAAAATCAGAAGTCGTTTGATCAAATAATAACCATAAATAAATAGATAGAAAAAAATTTACAAGGGAAGTAAATAATGCGACATATTTTACAGTAATTTTATTTTCACCTCTACTTTTTGTAAAAAATAAAAAAAAAGCTCCAATCAAAGGTAAAAGTATAAGTGAAGAAAGAATTGGAAAGTTCATTATTTAACAATTAAAAATGTTAATAAAGCAGAAAAACCAAGTAGCATTATAAAAGCGTATTGATAAATATAACCGCTTTGAAATTTATTTGCTTTAATAGAAAATTTTTTAATCATTTCTGAGATACCATCAGGCCCAAAACCATCAATTAGTCTGACATCAAAAAATTTCCATAAAAATAATCCAGACCTCTTACACGGCTTGACAAATATTACATCATAAATTTCATCAAAGTACCATTTATTCAATAAGAATTCATATAATGGTTTATTAACATCTGCTATCTGGTTAGGTAAATTTTTATTTTTTACAAACAAATAATAAGCTAATGGTATAGATATAATTACTAACACCGGTGTTAATAATAAAAACCATAATGGCGGATGATCTGTACTTAATGGTTGTAAGAAAAAAATAGACTCTCTCCAAAAGTCATTTATTCCACTTTCACTGACAAATAGCTCTTTAAAAATAAATCCAGCAAAAATTGCTCCTATAGCTAGTAATACTAAAGGTATTATCATTACCATAGGAGACTCATGAGTTTCTTCAATTTTAATCTCTTTGTTATTATATTTTCCATGAAAAGTTTTAAATATTAATCTCCATGAATAGATTGAGGTCAAAAAAGCAGTGAAAATACCAACTCCTGCTGCATAAAAACCTGTTGTATTTCCACTTAAATAAGCAAACTCTATAATTGCATCCTTAGAGTAAAAACCTGATAATAGAGGAAACCCAGTTAGAGCTAAAGTTCCTATTATCATCAAAACATAAGTGTAAGGCAATTTTCTCCAAATTCCGCCCATATTGTTGATATCTTGTTCATCCTTAAATGCATGGATAACAGACCCAGAACCTAAAAATAGTAACGCTTTAAAAAATGCGTGTGTGAATAGATGAAACATTGCAACATTATATGCACCAACACCAGTAGCAAAAAACATATAGCCTAATTGACTGCATGTAGAATAAGCAATTATTTTTTTAATATCAGTTTGTACTAAGGCAATACTTGCTGCAAAAAAAGCAGTGCTCATTCCAACAATAGTTATAATATTTAAAGCAAATTCAGAGTACTCATAAATCGGGGAGCACCTAACAACTAAAAAAACACCAGCAGTGACCATGGTAGCTGCGTGAATTAAAGCTGAAACAGGAGTTGGTCCTTCCATCGCGTCAGGCAACCAAGTATGAAGTAAAATTTGTGCTGATTTACCCATTGCACCAATAAATAATAGTAAGGAAATTAAATCTATAGAATTAAAACCAATTCCTAGGAAAA
>CABZBT010000032.1 GCA_902524045.1 uncultured Pelagibacteraceae bacterium | reverse complement strand
CCTTGGGGTGAGTGAAAGCTAAAACAGGAACATTATCAGATTCTTTAATATTATTAATTTGTCTTGCTCGTAATTGAGCAGGGCCTGGATATTTTTTGGCAAATTTTTCTAATGCCTTTTCAGGGCCTACTTTTTTTACTTTATAAGTTTTAGAAAGCTTACCAAAACAAGCTTGCATGTATGATATGCCCCCTCCTACTTTTTCGGAGTGAGCTGATAACAACATTAGAGTTAATAGACCGCCGCATGAATGGCCTGATATAATTATTTGTTTTCTTGGAACCCCTATACTTATAAACTTTTCAACTAATTCTAGGTTTTTTTCAATTCTTTTATCTAATTTGTGCTTACCAACATAAGGAGTTTTAGAATTCCACCAATGTTTTTTTTTTGACATATCACCCGCAAAATCATTTGTGCAGAAATTATAAACCATAATTTTTTTACCATTAATTTCCTTACCAACTAATGAAGCTTGATTTCTAATTTGATTTACCCAAATGCATTCATTCTTGTGTGCTTTGTCATTTGAATTTTGACCATGATTGTAAATAATTATAATTTTATTTTTAGGGTCATCAATATTCATACCTTCTTTTACCGAGGCTGATTTGGTAATAAAACCACTTTTTAAAATTTTTCCATTTGCGTAGACTGTATTTGAGACTGTTAAAAATATTAGAATTAATAATAATTTTTTCATTTTTTTAATACCCTTCCCGCTACTGTATTTAATTTATCTATAGTTTTTTTTGTTCTTTTTTCAGGTGCAGTAATAATAGCTACATCTAAACAATTATTAGTTGGATCATTAGGATCAACATGATTTTCAAAGTTTTCTATTAAATTTTTAATCATATTCTTTGCTTTAGCAGCATTACCCAACAAAACTTTTACCACTTGTTGGACATCAACATTTTCGTGGTCTGGATGCCAACAATCATAATCGGTAATCATCGAAACAGATGCGTATCTTATTTCTGCTTCTCTTGCTAATTTTGCCTCCGGCATATTAGTCATTCCAATTACATCTGCTTTCCAAGATCTATATAAATTGGACTCTGCTAAAGTTGAAAACTGTGGTCCCTCCATAACAATGTATGTTCCATTTCTTTGATACTCAATTTTTTCTTTTTTAATTGCTTCCTCGCATGCATTCATGAGGCCATTTGATGTTGGGTGGGCCATAGAAACATGAGCAACAATTTCGTCATCAAAAAATGTTTTCTCTCTTGCAAATGTACGGTCAATAAATTGATCAACAATAACAAATTTCCCTGGAGGCAAATCTTCTTTTAAAGACCCAACTGCTGATACAGATACAATATCTGTTACACCTAATTGTTTGAGAGCATCAATATTTGCCCTAAAATTTATTTTCGAAGGAGAAACAAAATGACCTCTTCCATGTCTTGGTAAGAAGTAAACTTCTTTATCATTATAATTAGTTTTTAAAAGATGATCTGAGGGTTTTCCCCAAGGGGTAATTAAATCCAACAATTCTCTATTTTTGAACTCTTCAACATCATAAAGGCCACTCCCACCAATAATTGCTAATTTATTTATTGTCATGTTATAAAATTAATTTATTTATAATTTACTCTTATGAATTTAAAAGACTTTATTAGATCTATCCCAGATTATCCCAAAAAAGGGATTTTATTTAGAGATATCACAACACTAATTAAAGATGAGAAAGCTTTTTCAGAAACAATTGATCGAATTATAGAAAGATCAGAAAAGACAAAATTTGATAAAATTGCAGCAATTGAGTCTAGGGGATTTGTTTTTGCATCAGCTGTATCTTATATTTTGAAAAAGCCATTTATTATGTTTAGAAAAAAAGATAAATTGCCAAGTGATGTGCACTCTGTTGATTTTGAATTAGAGTATGGGAAAGCTACTATAGAAGTTCATAAAGATTCTATAAATAAAGGAGACTCTATTCTAATTATTGATGATCTGATCGCTACTGGTGGCACTGCTGATGCTGCAGCAAAACTTGTAGAAATTTCTGAAGGAAAAGTTGCTGGCTTTATATTTGTAATAAATCTTTTTGATTTAAATGGTTCAGATGGGTTAATTAAAAAAGGTTACTCAGTAGAAAACTTAATAGAATTTCCTGGTCATTAAATTTTCAAAGATTGGGCCTGTAATAAGATTTTTTTCCCTTCATTGAACTCATTAATCCTAATAATCTCATCTGATAAATTTTTCTTTTAAAAGTATTTAAAGTGATTAAATAATATAAAAATTTCATCTTTGCTGAAATTAAATTTTTAAAAACTCTGAATACAGCTGTCATATAACCATAATGTTTTTTATTAAAATAAAATTTTGACCACATCCAATGCCAATTTCTTAGATATTCAATTTCTTTTTTATACTTTGGATCAACAGCCTTTCCTCCAAGATGATGAATTCTTGATTTTGGAGCTATATAAATATATTCATCATTTTCTAAACGCTTACATAAATCCTCATTTTCAAGATATAAGAAAAAGTTCTCATCAAAAAAATAAAAATTATCTAATTTTTTTAATTTTTCTAAATTTAAAAGCATTGCATATCCATCCACACTTTTAACTTTAAAAGGTTTTATTGGATCAAAATTATCACCCTCTCTTAAGGTATAATTGGGAAATTCACTTTTATCTGAAATCGGAGCAATAATTCCAAAGTTTTCAATTTCTTTTGACGCCTGAATTATCTCATCTATAGAACTTTTTTCTAAAGTTACATCTGGATTCAATATTAATACAAAATCTTTATTTACACTTTTGATACCTAAATTATTTCCTGCACCCATACCTAAATTTTCTTTTGACAAAATACATCTGACATTTTTATATTTCGTCTCAATTTTTTTTTTTAATTGATCGTTATTTGAATTATCAACAACAATTATTTCAATTTCGCTATCAATAGAATTAATGCAATTTTCGATTACATGCTCACTTTTGTAGATAACAATAATCACTGAAAGATTTTGCCTAGTTATTGACATAATATATATATACTCGACTATACTAAAATTTATTTTTAATGTAAAAATCAAAAATGAAAAAAATCATAGTTACCGGTGGATTAGGATTTATAGGAAGTAATCTCATTGAATTATTATTAAAAAAAAAATTTTATGTTATTAATATAGATAAATGCACCTATTCTTCAAATTTTTATAATACCAAAGATTTTAGAAAATCTAAAAAATATAAATTTATCAAAATGGATATTGCGAATAAGAGAATAAAAAAGGTATTTATGAAATATAAACCCTCAGGAATTTTTAATATAGCTGCTGAAACCCATGTAGATAGATCAATAGATAATCCAGGTAGTTTTATTCAAAGTAATATTGTGGGGGTATATAATTTGTTAGAATGTTTTAAAAATTTTTCTCTAAAAAATAAATCAAAGTTAATCCACATTTCCACAGATGAGGTCTATGGTGATATATTAAAAGGAAGGACCAGTGAAACATACCCTTATCGACCAAGTTCACCATACGCGGCAAGTAAAGCTGCGTCTGATCATTTAGTTAGTTCATACATAAAAACTTACAATTTGCCTGCTATAGTTACAAATTGTTCAAATAATTATGGTCCAAAACAACATCCAGAAAAATTAATTCCAAAACTAATATACAATATTATGAACGATAAACCTCTACCGATATATGGAAAAGGAACCAACTCAAGAGAATGGATATATGTTAAAGATCATTGTGAGGCATTAATTAAAGTTTTTCTTATGGGCAAAATTGGAGAATTTTATAATATTGGTTCAAATAAAAATTTAAATAACTTACAAGTAACTAAAGAGATTTTAAATCATTCAAAAAAACTCATAAAGTTTGGTAAAAAAGTAAAAATCAATTTTGTTAAAGATCGTCCTGGTCACGATATTAGGTATGCACTAAATAGTAATAAGATTAAAAAAGAACTTAATTGGCATCCAAAAATTAACTTTTCAAAAGGAATACAGTTAACACTTAATTGGTACTTTGAAAATAAATCTTACTATAAATCACTTTCAAAAAAAGATATTTTAAATAGATTAGGCAAAAAATGATAAAAAAAGGAATTATATTAGCTGGAGGTAAAGGAACAAGAATGAGTCCCCTTACAAAAGCCGTAAATAAACAGTTGCTCCCAATTCATGACAAGCCTTTAATATTTTATCCACTGTCAATATTAATGCTTGCAGGTATAAAGGAAGTTCTAATTATAGTTAATCAAGGTCAATTAGATCAATATAAAAAAATTATTCCAGATGGAAAAAATTTTGGAATGAAAATTGATTACATTGAACAAAAAAATCCTAATGGACTACCCGAAGCATTCATACTAGGAGAAAAATTTATAGAGAATCAAAGTGTTTGTCTTATTTTAGGTGATAATTTTTTTTATGGACAAAATTTAACAAAAATTCTTCAAAGTTGCACAAAATTAAAAAATGGTGCTAAAGTTTTATTACATCGGGTTAATAAACCGGAAAATTTTGGAGTAGCAAAAGTTATTGGCAAAAGAATTAAAAACATAAAAGAAAAACCCAAAAAATTTATTTCTGACTTAGCAATTACTGGTTTGTATTTTTTTGACAAGAGAGTTTGTAAATTTGCAAAACAACTAAAACCATCAAAGAGGGGTGAAATAGAAATTGTGGATTTATTAAACAAATATTTAAAAGATAAAAAATTATCTGCAGAATTGATAGGAAGAGGAGGTGCCTGGTTAGATACGGGATCCATTGAAGATTTTTATAAAACTAGTGCATTTGTATCTGCAATTGAGAATAGACAAGGTTTTAAAATTGCTTGTCTAGAGGAAATCGCATTTAATAATAAATGGATTAATAAGAAACAACTGTTAAAAGCTGTAAAATTTTATGGAAATTGCACTTACTCTCATTATATAAAAAAATTAATTTAATCGCATTATTAAAAATGAAAGTAAAAAAAACTAAATTTAGAGGACTTGTGATTTTAAATGGTATTAAACATCAAGATAAAAGAGGATATTTAAGAGAGTTAGTTTTAGAAAAATTAATTAAAAAAAAATTTAAATTTCAAATTACCTCTATTTCAAAAAAAAATGTTTTGAGGGGTTTACATTTTCAAATTAAAAAGCCGCAAGGTAAATTAATTTCTGTAATAAAAGGAGAGATTTTTGATGTTGCTGTAGACTTAAGAAAAAATTCAAAAACATATGGTAA
>CABZBT010000031.1 GCA_902524045.1 uncultured Pelagibacteraceae bacterium | reverse complement strand
ATAAAATTCAGAGAGCAAATATCTTAGACCGAAACAATAATTTTTTAGCAAAAACTGTTAATTCTATCGATATTGGAATAAATCCAATAGAAGCAATAGATAAAAAAAAATTGTTACTTAATTTAAAATATATTTTTCCTGATAAAGATTTTGAGTTAATTAAATCCAAACTTTCAAAAGATAAATTTTTTTGGTTTGAAAAAAAGATTTCAGAGGAAAATTATGAAAAAATTATGATGTTGGGTGATAAATCAATAAAACCACACGAAAATATTACAAGAATTTATCCTCAAAAAAATTTATTTAGTCATATAATTGGACAAATTAATGATGACAACTTGGGGATTTCTGGGTTAGAAAAATCTTTAGATTTAGAATTAAAAAAAAACGACAAATCTATTCAACTTACTGTCGATAAAGATATTCAGTTTCTAATAAGAGAAGAATTAATAAGGTTTAATAAAATATTTAAAACTAAGGGCAGTGCCTCAATTTTAATGGATATTAATAATGGTGAGGTATTATCAATTATTTCGCTACCTGATTTTGACCCAAATCAAAGACAAAATATTATAGATGTAAATTATATCAATAGAGCAACTAAAGGAGTTTATGAATTAGGCTCTGTTTTTAAAACCTTCACCTTGGCCGCAGCCTTAAATGAAAAGATTGTAGAGTCAAAAACTGAATTTAAAAATTTAGAAAAAAGTATTACTTGTGGAAAAAATATAATAAGTGAATATGACAAAAAAATTCCCTCTAACTTAACTGCCGAAGAAATATTGATCCGCTCAGGCAACATAGGTTCAGTAAGAATCGCCCAAGCAATTGGAATTGAAAAATATAAAAAATTTTTAAATGATCTCAACTTAATTAACTCAATAAAATTTGATATAGATGAAATAGGAAAACCAATATCTTTTAATTGGGGAAAATGTAAACTTGCAACTACCTCATATGGACATGGAATTACCACTACAATTTTACAATTAACTAACGCTTATTCCACTATTGCTAATGGTGGTTTTAAGATTAATCCAACTCTTATAAAAAAAGAAAAATATGCCAAAGGGCAAAGAATTTTAGAGGAAAATATTTCAACAATTCTTGTCAATATATTGAGGAAAATCGTAACCACAAAGGAAGGAACTGCATCATTAGCTAACGTGCAAGGTTATGAAGTTGCAGGAAAAACTGGCACTGCTGAAAAAATTTTAGAGAGTGGATACTCTCGAAAAAAAATTAATACTTTTGCATCCGTATTTCCTGCTTCAAATCCTAAGTATAGCCTGGTTGTGATGTTGGATGAACCCAAAACAAATAGTGAGTATGTTTATAATTATAGGGATGGATCAGGAATAAAATACAAAGGAACTCCTTTTAATACTGCGGGTTGGACTTCCGTTGAAGTTGTTGGTCAAATTATAGAAAAGATTGGACCCATTTTAGCCACAAAATACTCAGAGGTTAATTAATAATGTTATTAGGCAATTATTTTACCAATATAGATAGTAATAAAAAAAAATTTTTTTTCTCAGGAATTTCATTCAATTCGAAAGATATTAAAAAGGATAATATTTTTTTTGCTATTAGAGGGAACAATTTTGATGGAAATAAATTCATTTCTACTGCAATAAAAAAAGGCTCTAAAATTATTATTAGTGAGAAACGAACTAAAAATTTTCAAAAGGATATTTTATTCATTCATACTAAAAATATAAGAAAACTTTTAGCAGAAATCGCTTTTAAAATTTATAAGAATAAACCAAATAATTTAATTGCTGTAACTGGAACAAATGGAAAATCATCCGTCTCAGATTTTTATTTTCAATTATTAAGATTTAATAAAATAAATGTGGCCTCAATTGGAACATTAGGTGTAAAATCAAAAAATATTAGATTCAATTTACCAAATACTACAATAGACCCAATTCGGATGGGACAAATATTATGTAAATTAAAATCTCAAAAAATTAATAATGTAATTATGGAAGCATCTAGTCATGGCTTGAGTCAACATAGGCTAGATGGTTTAAAGTTTTCATCAGGTATTTTCACAAATTTATCTCAAGATCATCTAGATTATCATAGAAATTTTAAAAAATATTTTAAGGCAAAACTGTACTTATTTGAAAATTTGATAAGAAAAAAAGGAAATATAATAGTAGATGAAACAATTCCAGAATTTAAAAAAATAAAAAAAATTGTGGTTTCTAGAAAATTAAAATTGCAGGTTTTAAATAAAAACAAAAGCAAATTTCAAATCTTATCTCATAGATTTAGAGGTGAGAAACAAATATTAAAAATAAAAAGCAATAATCTAACAAAAGAAGTGAGTCTAAATCTAATTGGAAAAATACAATTAAAGAATATTTTAATGGCGATTATTGCAGCAAAAAATAGCAATTTAAGTTTAATCAAAATTCTGAATGTATTATCAAAACTTAAACCAATTGATGGAAGATTTGAAAAAATAGGTAAAATCAAAAATAAGTCTAAAGTAATACTTGATTATGCACATACACCAGATGCTCTAAGAATATGTCTTTCAAATCTCAAAGAGCAATTTCCAAATAAAAAAATAATTTTACTTTTTGGCTGTGGAGGAAATAGAGATCAAAATAAAAGATTTAAAATGGGAAAGATTGCAACTAAATATTCTAACGAAATTTATTTAACAGATGATAATCCCAGATTTGAAGATCCGAAAAAAATTAGAGATGATATTAAAAAGGGTATCCAAAACACTTTAATGAAAGAAATTCCAGATAGAAAACAAGCTATATCTGAGGCTATCAAAAATTTAAATTCAGGTGATATTTTATTAGTTGCTGGAAAAGGTCATGAAAAAATACAAGATTTTGGTAAAAAGAAAATTTTTTTTTCGGATAAAAAAATCATTTTAGATTGCATTAAACTTAAAAATAATAATTTATCGAAAAACTTAAAGATAAATATTATTAAAGAAGTATCAAAAATCAAAAATAAAATTACTTTAATTAAAGCAGATAAAGCAAGAATCAATTCCAAAAAAGTAAATAAGAATGACATTTTTTTTGCAATTAAAGGAAAAAAAAATGATGGAAATAAATTTATTGGAGAGGCATTTAAAAATAAAGCATCATTAGCTGTAGTAAATAAAATTCAAAATAAATTTGATAATAAACGTCAGATAAAAGTGAGAAATACACTAAAATTTATGACTGAAATTTCAAAAATATTTAGAAAAAATATAGATACAAATATAATAGCAATTACAGGAAGTTGTGGAAAAACTACTCTTAAAGAATTATTGGGTAATGTGTTAAGAAAGGTTTCTAGTGTTAGTATTTCTCCAAAATCATATAATAATAAATTTGGAGTACCCTTGAGTTTACTTAATTTAAAAAATAGTGATGAATTTGGAATTTTAGAGGTTGGCATGGATAAAAAAGGTGAGATTGATAATTTGACAAATATTATAAAACCAAATGTTGGCTTAATAACTAATGTTAACTATGCGCATGCAAAAAATTTCAAAAATATTAAACAGATTGCATTAGCTAAAGCAGAGATAATTAAAAACATATTACCCAAAGGTTTCATTGTCTTGAATGCAGATGATGTTTTTTTTAGATTACATAAAAAAATTGCCTTACGTAATAATATAAATGTGATTTCTTTTAGTATTAAAAGTAAAAAAGCAAATGTTAAGTTGTTAAATATAAAAAAAGTTAAAAAAATATTTAAAATAAAAGTTAAAATAAACGATAAATTTAAACATTTTATTATATCTAATAATTTTCAAAATAATATTTATAATATCTTAGGTGCTTTAAGTGTGATAAGTATTTACAAGAATGTACTTGAATTAAACAAAAAAATTTTCTTAGATTTCAGGAGTCCAGCAGGAAGAGGAGATCTTTCTGTTATTAAGATTGGTAACAAAAAAATTAACCTAATTGATGAAAGTTATAATTCTAATCCTTTATCTTTAAAATCTGCTTTAAAGAATTATGATATTATTGATAAAAAAAAACATCGTAAATATCTTTTGCTTGGAGATATGATGGAACTTGGGTCACATTCAAAAAAACTTCACCGATCAATAGCTCCTTTAATTAATAAGACAAATATTGATAAAGTATTTGTTATGGGAAAAATGGTCAGAGAAATATTTAACAATATTATGAAAGTTAAAAGAGGAAGAATCTTAGTAAATAAATTAGGCATATTTGAATTAATCAAAAAAGATTTAAATAATAATGATTATTTAATGATTAAAGCCTCAAATGCGACAGGTTTCAATAGTATTGTAAATAATCTAAAGAGGTTAAATTAAATGCTTTATCAATTTTTACTTAATTTTGTCGATACCTTTAGTTTTTTGAATGTATTTAAATACCTGACATTTAGAACTGGTTTATCTTTTTTTACCTCCTTGGTTATTGTTTTAATCATAGGAGGATCCTTTATAAGATTTTTTTCAAAACAAAAAATTTTAAATCCAATACGTAATGATGGTCCAGAGGATCATATAGTCAAAAAAATTGGAACTCCAACAATGGGCGGAGTAATTATTTTGTTTGGTTTGTTGATATCAGTATTATTTTGGGCTGATTTATCAAATTTAAATGTTTTATTTTGTATATATATCGCAATCTCTTTTGGTTTACTTGGAGCATTCGATGATTATAAAAAAATAAAGCATAGAAACTCTTCAGGTATCTCATCAAAGTTAAAATTAATCATTCAAATAATACTCGCAATAATTGGTGTGAGTTTTTATGTTTACTTTAATGATTATCAAGATTTAACAAATCTATACTTTCCTTTTTTTAAAAACCTTGTCATTAATCTTGGATGGTTTTTTATACCTTTCTCAATATTTGTAATTATCGGTTCATCGAACGCTGTAAATCTTACTGATGGATTAGATGGGTTAGCGACAGTACCTGTAATACTTGTTGCAGCTTGTTTTGCATTTATAAGTTATGTTACAGGAAATGTTGTATTTTCAAATTATTTACAAATTCCTTATATAGATGGAACTGGAGAAGTTTCAATTTTTTGTGGTGCAATCATTGGCTCCTGTTTAGGGTTTTTATGGTTCAATGCTCCTCCTGCAAAAATTTTTATGGGGGATACTGGATCTTTATCTTTAGGTGGCTCTCTAGGAGCAATCGGTATAATAACAAAACATGAAATAGTTTTAGCAATTACTGGAGGTTTATTTGTTCTCGAAGCTGTTTCTGTGATTGTTCAAGTAGTATCATTTAAAATTACCGGTAAAAGAGTTTTTAAAATGGCTCCAATCCACCATCATTTTGAGAAGAAAGGTTGGCCTGAATCAACAGTTGTAATTAGATTTTGGATAATTTCTATTATTTTAGCAATGATAGGACTTGCTACATTAAAACTAAGATAATGAGTGATAATTCACAAATTTTCTTTAATAAAAAAATTTTAATTTATGGATTAGGAAAAAGTGGCCTCTCATCGTTCAATTTTTTAAGAAATAAAAATGATGTTTATTTATTTGATGATAACCCAAATCTTAAAATAAATAAGTCGATTAAAAAAAAAACTCTCAATTTTAAAAAATTATTAAAAACCAAATTTGATTTAATTATATTAAGCCCAGGAATTGATATAAAAAAATGTAAGTTAAAAAATTTACTTAAAAAAAGACATAAGAATATTTATACAGATCTAGATGTTTTTTACTCATTTTATAAAAATGTCTCATTAACAATAACTGGCACAAACGGAAAGTCCACCACATGCAAACTTTTATATGATATCTTAAAGGATCAAAAAAAAGACGTAAGATTAGCAGGTAATATTGGCACGCCAATACTATCTATAAATAAGATCTCGAAAAAAACAATTTTCGTTATTGAGGCTTCATCCTATCAATTAGAATATAGTAAAATTTTTTCATCAAAATTTGCCGCTATACTTAATATTGCGCCAGATCATTTAGAGAGACACGGTAATCTAAAAAATTATTTAGAGGCAAAATTTAAAATTTTTAATAATCGAAAAAGAGGAGCAATTGGATTTGTAAATAAAAATGATCTTCTAATTCAAAAAAGAATTAAAACAATAAAGCCTAAATTAAAACTGGTAAATGTAGATACAAAATTGAACAAATTAATTTTGAAAAAAATTAGAAATAAATATCTTTTATCAAGATCAAATCAAGCAAATCTCTCATTTGT
>CABZBT010000030.1 GCA_902524045.1 uncultured Pelagibacteraceae bacterium | reverse complement strand
AAAATAATAACAACATATGTTGTGTTGGAGATGATGATCAGTCTATTTATAGTTGGCGTGGTGCCGAAATAAAAAATTTTTTAGAATTTGATAAAATATATAAAAATACAAAAGTAATAAGGCTTGAACAGAATTATAGATCTTCAAAAAATATTTTATCTGTTGCATCGTCATTAATTGCAAATAATCAAAATAGAGTTGGAAAAACATTAAAATCTACGATGGAAGAGGGTGATTTGATTAAATTAAATTGCTTCAAAAACGGTAAAGATGAGGCAATTGGTGTCTCTGATGAAATAGAACAAATTAAAAAAAAATTCTCACTTAACAACATTGCAATTTTGGTAAGAGCTATTTTTCAAACAAGAGAATTTGAGGAGCGTTTTTTAAAAATTGGTATGCCATATCGAATTTTAGGTGGAATTAAATTTTATGAGAGAGCTGAAATAAAAGATTGCGTAGCTTACTTACGATTAGTAAATCAAGAAAAAGATGATTTAGCTTTTGAGCGAATAGTCAACAATCCCAAAAGGTCTATTGGTGTAAGCACTATTAAAACTATTCATGAATATTCAAAAAAAAATAAGATTAGTTTGGAAAGCTCAGCAAAACAAATGATAAAAGAAAATTTAATAAAACCTAAAACTAAAATAGGTCTAAATTTATTTTTAGACTTAATTTCAAAATGGAGAAATGATTTAAAAATTAAAAAATTTAATCATGTGAAGTTACTGCAGATACTCCTTGATGAGTCAGGATATTCTGCAATGTTAAAAAATAAAAAAGACCTCGAAAATGAAAATCGATTAGAAAATATAAAAGAATTATTAAGTGCTATGAAAGAGTTTGATAATTTAGAGAGTTTTTTAGATCATGTATCACTTGCTACTTCTATTGATCAAGATTGGGAAGGTGAAAAAATAAATATGATGACAATGCACGCAGCTAAAGGGTTGGAGTTTGATGTAGTTTTTTTACCTGGATGGGAAGAAGGATTATTTCCTCACCAAAAATCAATTGAAGAAAAAGGACAAAACGGTTTGGAGGAAGAGAGAAGGTTAGCATATGTTGGTATTACAAGAGCAAAAAAAAATGCAATTATTTCTTTCTCTATGAATAGGTTTTATCAAGGGGATTGGATAGATAGCATGGCATCAAGATTTATTGACGAGCTTCCAGAAAATAACTTAGAAAAAAATTCTTTTTTTGAGGAAAAGAAAGATACATTTGAAGAATTTGAATTTAATCAAGATTTTGAATTGGATGATGAAACCAAAAGAAGCCCTGGTTGGATTCGATATCAAAAAAGAATTAAATGATTAAAAAAAAAATAAATAGACTTCGAAAGCAGTTTAAAAATTTTGGTATTGATGGATATATAATACCTAAAAATGATGAGTTTTTCTCAGAATATGCAAAAAATGATCGACTAAGATTTATTTCAAACTTTACTGGGTCTGCAGGTTACGCAGTAATCTTAAAAAGCAAAAATTACTTATTTGTGGATGGAAGGTATACTATTCAAGCAAAAATTGAGAGTGGTCAGCATTTTAAGATTATAGATTATTTCAAGATAATCAACACAAATGTTTTTAAAAACTTAAACATAGGAATAGATCCAAAATTATTTACTTCAGAACAAATAAATAAATTTTTTTTAAAGCATAATAAAGTAACTAACATCAATGAGAATCTTGTTGATAATTTCCTAAAGACACAAAATAAAAAAAATCCTCCTTTTTATTCAATTGATGAAAAAATTTCTGGTAAAAGTCATCTTCAAAAAATTTCTAAGGTCGCTAATTATTTAAAGAAAAATAAATCTGATTATTTATTTATTACTGCTCCAGAAAATATTGCTTGGTTATTAAATATTAGGGGACATGACAACCCAACAAGTCCTATACCTAATTGCAATCTTATTCTTAGTAAAGAAAAAAAATTTTATTTGATTGTTGAAAAAAGTAAATCAACAAAACTTTTAAGTGAAAAAAAATTAAAAAAAGCACAGATTATTGATCCAAAAAATCTTAATGATTTTTTAAGAAAATTAAAAAATAAAAAAGCTATAATAGATAAAAAAACATGTTCATTATATATTGAAAAATTACTTAAAGAAAAATTCAAACTTATTAAAAAGGAAGACCCAATCTATTTACTTAAATCAATTAAAAATAAGGTCGAGATCAAAAATATGATGAATACGCACATCATTGATGGTGTTGCTTTAACGAAATTTATTTATTGGATTAAGAATAAAAAAAAATTGAATATAACTGAAGTAGATGCTCAAAATAAATTAGAAAAAATGAGAAAAATGAATTCAAAGTATTTATTTCCTAGTTTTAATACGATTGCTGGAAGCGGAAAAAATGGAGCTATAGTTCATTATAGAGCAACAAAGAATAAAACAAGACTTTTAAGAAAAGATGAAATATTTTTATGTGACTCAGGCGGCCAATACAAATTTGGTACAACAGATGTAACAAGAACGATCTGTTTTTCAGATCAAAATAAAAATATAAAAAAAATATTTACAAATGTCCTAAAAGGACACATCGCTGTTGCTCAAACAAAAATTAGTAAAAAAACTACTGGAAAATTAATCGATATAGAAGCAAGAAAATTCCTCAAAAAAGATGGATTAGATTATAATCATGGCACTGGGCATGGAGTTGGTTTTTTTCTTAACGTTCACGAGGGTCCTCAAGCTATTTCAAAATCAAATTCAATTAAGATACAAGAAGGTATGATATTAAGTAACGAACCTGGTTATTACAAGAGAGGTAAGTTTGGAATACGTATTGAAAATTTAGTTTATGTGAACCGGGTTAAAGGAAAATTATTTTTTCAAAATCTCACTTTAGCTCCAATTGAAAAAGATTTGATTGATTTTAAACTTTTAAATGAGAAAGAAAAAAATTATCTTCTCAATTATAATCTTGAAGTTTACTCAAAAATATCACCTTTTTTAAATAAAAATGAAAAAAAGTGGTTAGCAAGTTTTATTTAAGCATTTTTAACCAGGAAGATTGATTTAAAATTTTTACCTTTAAATTTTTTGCTGCTTCAACTTTTCTATTAGTTGGTTTGTCGCCAATAATTAGAAAATCGAGTTTTTTTGTTACATTACTTACTATTGATCCCGAATTTTGCTCGATTATAGATTTTGCCTCTGATCGGCTCATATTCAAAAGTTTACCTGTGAACATGAATGTTTTATTATTAAATATTCCATTTTTTTTTTGACTTTCAACATCTCTTACTTTTAATACTTTATCAAGATTATTTAAAACATTTAAATTTTCATTATTCTTTAGAAAACTTTTAATCGAGTTAATTTGCGTTTCACCAATTCCATCAATATTTATTAAATCGTCGATATTATTATTCCTTGATAACGCGATAAAATTTTTTAATGATCTTAAGTTTTTAGATATTAATTTCGCATTTTCTAATCCAATATGTCTGATACCTAGTGCATATATAAATTTTTCAAAAGAAATTGTTTTTCTTAAATTTATTGAATATTTCAAATTAGCAACAGATTGTTTTCCCCAACCATCCAAATTTTCTAGCTTTAAGAAATCGAGTTTAAATATATCATGAGGAAGTCTAATTAATTTTAAATTCCAAAAATTTTCAACAATCTTTTTTCCAAAACCTTCAATATTTAGTGCTTCTTTAGAGACAAAATGTTTTATTTTTTCTATTGCCATTTTTTCACATTCATAACCTTCACTTGAGCATCTTCTGACTGCATCTTCTTTTTTAGTTGTAAAATTAAAATCTTTTACAGTTTTAGATCCACACGATGGACAAATTTTAGGAAAGTTAAATTTTTTTGAGTTTTTATTTCTAAACTTTAAGTCGACAGAAATTACATGGGGAATGACATCTCCTGCTCTTTCAATTATGACTGTGTCTCCTATTCTTATGTCCTTTCGATTTATTTCCTCTTCATTATGAAGAGTTGCATTTGAAACTACAACTCCTCCTATGTTTACAGATTTTATTTTTGCTACAGGTGTTAATGCGCCAGTTCTTCCTATCTGAATTTCAATATTTTCTATTTGTGAAATTGCGGTATTAGCTGAAAACTTATGTGCAATCGCCCATCTTGGAGCATTAGCAACATTACCTAACCTTTTTTGTAATTTGAAATCATTTATTTTGTAAACAATTCCATCAATATCAAAATCAATTTTATCTCTTTTTTTTTCAATATCATTATAGTTCTTTAATAAACCATCTATTGTTTTTATTATTTTATTCAAAGGATTTATTTTAAAACCCCATTCTTTTAGTTTCTCCAAGTATTCATTTTGTGATTTTGTTTTTAAACCCTTCTCGAAACCGAATGTATAAGCAATAAATTTCAATGGTATTTTTTTTGTTTCTCTTGGGTCTTTTTGTCTTAGAGAACCAGATGCAGCATTTCTTGGATTTGCAAATTTGTTAGCTAATTTTTTAAAATCACTATTCTGGATAAATACCTCTCCTCTGATATCTATTTCCTCTGGAAAATTGTTTGAGTCAATTTGGATAGGAATGTCTTTTATTGTTTTTAGATTTTCTGTAATATCCTCACCTTCCTTTCCATCCCCCCTAGATAAACCAGTTATAAATTTTCCCTTTTTAAAAATTAAAGATGCTGATATTCCATCAATTTTAGGCTCAGCGCTATACTCAATGGTCTCTTTTAAGTCTTCATTTAAAAAATTTAAAATCTTTTTTTCAAAATTTACAAGGTCTTGTCTATCAAATGCATTACTTAATGATAACATTGGCACCTTATGTTTGACCTTATTGAACAGCTTAGAGGGTTTAAAACCAACAGAATTTTTTGGAGATACAGGATGGTTTAAAAATGTATATTTTTTTTCAAGATCAAGTATCTGCTGTTTCAATTTATCAAAAATGTGATCTTTTACTAGTGGTTCGTTTAAATCATAATAATGTTTATTATATTTATTAAATAATTTGATTTTCTTAATATATTTTTGATTAATTTTCTCATCAATCATTTTTTTAAAAAAGACTTTTAATTTTACTTAATATTTTACTTTTCTCTCTTTTGTTTTTTGGAACGGACACTTTATATTCTTTATTAAATATTTTGTATGTTTCTTTATACCACTCTCCAGAGTTATAATTATAGCCCAATAACGAAGCATATTTCAGAGACTCTTCCTCCATACCTAGGATATAATAAATTTCTACAAGTCTATGTATTGCTTCCTCAACGTGATCTGTAGTCTCGTAATTATTAAGAACATTTTTAAATCTATTAAGCGCAGGAATCCATTTTTTTTTTTTAATATAATGTCTTCCGATATAAACCTCTTTTGCTGCTAGTATATCATTAATCAAATCGATCTTATATCTTGCGTCATACGCATAATCAGTGTCTGGAAAGTTTTCTATAATTAAAACAAGTTCTTTTTTAGATAAAATTAGAGGAGCTAGATCCTTTTTCTCTCCCTCTATAGTTTCATAATAACACATCGCTAAGAGATAATGCGCATAAGCCATGTTTTTATCTTTTGGATAAGTTTTAAAATATCTTTTAAGATTTTCAATTGCTAATGAATAATAATCTTGAAGATAATAAGAATATGAGGCCATCAAAACTGATTTTGACGCCCATTGAGATTGTGGCATTAAAACTTCAACTTCTAAAAACTTTTTACCTGCTGCAAAATAGTCACCTGTTTCCAAAAAATTCATACCCTTTTTGTAGGCTGATGTCATTTCATCATTTTGACTAGTCTCTTTGATTAATTTAATACTCTCAACTTCTTTACTGCAAGAGTGTAAAAATATTAATGTAAGAAATATTAAAAATATTCTAATTTTAAACATAGTAATGAATATATATATCTTAAAAAAAATTATAAGAATTATTATATTAAGCTATCGATCTAAGTAAACTTCTGTTTATAAGTGTGTGAGGAAGTGTTCTTTCTTGGATCTCAATTATTGAAAAATTTCTTTTGTCCTCAAATACTTTTTTCAATAAGTTATTTGTCATAAAATGTCCTCCTTGAGAACAATTTACACTTGCTATCATTCTATATCCACTAGTAAAAAGATCACCTATACAATCTAATATTTTATGATTAACAAATTCTTTTGAGTTTCTTAAACCCTCTGAATTTAAAACATGCTCGTCTTTTACAACTAACGCATTGTCTAAACTTCCACCTTTTGCTAGGCCGTTTTTCTTAATTGTCTGTATGTCTTCATATAAACAAAATGTTCTAGAGTTAAATATATCTGTTAGATCATCTTCATAAACATTTATTTTATTTTTTTGATTACCTATAACTTTATTTTGATATCTAAGTTGAAAATCTATATCTAAGCTTAATTTAGAGGGTTCAATTGAAATAAATTTTTCGCTATTTTTAAATTCTACTTTTTTATTTATCTTTATAATTTTGATTGGCTTATTACTTAGTTCTAAACCTACCGATAAAATTTTACTTATGAAAAATTTAGCAGAGCCATCTAAAATTGGTACTTCCTCATTATCAATTTCAACCAATGCATTATCAATTCCCATTCCAAAAAGGGCTCCCATTAAGTGTTCTATTGTTGACACCTTGACCCCATAATTGTTACTTATAGTTGTGTTGAGAGCTGTATTACTTACATTCATAAAATTTGGATAAATAAGATTATTTTCTTTTAAATCAATCCTTTTAAAAACAATTCCTGTGTCTGGGGCAGAGGGTTTTACACATATATTTACGCGTAACCCACTATGAAGTCCTATTCCGCTAAAAAAACTTTTTTTTTTATTGTTTTTTGATTTAATAATGACACAGAAGACTTTTAATCTTCAGCAAACAAAAACAAAAAACAACAAATATTACAAGAAAATACAAAATTAATTAAAAAAATTAAAGAATTTCTCAAAAAAACCCAATTTTTTGGAATTTTCACTAGTTATATGGACTTCATTTTCATTAAAACCATTTAAAATTTTTTGTGCAACTCTATACAGATTATCTTTTTTATCATTTAAAAAACTATTTAGATAATTAAAACTGAATGTTTTATCCAAAGATATTTGATACTTACTGAGAA
>CABZBT010000029.1 GCA_902524045.1 uncultured Pelagibacteraceae bacterium | reverse complement strand
AAAATCCTTCAATAGCTAAAATAATTTTAGCAAAAGTTATTCAAGCAGCAATGGCTAGAGATATTGCTAGAAAAGCAAGAGAAAATGTAAGAAGAAAAGGAGCTCTTGAATTAAGTGGTTTACCTGGAAAATTAGCAGATTGTCAGATAGGAAAACAAGAAGGAACAGAATTATTTATAGTTGAAGGAGATTCAGCTGGAGGATCTGCTAAACAAGGAAGAAATAGATTAAATCAAGCTGTTTTACCTTTAAGAGGAAAAATACTTAACACATACGTTGAAGATCTAAATATTAAAAAAAATGGAAATGGATCCGATCAAAGAACAAAAGCATTAGCCAAAATGATATCATCAAATGAAATAGTGACATTAATAAATGCACTTGGCTTAGATCCAAAAGCTAATGAAATTGATATAAAAGATTTGAGGTATGGTAAAATTATTATAATGACTGACGCAGATGTTGATGGGTCTCATATTAGAGCATTATTATTAACTTTCTTTAATAACAAACCTTTTAATAAACTTATTGAAAATGGGAATATTTATTTGGCCCAACCTCCGCTGTTTAAAATTAATAAAGGCTCAAAAAGTATTTATGTAAAAGATGAAGACGAACTTGAAAAGTATATCATTAATAATAATACAGATTTAAAAATTAACAAAAAGAATTCTAAAGAGTTTTTAAAATCAATGGAAAACGAAAAGTTAAAAATGAATATACAAAGATTTAAAGGACTAGGAGAAATGAATCCAGATGAGCTTTGGAATACAACTTTAAACCCAGAAACTAGAAATTTATTACAGGTTCAGTATTCAAAAAACACAAAGAAAGACCAAGATTTAATCCATACACTAATGGGGAGTGATGTGTCATTGAGGAAAGATTTTATTGTTTCTAATGCGATTAATGTTCAAAATTTAGACATATAAAATATGAAGTTCTTTGAGACTTCAAAATTTCACACACTCAAAAAATCTACTTACATATCTCTTAGATGGATTGGAATTATTGGACAATTTATCTCAATTTATATCGTATATTTTTACTTTAATTTTAAATTTAACTTTATTTTAGCAAATTTAATAATATTTATCGGAATATTAAGTAATTTATTTTTAATTTTCATATATAACAAAACTCAACTTTCAGACAGATCAGCATTAATTTTTTTGATAATTGATATATTCCAATTAGGTTTTTTAATATATTTAACAGGAGGTGTCGTAAATCCTTTCGTGGTTTTTTTATTAATACCCAGCGTTTTTGCATCATCAAATTTAGGCATTAGGACTAATTTATTACTTGTAACAACTACAATATTTATAATTATATTTTTAACATTTTATTCAGAGGATCTACCTTCACCACTGAATAATCATTTTCATGTTGATCCGTACTACTACTATTCAATTCCAATTGCCCTAATTATTGCTTTAATATTTCTAAACTTCTTTGCAATTGTTTTTGGAAATGAGTCCAGAAAAAGAAAAGAAGCTTTGAGTAAGATGGAAGAAGTGATGGCTCAAGAGCATGAAATGTTATCCCTTGGTGGTCAAGCTGCTGCAGCTGCACATTCCTTAGGAACTCCACTATCAACAATTAAAATAATTTCACAAGAGTTAAAAGACCAATTAAAAAATAGAAAGGATTTAAATTCTGACATTGAATTACTCATAAGCCAAGTTGAAAGATGCACACAAATTTTAAAAAGATTATCATTGGATCCCAATGAGGAGGATGATTTTATAGATGAAGATATAGACTTGAGGGGATATATTTCTCAAATTGTAGCATCATTCCAAGAAACAAGTAATAAAAAGTTTATAATGAATTTTGATCAAGACTCGAGTCCAAAAAAATTTTCAAAGTCGATTGAAATTATTTATGGATTAAGAAATTTTATTGGGAACGCTAATAAATTTGCTAAAGAAAAAATATTTATAACATTAAAAAGTAATAACGATTTTAGTGAAGTAATAATCGAAGATGACGGCGAGGGCTACCCAAGTGAAATATTATCTAAAATTGGTGAACCTTATCTGAGATCTTTAGACAAAAAAAAAAATAAAACTGGTTTAGGTTTAGGTATTTTTATAGGTAAAACACTGCTTGAAAAAAATTTCGCATCTTTAAATTGTCAAAATTCAAAAACAAGAAGTGGTGCTGAAGTAAGTATTAAATGGAAAAGTCAAGACCTCTCGAAGATTTAGTTTAGTTTAAACTTTTTATCAAATAATGCAGTCAATTGTGAAATCATAACATCTCCTAATTCGTTCACGTCTGTAATCTTTATTGCTCTATTGTAATATCTAGATACATCATGACCAATTCCAATTGCTAAAATCTCTGTTTCGGATTTATTTTCGATAAATTTAACCATTTTTTTTAAATGTTTTTCCAAGAAATCTCCTGAATTTACTGACAAAGTTGAGTCATCTACAGGGGCGCCATCAGAGATAACCATTAAAATTTTCCTTTCCTCCTTCCTTTTTTTTATTCTATTAAAAGCCCAAGTTATAGCTTCTCCATCAATGTTTTCTTTTAACAGGCCTTCTTTTAACATAAGCCCCAGATTATTTTTAGCTTGTCTCCAATGAGTATCAGCACTCTTATAAATTATATGTCTAAGATCATTAAGTCTACCAGGTGATTTTGGTTTACTTTTTTTATTCCATAATTCCCTGCTTTGACCACCTTTCCAATTTTTGGTGGTGAAACCTAATATTTCCACTTTAACAGAGCAACGCTCAAGGGTTCGAGACAATATGTCTGCGCAAATAGCTGCGATTGTAATTGGTCTACCTCTCATTGATCCAGAATTGTCGATTAATAAAGTTACAACAGTATCTTTAAAATCTAAATCTTTTTCCTTTTTGAATGACAAAGAATTGTAAGGATCCATAATAATTCTTGGTAATTTAGAACTATCAAGTAATCCATCTTCCAGGTCAAAGTCCCACGCTCTATTTTGTTTAGCTAGAAGTTGTCTTTGGAGTTTATTTGCAAGTTTTGTAATGACATCTTGGAAACCAATCAATTGTTGATCGAGAGCTTTCCGCAGCTTGTTTGCCTCATCAGCATTTTCTAAGTTTTCTGCTTTGGTGATTTCATCAAATTCTGTTGTATAAACCTTATAGTCCATGTTTAAATTTTCTAATATTTTCTTCTGGATTACTTGCTCAGAATTCTGACTTTTTTTATCTGTATCTAATAGTTGTTCGTCTAATTTATATTCGTCAATGTTATAATCAGAATCTATACTTGCGTCTGTCTCATTTTGGTTATCATGATCTTTTTTATCTTCAGTTTCACTCTCATCATTATCATTAGATGAATTTTCCTGACTCTCTTCTTGATTTTCCTCTTTCTTTTCTTCATTTTCATCTGAATTAAAAATATCCATTTCTTGCAGTATTTGCGAAAACTTAGAGCTGTAAACGCTTTGATTTTCAAGGTTTTTTTTCAAAAATTCAATATGGTCAAAAATTGACCTATCAAAATCTTTTTCCCAAAATTTAAGCATTTTAGATGTAAGATCGTTGAGCTCAATGTTATGAAAATTCTTTAACATGTATAGCTCGAAAGCTTCATTAACAGGAACATCTTCTTTAAATTTTAATTGATCTTTCCTTTTTAGATTATTGATTTGAGTATAATTTTCTCTTAAATTTTTTTTTATTCCTTTTAACATTTTAGAACCTAGGGTTTCATATCTAATTTTTTCTGCAATAGTATAAAGAGATTTACAAGATGAGTTGGATGGTAAGTTTTTTTTAAAAATCAATTCATCTGAAAATTTTTTTTTTAATGCCCTGGAATCAGACTCTGCTCTAGCTTTTAGAAAATCGCCCTTTGTATTTAAATTGTCTAACTCAAACTTATCCAAATTTTTTTGATTATCTAATTTAGGCTTTATACTTAAATCATCCGAAATTACTCTAGCTGTAGAATAGAGCGCTTGTTTAAGTTTTTCTTTTAAAGTTTCAGTTTTATTATTCATTAAATTTGAATATTTATTAAAGATTCTGGCAATTCTTCTCCAAAACATCTTTGATAATATTCTGCGATTACATTTTTTTCGATATCATCGCATTTATTTAAAAATGTTACTCTAAATGCATAACCCGTGTCTTTGAAAATCTCTGCGTTTTCAGCCCAATGTAACACAGTTCTAGGACTCATCACTGTTGATATGTCTCCTGCGATAAATCCCTTTCTAGTTAATGAGGCAACTTTAATCATGTTAGATACCTTTTCTTTTCCATTGGTATTATTTAGATCTTTATTCTTAGCTAAGATAATCTCCATTTCTTTTTCAAGGCTAAGATAGTTTAAGGTGGTAACAATATTCCAACGATCCATTTGTCCCTGATTTATTTGTTGAGTTCCATGATAAAGACCAGTTGTATCTCCTAACCCAACAGTATTAGATGTCGCAAATAATCTAAAAAATTTATTTTGTCTAATTACTTTGTTTTTATCCAGAAGAGTAAAACTTCCTTCGGATTCCAGGACTCTTTGAATAACAAACATAACATCAGGTCTACCAGCATCATACTCATCAAATACTAAGGCAACTGGATTCTGAATTGACCAAGGTAATATTCCCTCATTAAATTGAGTGACTTGTTTACCCTCTTTTAAAACAATGGCATCTTTGCCAATCAAATCGATTCTGCTGATATGACTATCTAAATTTACTCTTATACAAGGCCAATTCAATCTAGCCGCTATTTGTTCTATGTGAGTTGATTTACCTGTTCCGTGATATCCTTGCACTAAAACTCTTTTATTAAATGCAAAACCAGAGATGATTGCAAGGGTAGTATCTCTATCAAATTTATAATTTTTATCTATTTCTGGCACATACTCACCTTTTTTGGAGAATGCTTCAACTTCCATTTGCGAGTCTATTCCAAAAGTTTGTTTAATAGATAATTTTATGTCAGGTTGATTATTAATATTTGGTATCAATTTTTTCTCTATAAGTGTTTTTAAGTTGGGTATAAGCCAATGTTATTGATTTAAGTTTTTCTTCAAATTTTTTATTTCCAGAATTCATATCAGGGTGAAATTTTTTAACAAGTATTTTAAATTTTTCATAGATTTTTACCCATTCAGATCCAACCGAAATACCTAGTATCTCAAATGCTTTAATATCTTTATGATTGTATCTAAATTGTCCCATATGATTGTAGTCGCTTTTAAATTTTTCCTTATCAAGTTCATCTTTTAATGTATTATTCCACAAAACTCTAAAAAAATTATCTGAGGAACTAAAACTTTGTGTAGGTTTATGCCAAACCATATCTGACTTTAAAAAGTCTAACACTTGATTATCATTCATACCTGAAAAATAATTCCAGTTTTTGTTAAATTCCTTAACATGATTTAGGCAAAGTAACCTATATTTTTTACTATTATCTTTCTCAACTGGTGCTTTATATTCACCAATTTCAGAACAATTTTCCCAGTCACAAATATTTTTCATGATATAAATATAGTTGATGAATATAGATTATTTAATAGCAAACGTAAAAAAAAAATTAAAGCAAAATATTGAAACTGAGAATTTATTAATTGAAGATAAAACATTTCTTCACAAAAATCACGCAGGTCATGACCAAAAAAAATTCCATTTAAAAATTAAAATTTCCTCAAAAGAATTAAAAAAATTAAGCAAAATAGAAGGTTATAAAAAAATCTACAAAATTTTAGATTATGAGTTAAAAACTAATATTCATTCTTTACAAATTATTATTAATTAGACTCTTTTTAAGAAATTTTCCAATTATTTGTTGAGAAAATTCTTTTTCAACAATTGGTCCACCAATTTTTTTAATTAACATTAATTTGATTTTGTCAGAATTATTTTTTTTATCTCTAAGCATAAACGAAATAATCTTATTTACATCACTTAATGAAAAATAACTTTTTAAGGATTGAGGAAAATCTGATTTATTTAAGTGACTTAGTATTTGATCAAATTCTTTTTTTTTAAAAATTTTTCTCTCCAGGCTAAAGTTAAATGCAGATTTAATCCCTAGAATTACAGCTTCACCATGATTTAGTTTTCTTGAAAAATTTAAGCTTGCTTCATATGCATGCGCAAAAGTATGTCCAAAATTTAAAATTTTTCTCATACCCATTTCTCGCTCATCTTTTTCGACCACCAATTTTTTAATTTTGCAACTTTCATAAATAGATTTTTCTATCAATGGAGATTTCAATTTGAGAATATTATCCACATTTCTATTTAAAAAAAGATAGAACTTTTTATTTGCAATAATTGAGTGTTTAAGTATTTCTCCGTAACCGCATATTATTTCTCTAAATGGAAGCGTGTTCAAAAATTCTACATCACTAACTACAATTTTTGGTTGATAAAAACTTCCAATTAGGTTTTTACCATGTTTCGTATTTACCCCGGTTTTTCCTCCAATTGATGAATCTACTTGAGCTAATAGTGTTGTAGGTACATTTACAAATTTTAAACCACGTTTAAAAAGACTTGCTGCAAAACCAGAAATATCACCAGTTATTCCTCCACCTATAGATATTAAACAATCGTTTCTTGAAAAATTTTTATTTAGTAAAATATTTAGAATGTTATTTACGGTTTTCTGATTTTTATTTTTTTCATTCGCATAGAATTCAAATTTATGAACATCAATATTTTCAAAAGAATCTATCATTTTGATTAAATTTTTTCTTGGAATACTTTTATCGATTACAAATAAACATTTCTTAAAAGTAATTGAATTTTTTTTTAGAAGATTTGATAATCTAGAAATTAAGTTTCTACCAATGAGGATGGGATATCTTTCACTCTTTGTTTCAATAAATAATTTAATGGGTTTCATAAATCTTAATTATTTTTTTTGCAATTTGATGTTTAGACAGATTATCACAATTAATCTTATATAATGCTTTCGAGTAGATTATTGAGCGTTTTTTAATAATTTCAACTAATTCATTTTTATTAGAATTTAGGGCTAAGGGTCTTTTTTTACTATCTTTTATTCGGTTAATTAAGGTATCAACTTCCCAATTTAACCAAAATGATAAATGATTTTTCAAAACTTCTTTTTTAATATCTTGATTTAAAAATGCACCCCCTCCAAGCGCAATTACACCTTTAGTATTTCTTAAAATATTAAGAGTGATTTTCTTTTCAACTTGTCTAAAAAAATCTTCCCCTTTAATTTCAAAGATTTTAGAAATTCTCATTTTTTGGTCGTTTTCAATCACTTTATCAATGTCAAAAAAATTTAGTTCTAACTTTTTTGATATTATCGAGCCAATAGAACTCTTTCCTGAGCCCATCATACCTAAAAATACTAAATTTTTTCTTGAT
>CABZBT010000028.1 GCA_902524045.1 uncultured Pelagibacteraceae bacterium | reverse complement strand
TACGTTTTGTCTTTTGATCTTAATTAATGGATCAAATTTTATTGATGGATTAAACGGATTGTTAGTGGGTTATTACTTATTAATATCAATTATATTCTATCAACTAAATTTTATTAATTTTTTAGATATTGAAAATGATACTTCGTTATTTTTTTCATTAATTTTATTTATTTTACTTTTACTAAACCTTTTTAAAAAGTCTTTTATGGGAGATACGGGTGCTTATATATTAAGCTTTTTTTATGGATATCTCTTAATAAAGATTTACATTGAATATCAAATATTTTCACCTTTTTTTGTTATTTTACTTTTGTGGTATCCCTGTTTTGAAAATTTATTTTCTATATTGAGAAAATTTCAATTAAAGAAATCTCCCATAAAACCTGATAATAATCATTTACATCAACTCTTATTTTTTTATTTAAAAAAAAAATATAAATTAAAAAGTATTTTTGCAAATAATTATGGGTCATTAATTATCTTATTATACAATCTAATTATTTTTAGTTTTGGAATTCAAAATATTTTAAATACACAATATCAAATTATTCTGCTTATATTAAATTTAATTATTTATTGTGCTATTTATTTTAAACTTTTTGCCTATAAATATAAATTTAAAGTTTAATGATTAAAAAGATCTAAACTAGATGACAAAGTTTTATATCAAACTTGTAAGATATATTCTAAATTTATTTGATTTTTTTTTTCAAAAAAAAATCATTCATTTTTTTAATAAAAAATTAAATGAAAAAAAAATTATTTTTTTTGATATAGGCTCTCACTTTGGAGAAACTGTTGATTTATTTGGTGAAAATTTGAATATAAAGGAATTTCATTGTTTTGAAGCTAGTCCAAAAAATTTTGATATTTTGAAAAATAAAATTAATAAATCTAAGTATAGAACTATTTGCAATTTAAATAATATTGGACTTGGTCAAAAAAATTATGAGACTGTCATTAATCAAACCCTAGAGTCCTCTTCCTCCACGATTAACGAAATAAATTTTAAATCTGATTATCTTTTAAGAAAACTAAAAGTGTTAAACATTTCTGACATTAAAAATTACATTGAGAAAGTTCCCGTTAAGATTAAATCATTAGATTATTATATAAAAAAAAATGAAATTGAAATTATTGATATAATTAAAATAGACACAGAGGGTTTTGAATTTGAGGTTTTAAAAGGTTTAAAGGAAAATTTCCATAAAGTTCACTTTATATATCTCGAACATCATTACGATAATATGATAAAAAAAAATTACACATTTTCTGATATGCATTCTCTTCTTAAAAAATATGGTTTCATTAAAAAGTATAAATCAAAAATGCCTTTTAGAAAATCATTTGAGTATATTTATCAAAATTCAAAAATCTAAAATATTATTTTTGGAGTCTTAATTTATAAAAGGCGTAAACAATAATATAAAACATTCTGAATGCATTTTTAAAAACATTAGTCATCTTGGTTTCTCCGTTTGTTCTCTCATAATATGTGACAGGTACTTCTAAAATTTTAAGATTATTTTTGTAAGCACCAATAAGTAAATCATAGTCACCCCATAAATCTTTTGTGCCCCAATTAGAAACATCTCGTTTAATCTTTAACCAATCTTTCTTATAAAAAATTTTTGTACCACACAATGTATCTGTTACTTTTTTCTTGAATAGCAAACTAAATAAAACAGCAAAAAAACTATTTCCTAAAAAATTCAATTTTTTCATAGCACCCTCTTTCTGAGGATAAATCATTCTTGAACAGTTTATAAAATCTGCATTAGAGTTTACCAGAATCTTTATAGCAAACTCTATATCATCAAAACTTACAGTGAGATCTGCATCATAAATAACCACAATATCTCCACTTGATATTTCTATTCCCTTATAAACATTTTCAGATTTACAAATACCAGGCCCTTTATAGGAATTAATTTCTATATTTTCTAATTCTGATTTTATTTTATTAATTTCGATCAGAGTTTGATCTGATGAAAAATCGTCTCCAAATAAAAATTCATATTTTCCATTAAGAGCTTTAATATGATCTTTAAATAAAGGAATATTTTTTTCTTCATTTTTACATGGAATTATAAATGAAATTTTTTCGTTTCCTTTATTTGTCTTTGTATTAATTTTTTTCAGAATGGTTATATTCATAATACAAAACCAATTTAAAATTGGTAACCTAAATATTTTGTTTATTAAATCAGTTATAATTGGTACGTATATTGGAAGTGCAATTATTTTCTCTGATCTCACAATTTCTAGATTACAACTTGAATATAAGTTAGATAAATATGATGATGGTAAAAAATTATTTCTAGTTGGAGAAAAATTAAAAATAATTTTTAAAAACTTAAGAACAAACATCCAAAAAAAATTTTTCGATAAAATTATTATTCTAGCCTCATCTTTCATAAAATTTGAGAGTTTAAGTAAATTTAGAGCTGGATTATTTTGATGTTCAATATCTGCAATCACAAGATGATCACAATTTTCAATATCCTCTTTTTCAAAAGTTTTTTTATAATAAATTCTATCTTTAGAAAATTGATATAATTTTTCGTTTATTTCTTTAATATTGATTTTTTCAGATTGAATATTATTAGCAATAATTGAATTTCCTGCACAAAACAAAAAAATTTCTTTAGAATTATTTACACAATTATTAATAAATTTTGAAATTTCTGAAAATAAGAATTTTTTATCTCTAGTAAATTTCAATCTCTTACTAGAGTGTTTTTTAAAAAAATCTTCACTAGAATTTAGGTAATATTGCATGGTTTCTTTTTCATAAATAAATATTTAGATTTAAATATAAAATTATAGTGATAAAAAAATTAATTATTAACAAAAAAAAACCTCTTTTTTACAGGTTTTTTTTGATACATTTTAAAAAATTTAATATTTACAATCATTACTAATATTATATAAGGGCTTGCTGGTAACTATTGCGAAAGTGTTATACCCGATCCCATTTCGAACTCGGCAGTCAAGCCTTTCAGCGCCGATGGTACTTTGTCTTAAGATATGGAAGAGTAGGTCGTTGCCAGCATTTACTAAATTTATGAAAATTAAAAGCTCACTTAAATCGATAAAAAAGAGGGATCTAAATTCTAAGTTAGTAAGAAGAAGGGGTAGAGTTTATATAATTAATAAAACCAACCCAAAATTTAAAGCTAGACAAAAATAATTTATGGATAATGAAAGCCATAAAAATACCTGGAATAATTTTACTAAGTTTGTCTTATGGGGAACCATTGCGGTCATTTTAGTTCTTGTCCTTATGGCAATTTTTCTTTTATAGTGACTAATGAACATAGTTTCTCTAACAGAAAATAAACAATTAGAAAAAAGATTAGCTATTACACCGGAAATTACAAAAAAGTATGTAGATCTAGGTTTTACTTTGTTTTTGCCAAATAATTATGGATCACATCTAGGGTTCGATGATAAAGATTATAAAAGTCTCGGTGTAAATTTTTTAGATAGTGAAAAAGATATAATTGATAAAGCAGATATAATTATTCAATTAGGAATTCCCGAGGATAAAAATTTATTACTTTTAAAAGAGAATCAAACATTAGTTGGTTCGCTTAATTTTTTTTCTAACAAAGAAAAGTTAGATAATTTAAAATCAAAAAAAATTAATTGTTTTTCATTAGAGTTGTTACCAAGAATTACAAGGGCACAGTCAATGGATATTCTTTCATCGCAAGCTAATTTAGCAGGTTATAAGGCTGTTGTAGAAGCATTTAAAATTTATGAGAGAGCTATTCCTATGATGATGACTGCAGCAGGTACAATTCCAGCTGCTAAAGTTCTTGTAGTTGGAGCAGGTGTAGCTGGATTACAAGCTATTGCTACAGCTAAGAGAATGGGTGCAATTGTGTTTGCAACTGACGTAAGAGCAGCATCAAAAGAACAAGTTGAGAGTCTAGGGGGAAAATTTTTAACAGTTGAAGGAATGGAAAATCTTGAAACTGAGGGAGGGTATGCAAAAGAAGCATCAGATGATTTTAAAAAAAAACAAGAAAACTTATTATCTGAAACTTTAAAAAAAATTGATATCGTGATTTGTACCGCATTAATACCTGGAAAAGTGGCACCAAAAATAATTAAAGAGGACATGTTTAAAAATTTTCAAAAAGGGTCGGTCATATATGATTTAGCTGCAATACAGGGTGGCAATACTGCTTTTACGGAAGTAAATAAAATTGTTGATAAAGATGGTGTCAAAATTTTAGGTGAGGCAAATATTTTGAACAAATTACCTGTATCTGCGTCTAATTTATATGCTAAGAATGTATTTAATTTTATTTCGAATTTATATGATAAAGAAAATAAAAAATTAAATATAAATTTAGAAGATGAAATTATTGAAAAAACTTTAATAAAATAGATTTATGGAAATTGATCCTTTTATATTTAGATTGAGTATTTTTATATTGTCGATATTTGTAGGCTATTATGTAGTTTGGAGCGTAACACCCTCTCTTCATACACCACTGATGTCAGTTACAAATGCAATTTCGTCTGTAATTATTGTAGGAGCAATAATTGCCTCTTTATCCGGTGATGGTGAGAGGATTTTTACCTCATCTAGTATTTATGGTTTTCTGGCAATTATTTTAGCAGCTGTGAATATTTTTGGTGGTTTTCTTGTTACACAAAGAATGTTGGCAATGTACAAAAAAAAAAAGAAAGATAAATAATGTCAGCAAACTTATCGGCAATCTTATATCTTGTTTCGGGGGTATTATTCATACTTGCTTTAAGGGGCTTATCTTCACCTGAAACCTCAAGACAGGGTAATTTATTTGGAATTATTGGGATGATAATCGCAATATCAGTTACTTTCCTTTCTGTTGGTAATTTTTCATCTGGTTTTATATATGTGCTCATTTTTTTAATTTTTGGTGGAAGTATCGGAGCGTTTATCGCATATAGAATACCAATGACAGCGATGCCCGAATTAGTTGCGGGCTTCCATAGTTTAGTTGGTCTCGCTGCAGTTTTTGTTGCAATCTCTGCTTTTATAAATCCTGAAGCCTTTAATCTTGGCATACCAGGCAATATCAAACTTGCGAGCTTAATAGAGATGGCTATAGGTGCAGCAGTAGGAGCTATAACTTTTTCTGGATCTGTAATTGCATTTTTAAAACTCCAAGGAATTATGTCTGGAGCTCCGATTACATTTAAGGGGCAACATTACTTAAATGCTTTAATTCTTATTTCATTAGTGGGTTTAACCTACTATCTTTGCTCAACTCAATCTTCTTATTTGTTTTGGACATTGATCGCGATTTCATTTCTAATTGGTTTTTTGATAATTATTCCTATTGGTGGGGCAGATATGCCAGTGGTAATTTCAATGTTAAATTCTTATTCAGGCTGGGCAGCTGCAGGAATTGGTTTTACTCTGGAAAATACCGCGTTAATAATAACTGGTGCATTAGTAGGATCATCGGGTGCAATCCTTTCATATATAATGTGTAAGGGGATGAATAGATCTTTCTTTAGTGTAATTTTAGGTGGTTTCGGTGGAACAGAGCAGTCAACTAATAATCAAAATAAAGAACAAAGACCTGTAAAAAGTGGTAATGCGGATGATGCAGCATTCTTAATGAAAAATGCCTCATCAGTTATTATCGTGCCAGGATATGGAATGGCTGTTGCCCAAGCTCAACATGCATTGAGAGAAATGGTGGATACTTTAAAAAAAAATGGAATTAAGGTTTCATATGCTATCCATCCTGTAGCAGGAAGAATGCCAGGACATATGAACGTTCTGTTAGCTGAAGCAAATGTTCCATATGATGAAGTTTTTGAATTAGAGGAAATAAATAATGATTTTGCCAATGCTGATGTTGCATTCGTGATAGGTGCAAATGACGTTACCAATCCCGTTGCCAAAACAGACCCTCAAAGCCCAATTTATGGAATGCCAGTCCTTGATGTTGAAAAATGTAAATCAGTTTTATTTGTGAAGAGAAGCTTATCACCAGGATATGCAGGAATAGATAACGATTTATTTTATAAAGAAAACACTCTTATGTTATTTGCTGATGCAAAAAAAATGACAGAAGATATAACTAAAAATTTATAAATCATAGATATGAGTACAAAAATTTACTGCGATATTGCAGATATAGAACTTATCAAAAGATTTAACAAAAAAAGCATTGTTAAAGGTTTTACTACAAATCCAAGTTTAATGAGAAAAGCAGGTGCTAAAAACTACAAATCATATTCTAAAAAAATTCTTAAATTCTGCAAAAAACCAATTTCTTTTGAAGTTTTTGGTGATGACTATAACTCAATGAAAAACCAGGCATTAGTTATTAATTCTTGGGGTAAAAATATTTACGTAAAAATTCCCGTCATAAATTCTAAAGGAAATTTTATGGGTAAACTTATTAAAGAACTAAGTAATAAAAATATAAAATTGAATATAACTGCAGTTTATAAATCTTCACAAACAAAAAAAATTTTGAGGTGTCTAAATAAAAGTTCAAAAACAATAATATCAGTTTTTGCTGGAAGGGCAGGTGATGTCGGCAAAGACCCAGTTCCAGAAATTAAAAAAAGTATATTATTTTCAAGAAGATACAAGAATGTAAAGATCTTATGGGCCAGTGTTAGAGAGCCATATAATTATTTACAAGCGAAACAAATAGGATGTCATTTAATTACTATTCCACCAAAAATTATAGAGAAAATAGAGAATTTTGGTAAGTCATTTGACAATTTAACATTAGAAACTGTAGTTGGCTTTCTTAACGATAGTAAAAAATCAAAATTTAAAATTTAAATTTTTATTAAAACTAATCATCAAACCGAAACTAAACCAAAAAATTCCCCCAAAGAAAGTTGAAAATAAACTACCGGAGGGTATGAGAGGTATTAGACAAGATATCAGGTAAATTAAAGCCGATAGCTGATAGGGATTTTTGTTAATTAGGTTATTTTTAAAAGAAATAATAATAGAATAAAAAACTAATATCATAAATGAAATATAACCTATAACGCCAAGTTCAGACAAAAGCTCAAGATGAATTTGATGAGGATGTGTTGCTTGTCTTTGATTTGTTTTTTTGAATTCAGGATTTTCGTATATCTTTTTTTTACTTTCTTCTCTAAAATTTTTAAGTCCTACTCCAAATAAGATATTATCTTTAAATATTCTATATGCAGCGTTCTGATGAGCTCCATAATGAGACTCTTTAAAGTATTTCTTAAACCCATCTATAGAATAAATATTACCAATTTGATTATAATATCTATTTTTAACTGAATCACTTGAGTAAAAAAATGTTCCAATAACAATCAGAGTCAAAAAGAACATACTAACTTTTTTAATAAATTTTACTCTCAAAATGAGAAATGAGAATAATAAAATTGAAAAAAATAATTTTATGAAGTTTGCTCTCTCACCGATCAT
>CABZBT010000027.1 GCA_902524045.1 uncultured Pelagibacteraceae bacterium | reverse complement strand
AAAAAGAATAGCATCCGAGTTAAATAAAATTTTTCTTGAAGTAATAATAGCTAAAGGGTTCGATGAAAATGCTCTTAAAATTTTAAAATCAAAAAAGAACTTGAGACTTATTGACTCTACAAATATATCGCTCGATGAAACATTTAGATTTAATACTTTAGATAGTTTTTCCCTTATGCAATCTGAAGATAACAAATTATTGTCTAAAAAGAGTTTTAAAATTGTTTCGAAAAAAAAACCTAATAAATCTCAGTTTAACAATCTAATATTTGCATTTAATATTTGTCGCTATGTAAAATCTAACGCTATTGTACTAGTTAGTGACAAATCCACAGTAGGCATTGGATCTGGACAACCAAGTAGATTAGATAGTTGTCAAATTGCAATTAATAAAATGAGAAAATTTTCAAAAAATTGTAAGGAAATTTTTGCAGCATCAGATGCTTTTTTTCCATTCGTGGATGGTATAGAAAAATTAATTCAGTCGGGCGTAACTGCAATTGTACAACCAGCTGGTTCAATTAGAGATAAAGAAATTATAAAATTTGCAAATGATACGAATACAATTTTAATTTTCTCAAAAACCAGACATTTTAGGCATTAACTAATTGATCAATTTTCGCTGCCAATATAAAATCATTTTCAGATAAACCAGTTATAGCATGAGTGGTAATATTAATTTTTGCATATCCCCAACCAAAAATAATATCTGGATGGTGACCCTCATCTTCTGAAACTCTTCCCACTTTATTAACAAATTTTTGACTATCTATAAAATTTTTAAAATCAAACTTTTTTTCTAAGAGATAGGCTTTTTTTTCATTTTGAACAATCTTCCATCCATCTACTTTTTTTTGATATTTATGGATTTCGGAGATATCGAAGGCTTTTACTCCACCTTCACAAGGAACACATTTTTTATTTAATAAATCACTCATAATTAAAATGGAGCGGGCAAAGGGTATCGAACCCTCGACCTTCTCGTTGGCAACGAGACGCTCTACCACTGAGCTATGCCCGCTTATTCTGTTAATCTAAAGCTATTAGCTTTTTAGTAATTAAGCAAGTGACAAAATGATTAAAATTGGGAATGAACTGCGCTAAGATTACAAAATTTAAATTTATCAGATTAAATTTTATAATTTATTTATTAATTTTATTTTCTAATAATCTAATTCAGATAAATTTTCTTTAAAGACATTATTTAATTTTTCAATGAAACTAATATCAAAGTTTTTTTGCCAGTTATTTTTTGGTCCCAGGTGAAAAAAGGGTATTTTTTTTTCTTTTTCACGTGAGATTATAAATTCACTAAATCCATTAGTTTTTTCTATCTTTTTTAAGTTTTCAAATGATGTGCTTTTAACTGCATTTTTTGCTTTTTCTTTACTAAATCCCTTTTTATTATTTGTTAGTTTATCTATAAATTCTATTATCTCTTTAAACACAAAAAAAGTTTCTTTTAGTAAATCCTCATATCTTAAAAATTTTAACGGTATCAGTTTATTATTTTTCCAAGATTGATAATTTTTTTCCCAAGAACTTATAAACTGATAATCACTATAATCATTTTTTTTTTTAAAATCATAGGTAAAACTATTTTCATCCTGCATAGTTTTTAATGCCTTATCTTTATTAATTTGAAAATGTCTAGACATAGAGTCTATGACATTTCTGGGATCTCTAACAATATAAATTCCACCGAGTGTATTTTTTCGATCCGTGAAATCGTTTTTACCTATTTTGACTAAAGCATTATGAGTTTTAAAAAATCTTATTTTCTTATCTGAATTTATTTTTTCTTGTGCTGCAACCCATAATCGAATTGTATCCCCGGGTTTTCTTTGATCATAGTTAAAACTATTAAAATGCTCCTTTACAGGAAATTGGCTTATATTTGTCAGTTGCTGATCTCCTAAAAATATACCATCACTAGTGTAATAATATGCACTAATTAAAGATCTTAACCATGTATTTCCATTTTTTGGATAAGATGCAAGCCAAATAATCATTAATTTAATCTTTAAAATTTTTTTAATTTTATTATTATATATTTTGATTTATGAAACTTCCAAATATAATACCTATTTTTCCACTAAGTAATTTCATAATTTTTCCAAAAACCACTGTTCCTCTAAATATTTTTGAACCAAGATATGTAGATATGATCAATGACAGTATGAAGTCAAATAAATTATTTGGTATGGCTCAACCTAAAACTACAAAAAATTCCGAAGATGTAAAAATACCAACTCTACATAAAGTTGGATGTTTGGGCAAGATAGTTAGTTTTAAAGAAACTAATGATAGTAGATACTTAATTGAATTGAAAGGTATAATTAGATTTGAAATTATTCAAGAAATAAAATCAAATAAAAAATATAGAGAATTTGCAATAAATTTTAATAATTTTTCAGACGATCTAGATGAAAAAAAAGAAGACTTAAAGTTTTCAGATCTGGAGCTAATTTTTAAAGATCTAAAATTATTATTTGAAAAAAAAGGTTTTATAATTAATTGGAGAGACTTAGAAAAACAAAGTTTAGATGAAATAATTAATGCTCTTGCAATGACCTCGCCATTTAGCTTAGAGGAAAAACAGGTTTTATTAGAGGCTAAAAATTTAAGTGTCCGAAAAACTAAGATTGCAGAAATTTTAAATACCTATTCTTATGATGAATTTGAAAATACTACACTTCAGTAAACTATAAGTTTAAACCTTTATCTGCAATTTTTTTAAAATATTCGTTAATTAATCTATTTTTACCAATAAGTTTTACACTTTTGTCTACAAAATTTTTTTTAAAACTATCTTTTGAATTAAAACTTTCATAAATAAAATCTATTCCCTCACTGAAAATAAAATTTCTACTCTTTGTTGTGTTTTGAAATTCAACACAAACACTTTCATCTAAAGATAAACCTAACTCAACTCTATTATTAATTATTTCTAATAATCTTGAGATGTCCCTTATAGACATATTAAATCCTTGTCCAGCTAATGGGTGAAGCTTATGCAATAGATCACCAAACGCTAGCATATTGTCTCTGTAATAATGTCTTAAGTTTAAAGAATATAATTTAAATTTTGAAATTTTATCAATATTCCTTATCTCATAACCTAAATTAAATTTTTTAATTAAGGAGCCGACATTTATTTCAGTATTAAAATTTTTTGTTCTCATAGAATAAACAATTGAAGTTTTTTCACTAGAAATTGGTAAGAAAGCTATAGGACCTTTATTTGTGAAAACCTGAAAGGCTGTATTATTAAATTTTAATTTTTTATGATTTATAACTGTAGTAAATGCAATGCTACTATACTGTTTTTCAAATTTTTTGTGAAAAAACTTTTTTGTTATCTCATGTTTTAAATCGCAGTTGATCAGCAAATCATAACCATTTTTATTTAGGCTTTTATATCCAACATCTTTTTTAAATTTAAAAAATCTATTTTTTTTTAGCTCAAAACATAATTTATTCGTTATTTTATCGTTTTTCATAATAAAAAAAAGACCTCTATCATGATCTTCAAATTTGATTATTTCTTCATCTCCAGAATTTTCTGAATAAATTTTAATTTTTTTTATTGGCCATAAAATTTTATTGATATTTGATATATTCTTATTGAAGTAATTTACGTTAGTTTTTGAAAGTCCTATGGTACGAGTTTTATCTATATTAATTTTTTTGTTCTTATAAAAAATATCAACAAAAATCTCCTTATTTACCAGAGCTTTTGCCAGAGCTAAACTTGTTAGGTTATTCCCAATTATACAAACTTTCATAATAAATTTAATTTTAACAAGAAAAATTAGATGATACAAAGTAATAAATTTGATTCATCAAATATGAATATAAAAAAAATTACTCTTCAAACCTCACGTTTCGTTGCAAAAAGATTAGCAGAAATATTTGGACTCACGATATTATTTGCTGGTTTTTTGTTATTAATTTCTTTGGTTTCGTATTCCGCTGATGATCCTAATTTTATATTTACCGAAAATATTGAAATCAAAAACTTACTAGGTATAAAGGGCAGCTATATATCTGATTTTTTTTTTCAATCTATTGGCTTAATTTCATACCTATTTTCTATTACACTTGTTTTTACAGGCATTAATATAATTTTTAAAAAAGATTTTTTTTTAATAATTGAAAATATTTTTTATTCAATTTTATACTCATTAATTGGTTCATTATTTTTTAGTCATTTCTATAATACTACTTTTGCACTTTTTATTAATGGTAATGGTGGATTTGTTGGCAGTTATTTGAATGAAAATATTTTCACTAATTTAATCACACTTAATGATAATATATCTTATTATTTATTAATTATTTTGATTATTGGCCTATTTTTAAAAAGTATTAATTTTAATATTAAAAAAATTCATAAATTTTTACAAAGCACTAATTTATTTTTCACAAAAAAGAAAAATTATACAGATGAAAGTGAAATAATAGACGAATATATACCTCAAGAAGAAATCAAAAATCTAATTCAAGAGGATTTACCTTTCATAAAAGCTGATGAGATAAAAGAATTGGAAAAATTAAAATTCAAATTACCTAGTTTAGATTTACTTAAAACTCCTTCTAAAAAAGAAAGAGAAAATCCAAGAAGAAATAATAATAATGATTCTGAATTTTTAGAAAAGATATTGTTAGACTTCGGTGTGAATGGAAAAATTAAAAGAGTAGGTAATGGTCCAGTAGTAACCTTAAATGAATTTGAACCAGCTGCAGGTGTAAAAGTTTCTAAAATTATTAATCTTTCTGATGATATCGCAAGAAATACAAGTTCAGAATCTGCAAGGATTTCAACAATACCTGGTAGCAATACCATTGGTATTGAAATACCTAATTTATCAAGAGAAAATGTTTATTTAAGTGAAATTTTAAATAATTCAAATTTTCAAAATAAAGAAATAAAATTGCCAATTGCTCTTGGTAAGAATATATCTGGGGAACCAATAATTAGTGATCTGTCATCAATGCCCCACTTATTGATAGCTGGTACGACAGGATCTGGAAAATCAGTATGCATTAATACAATAATATTGTCGATTCTTTATAGACACACACCAGATAAGTGTAAGTTTATTTTAATAGATCCAAAAATGCTTGAGCTTTCAACTTATGAAGGGGTGCCACATTTATTATGCCCTGTAATTACAGAGGCAAAAAAAGCTGCATCAGTTTTGGGTTGGGTAGTTAAAGAGATGGAAAACAGATACAGATTAATGACTAAAGAGGGTGTAAGGAATATAGATGGGTATAATTCAAAACACAAACTGCCTATGCCTTATATTGTCGTGGTAGTAGATGAAATGTCTGATTTAATGTTAGTAGCTGGTAAAGAGATTGAAAATTATATTCAAAAATTATCTCAAATGGCAAGAGCTGCTGGTATTCACATAATTATGGCTACACAAAGACCTAGTGTTGATGTGATAACTGGTACAATAAAAGCCAACTTTCCAACACGTATATCGTTCCAAGTAACTTCCAAAATTGATAGTCGAACTATATTAGGAGAACAAGGTGCTGAACAGTTGCTGGGCAAGGGTGACATGTTATATATGTCATCTGCAAATAGAATTGTGAGAATACACGCTCCCTTGGTCTCTGATGATGAAATTGAAAAAATAAATAATTTTTTAAGGTCTCAAGCTGAGCCAGATTATGTTGATGAAATACTTAACTTTGTAGATGAAAAAGAAATAAATGATTACTCAAATAATTTAAATGACAAAGACGAACTTTATCAGAGAGCCTTAGATATAGTCAAAACAGAGGGTAAAGCTTCAACGTCTTTTTTACAAAGAAAACTACAAATTGGATATAATCGAGCTGCAAGAATTGTTGATATGATGGAAGCAGAAGGAATTGTTAGTAAAGCTAATCATGTTGGAAAACGTGAAGTTCTTTAATGATAAAAGGTTTTATAATTTTATTTTTTTTTGTTTCAATTACTCAAGTATCGGCATCTATTAAAGACAAAATAATTCAAAATTTAAAGATCACTAATAATTTAACTTTTAATTTTGAGCAAAATGTAAACGGCAAGACCCAAAATGGTAATTGTGCTTTGTCGTTTCCACGAAAAATTTTTTGTGAATATAATTTAGAAAATAATAAAATCCTGGTTTCAAATGGTAAATCAATAGTTATCAAAACCTCATCTAGCTATTATCAATATCCTCTTAAACGAACACCACTTATTTTGATTTTAGATAAAGACTTTTTGATAAAAAAAATTCAAAGCCTAAATGAAAGAATAATAGACAACAAATTTGTAAATTTTAAATTTTTTGAAAGCGATTTTGAAATAAATATATTTTTTGATTTTAATAATTATAATTTGATTGGTTGGCAAACAAATGATATTTATCAAAATTTAAGTATTACTTTTCTATCCTCATTAAAGAAAAATCAAAAATTAAGATATAACTTATTTAGTTTGCCAAAACAAAATTAGATTACAACAGACTCTTTTTTAAAAATTTTCATTCCTCTTGATATATAATTATTTAAAGCGTTTTTGTGGTCAAGAGAACAAGTGTGTACCCACACTCTTTCAATATTCTCAGAGAAAGAGTTCTCAATTGCCGACGACAAAAGGTATGCGCCCAATTTTTTATTTTGATATTCTTCTAATAAACCTAAATAAGCGATTTCTGTTTCTTTTCTATCTTTGTGAAAAATAAGCTCAAAATAACCTGCTAAATCCTTTTTTCTTTTTAAAATATAAGTTTTCACCTTTTTATCTGATATATATTGAATCCACTGTTTATCAGTCCAGGCAAGTCTATCAGTCCATCGATGTTGTTTGCCTATCTGCTTATAAAAAAACTTGTTGATCTGAAAATCTGCTGGTTCATTAAAGTCAATAAAGAAGTCTCCTGGAAAAAACTTAGGTGATTTTAAGTCTTTAAGTGAATTAATCTCTAAGTAATTTCTCTCTACCTTCGTGCTCACTCAACCATCTTTCCAATTTTTTCACCCCCAAACAAATGAAAGTGCAAATGAGGCACCTCTTGGCCGCCATGTTCAGAAATATTTGTTAAAGCCCTATATCCTTTGCCTGTGTCAACTGATATGCTGAGCTTTTTTGCAACTAAATTTATACCTTTTAATAAACCCACCATCTCCTCTGGAGAAGCTTTTTGACTAAAATCATCGAGATCAACATATTTTCCTTTAGGAATAACTAATGCATGAATTTTTTTTTGAGGATTTATATCATGAAATGATAAGACATAATTATCTTCATAAATTTTTTTACAAGGAATTTCACCTCTTAAAATTTTTGCAAAGATATTGTTATTATCATAACTCATATAAACATTAAGATTTTAAAATAACATTATTTTTCTTCAAGTCCAAACCTAATGTATTTGTACCAGGCTCTTTCATGAAAATAATATAGAAACATTTTAGTAATTACTTCCATGCCTGCGATTGCTCCAGCCCAGTTCCACTCACCAGTGATAAACCATGCAATGATGAATGTATCAGTGGTAGCTAAAATTCTCCAAGTTAATGTTTTAGCTAAATGTCTTTTTTTGGTTACACTTTTCATGCGTCATCCTTTCTGTTTTCTCCTTTTTTTAAGTTCATCCATTACATCCTCA
>CABZBT010000026.1 GCA_902524045.1 uncultured Pelagibacteraceae bacterium | reverse complement strand
ATTTGTGGTTTTTAAACATGTCAATAAGATATGAACTTAATACTCCTGCCCACTCCATTTGTTGGTAAGAAACTTTTGAAATTCTTTTTCCTAATGATTTGGCAGCAATAGCAGCCAAAGGGATCATTATTATTGCTATAAGAGATAGTTTCCAATTTTGGTAAAACATTACTGATAATAATCCAATTAATGTTAAACTATCCTTAAATATATTTAATATTACAGTACTTATCAAATTTGTCAGAAGTCCTACATCATTTGTTAAATTTGAAATAAATTTTCCAGAATGTTTATTATCAATTAGCTTAGTATCTGCATCAATTAAATTGTCTAGCATGTTTACTTGAACATCTTTTCTTACTTCCTCTGAAACTCCAATCATTATTACCTTCGCAATATATAAAGATAGACCCTTCACTGCAAAAGCGACTACTATCAATATTGGAATTATTAGAATTAACGTTTGATCTTTTTTTATAAAAATTTGTTTTATTGCTGGATCCAATAGATAAGCGATTGATGATGTGCTTCCAGCTACTGCAACTGACAGCAATAATGCTAAGAGAATTTTTTTAAGATGTTTTCTTGTATAATCTTTATAAAGCCTTTTAAGAATATCGATATTGGTCATTAATTTAATTTACCCACTAATAAAGAAATAAGAATTATTGCACCAAGAAGGTTATTTGACTGAAATATCTTAAGACAAATCTCTGGTGCATTTGAATTAAATTTATTTAATTGAATAAAATACATGTGACAAACAATTATAATTAGTGATAAAAAATATAACTTACTATACTCATTTAACAATCCTATTAAAATTAAACTTGATAGAAAAATTGTGTAACATAAATATAAAATTATGATTGGATTAGATTTAAATTTAATTGATGTTGATTTTAATCCTATAATTTCGTCATCTTTGATATCCTGAAAGCCGTATATTGTATCGTAGGCAAGTGTCCAAAATATGGCTCCAAAATAAAATATTAATGGAATTAAATTAATTTCAGCGTTTATAGAGGTCCAGCCCAAAATTAAACCATAATTAAATGTGATACCTAAAAAAAGTTGTGGCCAGTAAGTAAATCTTTTCATTAATGGATAAGTAAAAGCAAGTGGCATTGATGCTAATGCTATTATTATTGTAAAGAGGTTAAAGTTAATAAGTACTAAAAATGCTAAAAAGCACAGAAGGCTAGCATAAAATAATCCAAGTTTAACAGAAATTTTTCCCGATGCTATTGGTCTATTCTTTGTTCTAAAAACTTTTTTATCAAATTTTCTATCAAGAACATCATTTACAATACATCCTGCTGATCTCATTAAAACGGATCCTAAAAAAAACATTAGAAGGTAAAAAAAATAAATTTTCAAACTTAAAGAAAAGTCATAAGCTATTGTTAATCCCCATGCGCAAGGCCAAAATAATAACATGTATCCAATAGGCCTTTTTAGTCTTGTAAGCTCAATAAAAAGATTTAATTGGTTCATAAGATTTTACTTGTAAATAACAAAGGCAAGATTGATAATCAAATTGATTCGTATGAATATAGATTACACAGTAACAGCATTAATGTTTCCCGCAATCCCACTGATCATGGGGGTATATTCCAATAGGTTTCACACTTTAAGTTCTTTGATAAGAAAAATACATGATGAATATGTATTCGAAAAGCACACTCCTCCGGAATGGAAAGATCAATTATTAAATCTAGAAAAAAGAATTGGTGTTTTAAAATTAAGTATTTTATTTGCTGCATTCGGATTTCTGTTTAATATGTTGACTGTTTTTGGGCTCTACTTACAGGAACTTTTTATCGCAAGAATAATTTTTGGCTCATGTTGTCTGTCAATGATGATATCAATCATATTCTTTATCATTGAAATTCAAATTTCAACTAAAGCTCTTAGGCTCCATCTTTCTGATATGGATATTCAATTTAAGGAATAATTACTGCGGGACCAGTTAGCAATCTTGCCTCTAAATCTATATGAGCTTGAGCAGCATCATCTAAAGAATATTTTTTTGAAATTACTACTTTGAATTTATTGGATAAAATAGCATCAAAAACTTTTTTTGCTGACTCAACTAACTCCTCTCTTTTTATGGTGTAATGTGCAATAGATGGTCGAGTAAAAAATAATCCTTTTGCATTGATATCTTTTTTGACATCGATTTTATCAACATATCCAGACGCATTACCAAATGCTACCATCATCCCTCTTATTTTTAATGTTTCAATCGACCCTTTAAATGTTTTTATTCCAACACCATCATAAACAACATCAATACCATTTTTTCCTACAATTTTTTCAACTTCCTCTGAGAAATTTTTTTCAGAATAATTAATTACATGGTGACAACCATTTTTTGGCGATTTCTTCTTTAGCTTTTGAACCAACTGTTCCAATTACCTCTGCACCTAAAGAATTAGCCCAAGGACATAAGATTTGACCAAGAGCTCCAGCTGCAGCATGATAAAGCACTTTATCACCTTTTTTTAGTGGATACGCTCTGTGCAATAGATATTCTGCAGTAATACCTTTTAGAGTTATACAAGATGCCACCTCATCAGAAACACCATCTGGAATAGAAATTAATTTTTCTTCAGGCATAATTTGTTTTTCTGAATACGCGCCAATTGGCATTGATGCATGAGTAACTCTATCGCCAACTTTAAACAATTTTACTTCAGATCCTATTTTTTCAATGACGCCACTTGCTTCAAGACCAATTCCACTTGGTAATGGAATAGGGTAGAGACCTGTCCTGTGATATACATCTATAAAATTAAGACCTATTGATTTATTTTTTATTAAGACTTCTTTTGTACCTAGTTTTCCTATGTCTATATCTTTAATAACCAAAACCTCTGGTCCGCCAAATTTTTCTATTTGTATTGATCTCATCTTTTATTTAACAAAAGTGTCGTTATGATAATCTTGAACAGCCTGTAATATCTCTGCTTTAGTATTCATTACAAAAGGACCACCTCTTGCAATTTTCTCATTTATAGGTTTTCCAGAAATAACTAAAAATTTTGCTTTTGATTTTGCTTTTACTTGCAAATTTTCGCCTCGTGTGAGTAATATTAAAGTGCTATCTTTGACATCCGCATGTTTTTGCTCACCTATTTCTATTTCCCCATCTATTAAATAGATAAAACTATTGTGTGTAGATGGGAGAACATAATTAAAATTCTTATCTTTATTTAGTTCGACATCAAAATAAACTGGCTCAACATTGTGCCCTTTAACTGGACCCTCTGCTTTTTCAAACTTACCAGCTATAACTTTTACTTTTTTATCATTGTCTTTATGAATGCTCATTTTATCTGCATCAATATAAATATACTCAGGTTTACTCATTTTTAATTTTGCAGGCATATTTATCCATAGTTGAAATCCATGAAGCTTTCCCTCTTTCATTGCGGGCATCTCTGAGTGGATAATACCGCTTCCAGTTTTCATCCACTGAACATCACCAGCAGTCATTTTACCTTCACCGCCTGTACTATCTTTATGTTCAAAATCACCAGCAAGCATGTAAGTCACTGTCTCAATTCCTCGATGAGGATGTGGAGGGAAACCAGCTACATAATCATCACTATTTTCAGAGCCAAATTCATCTAACATCAAAAAAGGATCAAAGTAATTGGGTTCAACTCCGATACTTCTTTTTAATTTTACTCCAGCTCCATCTGAAGCTGGGATGGGGTCAATGATTTGTTTTACCTCAATATTTTTCATTAGCTCTAATTAACGAATTAATTATTAATTTCAAGATCACTTTTTATCTAAACAAAAACCTTTAGCACCATTAACCACTAAAAATAAAAAGCCGCCAGCTAAAGCAATGTTTTTAAGAAAAGCAGTAAGCTGCACTTGATCAGCAAAATCATTGTGAAAAATAATAGCTGTTGCAAAACAAAATAAGCTTAAAGCTGCAGCGGCAATTCTAGTTTGATAACCAATTACAATTAGAATAGGTAAAATAATTTCAAGGGCAATCGCAGGAATAATTAAAATACCAGGTAGGCCAAAGCTTTCCATCCAACCTACAGTTCCCTCATAATTATTTATTTTAAAAATTCCATTTAAAAAAAATAATGCTGATATTAAAACTCTTCCAAATAAATCTAATGCTTTAATCATGTTAAATTAGTTTAGTAAATACAATGGCGGATAGTAGCATTGTTTGCAAGCACAAAAAAAAATATTTTGTCATCTTTGGTTTTAATTTTAAAACTATAAAATTAATCGAATTAGTTTTTTTAGATCTGTAATTTGATATTTTGGTTTAAAATCTAAGTTATCAAAAATGTTATTATTTCGATTTACCCAAATAGATTGGTAACCATAATTTCCACCACCTGAAACATCCCAAGTATTAGCACTTAAAAACGCAACTTCGCTTTTACTTATATTATATTTTTTAACAGGCATATCATAAACTCTAGAACTTGGTTTATATACGCCAACTTGTTCTATAGAAAATATATCATCAAATAAATTGTCCAAATGATTACTTTTAACTAATTCATCTAATAGTGATGGAGTACCATTTGATAAAATAGCTAATTTAAATTTTTTTTCTTTTAAAGTCTTCAAGGCATCTGGAACCTCTTTAAAAGGTGACAGCACTTTATATAAATTTAATAGCTCATCTCTCATTGAAGGATCAATGTCGAAAGCTTTCATTGATTTATCTAAACTATCTTCTGTAATTTGCCAAAAATCTTTGTGTCGATCCATCAAACTTCTAAGCCAAGTATATTCTAATTGAGTAGTCCTCCAAAAATTTGCAAATCTCTCCCATTTATCTCCAATTTTATCTTTGCATTTTTCGGCAGCAGAATTGACATCAAACAAAGTTCCGTAGGCATCAAAAATTATTGCTTTAATATTTTTCATAAATTAATTTAACATATATGACTAATATTAGATTATTTTTTTCAGATACTTTATTAGCAAACATGATTGATAAATTAGATAAATCTCAATCTCATTATTTGACTAAAGTAATGAGAATTAAAGAAAATGAGGTCTTCTCTTTATTTAACAAAGAGGGAGAGTGGGAAGCAAAAGTTTTGAGAATATCTAAAAATACTGTTGAATTTAAAATAATAAAACAACTCAGACAAAAAGAGATTGCCAAAGAATTATGGTTAGCGTTTTCTCCTATCAAATCAAACTATCAGAATTTTATGCTGCAAAAAGCAACAGAGCTTGGAGTTACAAAATTTTTACCAATTATTTTTGATAGAACAGTTGTTAGAAAAATTAACAAAGATCGTTTAGAAAAAATTATAATTGAAGCCTGTGAACAATCAAATCGTATCAATGTACCAATCATTGAAGGGGCTCAAGATTTGAATAGTTTTTTAAAAAAAAATTCGATGAATTTAATTTTTACAGATTTAAATTCAAATATTAAAAAAGTTAATAAATCAAAATTTATAGATAAGCCTGTTTGTATAATCATAGGTCCAGAGGGAGATTTTTCAGAGATCGAAAGAGAGAAGATTCTCTCCTTTAAGGACGTTCAAGCGATTAAAATTAATGAAAATATTTTAAGATCAGAAACTGCGGTCATATCTGCAATTTCGATCATAAATTATGTAATTAATTGATAAATTGTCGCGAAAACTAAAGTGTAATTTTTATAAAAGAGCTTTATATAGCTATTAAAAATGAAAAAATTTTTATTTATATTTTTAACACTATTAGTCTCACACAAGGCTTTAGCTAATCAGCCCACTGATTGGCAATTAGGTTTTCAGAATGCTGCCTCACAGTCTATGCGGGAAATTGTTTCTTTTCATAATTATTTACTTTTGCCAATCATAATTGCCATAAGTGTATTTGTTTTATTTTTGATGTTATATGCATGCGTAAGATTTAGAGCTTCAGCAAACCCAAACCCATCTAAAAGAACTCATAATGTTGCGGTTGAAGTTTTATGGACATTAATCCCTTGTTTAATTTTAATTGTGATGGCTGTACCATCATTTAAAATTTTGTATAAACAAGACGCCATTCCAAAGGCTGATCTAACGATTAAAGCAATTGGGTACCAATGGTATTGGGGATATGAATACCCTGATGAAAACATTATCTTTGAGTCATATATGTTAGAAGATAAAGATTTAGGACCTGATCAACCTAGATTACTTGCTGTAGACAATGAAGTTGTTGTGCCAGTTAATAAAGTTGTAAAAGTCTTGATAACTGCAAATGATGTATTACATGCATGGGCCTTGCCTTCATTTGGAGTAAAAAGAGATGCTGTTCCTGGAAGAATTAATGAGACTTGGTTTAAAGCTGAAAAGGTTGGAACTTATTATGGTCAATGCTCTGAACTTTGTGGTATCAAGCATGCTTTTATGCCAATTACAGTAAAAGTTGTGACTGAAGAGGATTACCAGATTTGGTTATTAGAAGCTAAAGAAAAATTTGCAAAAGAGGAAATTAAAAATAATAATCTTAAGTTAGTGAGTAAATAAATTATGTATACACAAGCAGCATCCCACGATAGTCATACTCCATCTGGTTGGAAACGTTGGGCATATTCAACAAATCATAAAGATATAGGAACAATGTATTTAATTTTTGCAATTGTTGCAGGGGTTATTGGCACAGCATTTTCTGTTTTAATGAGAATGGAACTAATGCATCCGGGTGATGGGATCTTAGGTGGTAACTATCATCTTTATAATGTTTTAGTAACTGGTCATGGATTAATTATGATTTTCTTTATGGTGATGCCTGCCATGATTGGTGGTTTTGGAAACTGGTTCGTTCCAATTATGATTGGTGCACCAGATATGGCGTTCCCACGAATGAATAATATTTCTTTTTGGTTATTACCAGTCTCTCTGACTTTATTAATATTATCTGTTTTTGCTGATGGCCCTCCAGGACAAACTGGGGTTGGTGGTGGATGGACTATATATCCTCCTCTATCTTCTAAAGCAGGTCAACCAGGACCAGCGATGGATTTAGCAATATTAAGCTTGCACTTAGCGGGCGCTTCTTCAATCTTAGGAGCAGTAAACTTTATTACTACAATATTAAATATGAGAACTCCTGGCATGACACTACACAAGATGCCGTTATTTGCTTGGTCAATCTTAGTGACAGCTTTTTTATTGTTACTATCTTTACCAGTTTTAGCAGGAGCGATTACAATGTTATTAACTGATAGAAATTTCGGAACCGCATTTTTTGATGCACAAACAGGGGGAGACCCAGTATTATTTCAACATTTGTTTTGGTTTTTTGGTCACCCAGAAGTTTATATTTTAATTCTTCCGGGATTTGGAATGATTAGTCATGTTGTTTCAACGTTTTCAAAAAAAACCGGTTTTTGGATACTTAGGTATGGCATATGCAATGGTTGCAATAGGAATAGTTGGTTTTGTTGTCTGGGCTCATCATATGTATACAGTTGGATTAAGTACAGACACAAAGGCTTATTTCTTAGCAGCGACTATGATTATTGCAGTTCCGACCGGAATTAAAATTTTTTCTTGGATAGCAACTATGTGGGGCGGATCAATTTCTTTTAAAACACCCATGATGTGGGCACTAGGTTTTATATTTATGTTTACAGTTGGTGGTGTAACAGGTGTAGTTTTAGCTAATGCAGGAGTAGATACGGCAATGCACGATACTTATTACGTGGTTGCACACTTTCATTACGTTTTATCTTTAGGAGCCGTCTTTGCGATATTTGCGGGGTTCTACTATTGGTTTTCAAAAATGTCTGGTTATGAATATTCTGAGTGGCTTGGTCAATTACATTTTTGGTTAACTTTTATTGGTGTAAATTTAATTTTCTTTCCGCAGCATTTTCTAGGATTAGCTGGAATGCCTAGAAGGTATGCTGACTATCCAGATGCTTTTGCTGGATGGAATTATATTTCTTCAATAGGATCATATATCGCGGTTGCAGGTTTAGCGGTCTTTTTTGTGAACCTTATATACGCTTTCGTAAAAAAGAAAGCTGCTGATCAAAATCCATGGGGTGAGGGCGCAACTACATTAGAGTGGACAGTTCCATCACCACCAAATTTTCATACTTTTGAGGAATTGCCAAAATTTGTTGATGATCAAGAAACAGAAAAATCTCCTAGCTAAAAACAAGATAAAGAGAGTCTGATGGATAATTTAAGGTTAAAGAAAAGAAGTTTATCGCAAGAGGATTTATTTAATTTTTCAGAGTTATTTAAACTTATGAAACCAAGGGTGATGTCTTTAGTTATTTTTACCTGTGCAGTTGGTTTATTGACCTCACCAGATCTAGTTTCTACCAAAAATGCAATTATTGGAATTTTGCTTGTTTCATTAGGCGCGGGTGCAGCTGGAGCTTTGAATATGTGGTATGAATCTGATCTTGATGCATTAATGTCTAGAACATGTTTAAGACCAATCCCTT
>CABZBT010000025.1 GCA_902524045.1 uncultured Pelagibacteraceae bacterium | reverse complement strand
AACTGTCGTTAATAAAGCCAGAAAAAGTCGATACAAGAATGCATTAAAGAAAATGAACGTTTTGATTGAAAGCAAAAAGAAAGCAGACGCCTTAAAATTCTTACCTAAGTTGAATTCTGAGCTTATGAAGATTGCAAAAAGCGGTATTATTAAAAAACAAAATGCTTCACGAAACATTTCAAGAATAACAAAAAAAATTGCATCATTGTAGTTGTCTATACTTTAAGTTGATTCAACTTGAAGAACACACTTTATATATAAAATTTTAATTATAAATAACAATATTTAGAATTAGTAAAAAAACAATCTATTTTTTTCAATTGTAAATTTTATTTTGTTTTTTAATACATGAAATAAATTTTTGTCAAAGGATTTTTTAAAAAAAAATTTACACAATCCTAGATTTTATTTTTTTTGGTTTAAGAAGATAATCTTGTTGCAATAATTATTATTATAGATGTAACTGATCCATTCCAAAAAATGAGCAAATCAACCATAAATAAAAATTTTGAAAAAACTAATCTAGATTGGCTATTAATCCAATCTGAATTAAAAATAAAATTAGGCAAAGAAGTTTATGAAAGTTGGATTAAAAAGATCAATTTATTTGAGGAATTTAATAATTATATTTTATTTGCTGTTCCAACAAGATTCATCCGTGACTGGATTACCTCAAGATATCTGGATCAAATTTTACAAACTATAAAAAAGCATAAAAAAGAAATTGTAAGAATTGAATTTAAAATTGTGGAAAATAAAAGCGACGTAATTCAAAAATCATATGACCAAAATAAAGCAGATAATATTGATAAAATTTCATTTATAAAAGACTCACATCTTCAATATAATCGTATAGACCATAATAAAAGATTTGAAAATTTTTTTACTGGTTATAGTAACAAGGTTGCTTTTGAAGCTTCATTAAAAGTGTCTGAAAATATTTCATATTATAATCCATTGTATATTTATGCAGGTGTAGGATTAGGAAAAACTCATTTATTAAATGCGATTGGTTATGAAATGAATAAAAATCAGAAGGTTATGTTTATTTCAGCAGAGCGATTTATGTACCAGTTTGTAAAGTCTATAAAATCTAATAATATGGTCAAATTTAAAGAATTTTTTAGAAATACTGACGTTTTAATAATTGATGATATTCAATTTATGAACGGTAAAGAGGCGATGCAAGAAGAGTTTTTTCACACTTTTAACGCACTTTTAGACAAAGGTTCTCAAATAATTGTATCAGCTGACAGACCTCCAAATAAATTATCAAGAATTCAGGAAAGAATTAAATCCCGATTTTCAGGGGGTTTGGTTATTGATATACAGAAACCTGAATATGATTTAAGGAAAAAAATTCTTAATCATAAAATTAATGAGTTAACAAATTTGTATTCCGATAAAATTATTATATCAGATGAAATTCAAGATTTTGTTAGTAAAAAGATAACGTCTAATGTGAGAGAGTTAGTAGGAGCAATAAATCGTATTATATCTTTCTCTAGAATTTATAACAAACTTCCAAGCCTGTCAGAAATAAAAATCATATTGAAAGATTTATTAAATATAAATGAAAATAATGTAACGATCGACACAATACAAACATCAGTTTGCAAATTTTTTAAAATTAGTAAAAATGAAATGTTATCATCTCGAAGATCAAGGTATTTGGTTAGACCCAGACAGACCGCAATTTATTTGACTAAAATTTTAACTACAAAATCTTTGCCAGAAATTGGTCGTGAGTTTTCTAATCGCGATCATACCACTATAATTCATTCAGTTAAAACAATTGAAAAACTAAAAGAAAAAAACCCCGATATGAATGAGAATATTACTAAACTAAAAAATATCATATTGTACAGCAAAGAAAATGAAATTTAGCGTAAACCAAAAAGATCTTCAAGAAGCATTAAGCTATTGTCAAGGAGTAATAGAAAAAAGAAGTACATTACCAATATTGTCTAACATTTTATTAGACGCAAGTAATACTAAATTAACAATAACAGCGACAGATTTAGATTTAATTTTTATTCACCAGATTAATAATGCAGAAATTATTGAGGAAGGAAAAACGACTACTACTTCCTCAATTATGTTTGATATTGTGAGAAAATTTTCCTCTGACAAAAAAATTAACTTGTTAATGAATAGTGATAGCAAGCTTCAACTAGAGTCTGATAAATCAATATTTAATTTAAATTGCATAAGTTCATCTGAGTTTCCTTTAACTGAAGAAAATTTTAATCAAAATGAATTTAATATAAATTCAAAACAATTCTTAAAACTTCTTAATAAATGTAAGTTTTCGGTATCAAATGATGAGACAAGACATTATCTAAGTGGAATATATCTTCATCAAACTGAAGTTGATGACAAAATTTATCTTACAGCAGCCGCAACAGATAGTCACAGGATGTCCATTTCAAAAATAAGACTAAATGAGAAAATAAACTTTGATCCAATAATTTTACCAAAAAAAACTATTTTCCAACTTTGTTCTTTACTAGATAGTTATGATGGTGATCTTAAAATATCAAATTTAAAATCAAAAATTAAATTTGAGTTAGCTAATAGTATTTTGATTTCAAAGTTAATTGATGGAAAATTTCCTAATTATATACAAGTAATTCCAAAAAATAATCAAAAAAAAATGGAAGGCAATCTTAAGTCATTTTTAAACTCTATTGACCGTGTTGCTTCAGTCTCATTGGATAAAAAAGATGGAGTGAAGTTTCAATTATCCCAAGATACACTTAATCTAATTGTTAATAATACAAATAGCGGAGATGGAAATGAAACGCTCAATGTAAAATTTAATCATAATTTAGAAATAAGTTTCAATTCAAGATACTTAATTGATATTGCATCACAACTCGATGGAGAAAAAATAGAAATATTTTTTAACGATATGGGATCTCCAGCATTGATAAAAGATCCTAGCGATTTTGATAGTATTTATGTGGTTATGCCAATGAAGGGTTAATTTATTAAGTCTAATTCTGAATAAATTTTTTCCTCAAGAATTTTTAAAAATTTATTTGTCTCTAGCCCCTTATTAATTGCAGGTAATATAGAGATGGTTATTGTTCTCCCTGGTTTCTTGTTACCTTTTTTAGGCCAAATGTAGCCTGAATTAATGGCAACTGGTTGACAAGAAATTTTCAGTTTTTCATAAATTCTTGATGCACCTTTTTTTAAAGTCGGTCTCTCATGAGGTAATACTCTTGTCCCTTGAGGAAATATTAATAGTGGTCTGTCAGAATTCAGAACAGCTCTAGACACTTCATTAAAAAATCCAAGGTTATCTTTTGAGATTTTGTCTCTTTTTATAGGAATTGATCCAATCTTCTTTAAATACCATCCAAAAACTGGGATAGTTAGTAACTCTTTTTTTAGAATAAACACTGGTGAATTAAATATAGTTTGAAGAAAAAAAGTTTCAAACATCGATTGATGAGATGAAGCTATAAAAAATTTTTCGTTTGTAATTATATTCTCACGTCCTTTAACTAAAATTTTTGTTGATAAAAATAGTCTTAAACAAAAACTAGTCCAGTAACCCATTAATTTACCGCCAATAATTACAATTTTCTGGGGCAAAAAAAATGAGGGAAAAAAAATTATTGATATAATAACTATCCCAAGAAAAAAGAAAAATGAAAATAGATTATCTCTCATCGTCCTTTTAATAATTTAATAAGTCTTTATAGGTTTGCCTTTTTCTTATTACTTTTATTTTTGAATTTTTTACAAGAATCTCTATAGGCTTTAGTCTTAGATTATAATTTGAACTTAATGACATTCCATAAGCACCAACATCATGCAATACAACAAGATCATTCTCTTTTAATTCCTGAAAGTTTTTAATACTAGAGAATTTATCGGTACTCTCACAGATGGGACCAACAAATTCGTAAGTTTTATTTGACTTTTTAATATTTTTTTTTGCCGGTAAAATTTTATGTATAGCACCATAAAGAGCAGGTCTTATTAAATCATTCATCGCTGCGTCTAGAATTATAAAATCCTTTTTACTGTTTTTTTTTACATAAATTACTCTAGATATCAGAAAAGCCGAATTTCCAACAATTGATCTGCCTGGTTCAAAAATTATTTTTGATTTATATCTTTTTAAAAAATTTTTTATTGCAATGTTATATCTCTTATAATTAAGTAACTTATCATTTTTTCCATAAGAAATTCCCATACCTCCACCGAGATCAATAAATTCAAATTTATATTTAGCTTTTTTAATAACTTTATCGATTACTCTTAACATTTTTTCATACGGCTTGTGATTTAATATTTGGCTTCCAATATGAACACTTAAACATTTAAGATCTACATTTTTTGATTTCCTACAATATTTCACAAGTTCTAAAAATTGTTTTTCATTAATTCCAAATTTGTTTTCTTTTTTTCCGGTTGATATCTGGTTTAAAGTTTTTGCATCTGTATTTGGATTTAGTCTGATACCAATTTGAATAAGTTTATTTTTGGAATTTGCAATCTTTTCAATTTCTTTAATTTCATTTTCTGACTCAGCGTTTATTAGTAAGATATCTTTGCTTATGGCATAATTAATTTCATTTGAAGTTTTTCCTACCCCAGAAAAAACTATTTTTTTTGGATTTATACCCGCTTTAAGCGCCATCATTAATTCACCCATTGAAACAACATCTGCACCTAAACCAAATTTTTTAATTTCTTTAATTAAATTGAGATTAGTATTTGATTTAATTGAAAAACATATTAGAGGAGAGAACGATTTGAAATTTTTTTTAAAATCTAAAATATTTTTCTTAAATTTTTTATATGAATAACAATACGTTGGTGTTCCATATTTTTTGACAATGGTTTCTACACTAAATTTTCCTATAGTAAGTTTTTTATTGATATATCTCATTAAACCTTATTTATAAGGATAATAGTTTTTTTTCCACTCTTTCCAGGTTCTATATATTTTGGATCATCTTTTTTTCCACAAGAAACTACAAAAAGGTATAAAATCGAAATCAATAAAATATTCTTAATCATTTTGTTTTTTATATTTCATTATCATTCTTTTGATATTTTCAAAAGATGTTCCACCATAAGATTTTTTTGATTTAATTGAGTTTTTTAAATCAAACACTGTTAAAACCTTATTTGTAAGTTTTGGTTCGATTATTTTCAGCTCTTCTAATGATAATTGAGAAAGATTTTTCTTTTTTTTTTCAGCTAAATTTACAATTGCAGAAGTCTTCTCATAGGCCTTCCTAAATGACATTGAATAATTTTTAACTAAATAATCGGCGAGATCTGTTGCAGTTATATGTCCAGTATTAGCAAGTTCTAACATTTGTTTTTTGTTTGGATAAAAATTTTTTAAAAATTCATCTAGTATTATAAGACAATCCTTAATTGTGTCATTTGCTTTAAAAACAATTTCTTTATCATCTTGAAGATCTTTAAAATATGATAAAGGTAATCCCTTTAATATTGTTAGCATTGAAAATAAATTACCATATGAGATTCCTGATTTTCCTCTTAAATATTCAAGCACATCCGGATTTTTTTTTTGTGGCATTATTGAAGACCCAGTAACTATTTTGTCTGATAGGCCTATCAAATTATATGCATCAGAATTCCAAATTATAAGTTCTTCAGCAATTCTTGAAATATGCATTGAGCATACTGAAATAGCGTATAAGTAATCTAAAACGAAGTCTCTATCAGATACTGTGTCTATAGAATTATTTGTAGGTTTTTTGAAACCAAGTTTTTTTGTTGTGTAGTTTCTATTAATGTTAAAAGTAGTACCACTTAAAGCAGCAACACCCAAAGGATTTTCATTTAAACTAACAAGATTATTATTAAATCTTCTTTTATCTCTATTAAACATTTCAATATAAGCTAATAAATAATGTGCGAAAGAAATAGCTTGTGCATTTTTAAAATGTGTAAATCCTGGCATTATTGTATAAATATTTTTTTCAGCTAACTTCAAAGTACTTGTTATTATCTTATCTATTTTAAGACATATTTCTTCTGTAGAGGATTTAACCCAAATTTTAAAATCTGTTATGACCTGATCATTTCTTGATCTCGCTGTGTGGATATATCCTGCTTCATCCCCAATTATTTCAAAAAGTCTTTTTTCAATATTCATATGAATATCTTCATATTTTTTAGTTAAATGGATTTTATTATTCTTTATCTCTTTCTCAATTTTCTCTAATCCATAAATTATTTTATTTTTAATTTTAAAAGAAATTATTTTTTGCTTAAAAAGCATTTCCACATGTACTTTAGAGACTTTTATATCCTCTTTATAAAGTCTTTTATCTATATCTATTGAACTTCCAATTTTCTCAAATGCAGATGATGTAGCCTTTTTTATTCGCACACCCCATATTGCCTTGTTGTTTTTATTTTTTGACATGATAATTATTTATACCAATTAACATGAGATTTATAATAATTTTTATTTTTTTCTTCTCTAATGCTCTTGCAGACGAAGTTCCTAATTTTAAAAATATTGTAATCAATGAAAAATTGAAAAAATATGACGAATTAACATTTTTAGATGTCGATAATAAACAGATTAATTTAAAAGATTTTAAAGGAAACCTTATTTTGTTAAATTTTTGGGCAACATGGTGCGCTCCATGTAAAGAAGAGATGCCATCATTGAATAATTTACAAAAAAAAAAAGGTTTAGATAATCTTGAAATTTTCCCAATAAATATAGGAAAAGATAGTTTAGAAAAATCATTAAATTTTTTGGAAAATTTAAATATAAAAAACTTAAAAATTTATTTTGATTCTCCGATAACTTTGGCAAAAAAACTACAATTAAGGGGTATACCAACTTCAATATTAATTAATAAAGATGGTTTTGAATTTGCTAGAATTATTGGTTCGATCGATTTTGAAAATGAAGATTTTATTAAATGGTTAAGTGGCTATAATTAATTCTTAAAAAAATATGCGAAAGACACTAATACAATTATTGCAATAAATTGTAACAATACTCTAAGTTGCATTAATTTATTAGAATATTTTTTACTAGTTTCTCCACCTTTAAACAAAGTACCAATTCCAAGTATCAAAACAATTCCAACAATAAATAGTAGTATTATTGATATTATTTTTACTAATGCTGCAGAAATCATATAAGTACTTTAGATTGTTTTTAAAATAAAAACACAAAAAAATATAGTATGACATTTTGCCTAGATACAACCATTATTCAGCCAGAAGATAAGATTATTAAAAATGCTATAATTCTACTTCACGGATATGGCGGAGATGGAAAAGATATAAGCATGCTCTCTTTAAATTGGAAAAGACATTTACCAAATACAGTTTTTATTTGTCCAAATGGACACGAACCATGCTCTATAAATCCTTCTGGATATCAATGGTTCGATTTAACCAATGATAATTCAGATTATATTCTAAAACAGTCTCTTAAAGCAGAAAAAATATTAAATCAATTTATAAAAGAAGTTAAAGAAAGATTTAATTTACAAAATGATAAAATTTGTTTGTGTGGATTTAGTCAAGGATGCATGATGTCAATTAATTTAGGATTAACATCAGAAAATGAATATAATTGTATTGTTGGTTTTTCAGGTAAGATAATTAATACAAAAGATTTGGAGGCCAGGAAAAAAAATTCTACACAAACATTATTAATTCATGGTGAATTAGATCAAGTTGTACCCCCAAATTTCCTCTTAGAGGCAAAAGATTTTTTTATTAGAAACAACATTGGTATAGATACACATCTAATTAAAAACTGCGACCATCATATCCCTATAGAGTCATCAAGCATAGCTTTAAATTATATTTTAAAAAAAATAAAATAACTACTTAATGTTGAAATAAATTTTCTTTTAAGTTAAACTTTAGTTGTGATAAATAATTTTGTTGACAAAGATGTATCATTAGAGAAATGTCCAGCGTTAGTATTGAATGCTGACTATAGGCCTTTAAGTTATTACCCTTTATCACTATGGTCATGGCAAGATACTGTTAAATCTGTTTTCTTAGATAGAGTAACAATTGTTAGTAATTATGATAGAGTTGTCAGAAGCCCCTCATTTAATATGCAATTACCAAGTGTTATCGCATTAAAAGATTATATTGTTCCACAATCTAAACCAAGTTTTACAAGATTTAATGTTTTCCTAAGAGACAAATTTTCATGTCAATATTGTGGAAGTAGTGAGGAATTAACATTTGATCATTTATTACCTAGATCTAAAGGTGGTGAAACTAATTGGGATAATGTCGTTACAGCTTGCTCTGCGTGTAATGTTAAAAAAGGTGGAAAATTACTTAAAACCTCTGGTATGAAGCTTTCACAATACCCCTATCAACCATCAACCGAAGATTTGCACAGTAATGGAAAAAATTTCCCTCCAAATCACCTCCATAGGAGTTGGATGGATTATTTGTATTGGGATGTAGAACTAGAGGCTTGATACTAAACTTTTTCTGAAATATTAATCGCGATTTTTGATCCAGTTTTAATTATTTTATCCATAATTGAGTACAAACCTTTTTTTGATGCACCTTGCTCGTAAGCGATGTCTTTATGATGCAGTTCGTCCTCTCTGAATTTAATTATCTTAGACTTTAAATCATTTTCATCCGATTCCAATTGATCTATTTGATCTTGGTAATGCTTATCAATAACCTCTTCTACAGATGCGGTGCACAACATTGCAGCCTTTTTTCCGAGTAAAG
>CABZBT010000024.1:7500-9737 GCA_902524045.1 uncultured Pelagibacteraceae bacterium | reverse complement strand
TTAATTTAACAACAAAAAAAAATCAAAAAAAACCCCAAAAAATGGGCACTTTTTAGTGATTTTTTTATTCTTAAAAGCTTGATTTCCCATAGTTTTAGCCTATAAGCTTCAAATTTCTCACTAAATTATTGTTTTATCAATAAATTTTAGGAGATTATTGAGTATTTTTCTCAATTAGTTATTAAAAACGTATATATTTAAGAAGAGAAGTGTGGACGGTTAAGGTTACCAAAATTTGTCGTACACACTTCAACATTATATAAATTTTATTCTTAGAATTTATATAGAAGCTAGTGTGCGCCGTTTTTAAACTTGAGAGTTTGATCATGGCTCAGAACGTACGCTGGCGGCACGCCTAACACATGCAAGTCGAACGAAGTAGCAATACTTAGTGGCAGACGGGTGAGTAACATGTGGGTATCTACCCTTTGGCCTGGAATAACACGAGGAAACTTGTGCTAATACCGGATAAGTCTTTACAGAGAAAGCTTTATGCACCATTGGATGAGCCTGCACTTGATTAGTTTGTTGGTAGGGTAATGGCCTACCAAGACTTTGATCAATAGCTGATTTGAGAGGATGATCAGCCACATTGGGACTGAGACACGGCCCAAACTCCTACGGGAGGCAGCAGTGGGGAATCTTGCACAATGGAGGAAACTCTGATGCAGCGATGCCGCGTGAGTGAAGAAGGCCCTTGGGTTGTAAAGCTCTTTCGTCGGGGAAGAAAATGACTGTACCCGAATAAGAAGGTCCGGCTAACTTCGTGCCAGCAGCCGCGGTAATACGAAGGGACCTAGCGTAGTTCGGAATTACTGGGCTTAAAGAGTTCGTAGGTGGTTGAAAAAGTTGGTGGTGAAATCCCAGAGCTTAACTCTGGAACTGCCATCAAAACTTTTCAGCTAGAGTTTGATAGAGGAAAGCAGAATTTCTAGTGTAGAGGTGAAATTCGTAGATATTAGAAAGAATACCAATTGCGAAGGCAGCTTTCTGGATCATTACTGACACTGAGGAACGAAAGCATGGGTAGCGAAGAGGATTAGATACCCTCGTAGTCCATGCCGTAAACGATGTGTGTTAGACGTTGGAAATTTATTTTCAGTGTCGCAGCGAAAGCGATAAACACACCGCCTGGGGAGTACGACCGCAAGGTTAAAACTCAAATGAATTGACGGGGACCCGCACAAGTAGTGGAGCATGTGGTTTAATTCGAAGATACGCGCAGAACCTTACCAACACTTGACATGTTCGTCGCGACTTTAAGAGATTAAAGTTTTCGGTTCGGCCGGACGAAACACAGGTGCTGCATGGCTGTCGTCAGCTCGTGTCGTGAGATGTTGGGTTAAGTCCCGCAACGAGCGCAACCCTCACTTTTAGTTGCCATCATTAAGTTGGGCACTCTGAAAGAACTGCCAGTGATAAGCTGGAGGAAGGTGGGGATGACGTCAAGTCCTCATGGCCCTTACGTGTTGGGCTACACACGTGCTACAATGGTATCTACAACAGGAAGCAAAACGGCGACGTTAAGCAAATCCTTAAAAGATACCTCAGTTCGGATTGTACTCTGCAACTCGAGTACATGAAGCTGGAATTACTAGTAATCGTGGATCAGCGTGCCACGGTGAATGCGTTCCCGGGTCTTGTACACACCGCCCGTCACACCATGGGAGTTGGTTCTACCTTAAGGCAAGGCTTAAAACCCTTGACCACGGTATAGTCAGCGACTGGGGTGAAGTCGTAACAAGGTAGCCGTAGGGGAACCTGCGGCTGGATTACCTCCTTTCTAAGGATGAATAAAATTCAATTTTATTCTAAATAATATACACGGTTAATGTTGACCGTCCTCATTTCTCTTCTTAAATTTAGTGTTTCTCTTGCATTAGGGCCGGTAGCTCAGTTGGTTAGAGCACACCCTTGATAAGGGTGGGGTCGAAAGTTCGAGTCTTTCTCGGCCCACCAAATAATTGAGGGGGATTAGCTCAGCTGGGAGAGCGCCTGATTTGCATTCAGGAGGTCAGCGGTTCGATCCCGCTATCCTCCACCAAACACTTAGCTATAAAAATTGTAAATAAATTTAATAATATCAATATCTATATCCGAACATTAACTTTAATATTAGTTAATGTTCAAATAAAAATTTGATTCAACACAGAATTTTTTTCTGTGCATAAATTAAGCGTTTAAGGGCGTGTAGCGGATGCCTTGGCACTGAAAGCCGATGAAGGACGTGATATACT
>CABZBT010000024.1:0-5000 GCA_902524045.1 uncultured Pelagibacteraceae bacterium | reverse complement strand
GCCAGCTGCAGTGCCGGGTAGCTAAGTATGGACGAGATAACTGCTGAAAGCATCTAAGCGGGAAACTCACCTCAAAACTAGTTCTTCCTATAGAGCCGTGGTAGACCACCACGTTGATAGGCTGGATGTGGAAGCGCAGTAATGCGTGCAGCTGACCAGTACTAATAGCTCAATTGGCTTAATTTATGCACTGAAAAAAATTTTTTTGGATAATACTTTATTTGAATTTGTTAATTTTTAGATAATGAATGTTTTTTATTCCGTTTGTATCATAGAAACGAGTAAGCTTAGACTTTTGGTTATATATATATATTCCAGAATTAAGCAATATATGGTTTAGAGATTTTGCTCTCGACATGTACAAAGTTTCACTCTGACCTAAAACATAATTTTCATCAAATACATCTAGCCCTCTTAAAAATCCATTTGTTCTAAATGTTTGTGAATTAGAAGATGTGTAAAACTTACCTATGGTGCTTTCAAAAAAGTGAAGTGAATTATTTATGATTGTTGGTGTATGTGGTTGAAAAAGATTATTTACTACATCAGTAATCTTGTCCGTATCTAATTCTAAAACTGAAATCAACAACAACTATAAACAAATAATCGAAAACGTATACTTTAAAAAAACAGTAAATCATTTTTTCAATAAATTTGAACCAAGATTTAAAAAAATATCACACAGCGTTGGGATAGGAGAAACTTTCGACAGTATTTTGGAAAATTACTTAATTAACAAAAAAGAGATTCAAATTCTTAAAAGTAACTTAAAAAAAAAAATAAATTTAGATAAATTAAAAACAAATCAGAAAATTTTTTTAACTATAGATCAAAGTGAAAATTCAGTAAAAGAATTTATATTTCAAATATCAAATAAAGAAAGAATTGTATTAACTAAAAATTTAACAAATCAAGTTTTTGATCAAAAGGTTGTTCTCACAAAACTTAAGAAAAAAATTAGTTATAACGAAAATATAATTTCACAAAGTTTATATAAGTCAGCATCTGAAAAAAAAATTCCACCTAATATTATTATTGAATTTGCAAGAATCTACGGCTTTCAAGTAGACTTTCAAAGGGATATTAGAAAGAAAGATAAGTTCCAAATAATGTATGAGATCTTTGTTAATGAAAAAAAGAAAATAATTGAGACCGGAAATATTTTATATGCAAATCTAATTCTAAGTGGAGAGGATAACTCACTTTATTATTTTGATAAACAAGGAAGTATTGGTCATTACGACAAAAATGGAAAAAGTATTCAAAAAGCTCTTATGAAAACACCAATAAATGGTGCTAGACTTTCTTCACCTTTTGGTATGAGGAAACATCCAATTGATGGATTTAATAAAATGCATAAGGGAACTGACTTTGCTGCACCAATGGGAACACCTATAATGGCTTCAGGATCAGGTACAATAAGAAAAGCTGGATGGTGTGGTGGAGGAGGGAACTGCGTTGTAATAAAACATAACTCCACATATCAAACAATTTACGCACATATGTCAAAATTCGCAAAAGGTATCAGAAGTGGGGTGCGAGTTAAACAAGGACAAACAATAGGATATGTGGGCTCAACAGGAAAATCCACAGGTCCACACCTGCATTATGAGGTAATAATAAATGGTAAAAAAGTAAATTCTCAGACCTTAAAACTTCCTTCTGGTAAAATCTTAAAAGGTAATGAAAGAAAAATTTTTGAAACAAAAAAAATTAAATTAAATGTGCTAAAATCTGAGAAAATTATTGGATTTAATTGATTTTTTTAAAATTTAATTATTAAATTTACAAAATTATTTTTCTTGTAGACTGTCTTTAATCTGATTAGTATTAATTACATCTTTAAAGGATTTCTCTTCATTATTATTTATTAAATTGCTTTTTTTTTGGATTTCTTGTTCATTTGAAATTCTTGTAAAATGATCAGCGTGTTGAAAATAATTTTCAGATAATATTTTGTCACCATTTGATAAAGCCTCTCTAGCTAAATGGTTATACTTCTCAATTAATTTTGATGCGTTATGATTGTTTCTACCTGGTAATTTTCTCTGGAAATTATCATTTTTAGTAAAATTATTTACAAATTTAGATCTATCGCCATTTGATTTAAAATTTCTCTCATTTCTTCTGAAATTATTTCTTCTAGAATTATTATTTCTAAATGTTACCATTTTATTATTTTATTTTTGTGCAAATTATACACCGGTCATTTTTATTTAAGTCTTTAACAATTTTATGTACAAAAAAACCATTTTTTATTAAGATATCTCTAACCATGTGTTTTTGATCATGAGCAATCTCTATTATCAATTTACCGTTCAATTTTACCAATTCAGAAGATTTTCTAATTATTTTTCTGATTTTTGATAAACCATCTAACCCGCCATCAAGCGCTAATTTAGGCTCATATTTAATTACATCCTTACTTAATTTATTTAAATCTAATTTTTTAATATAAGGAGGATTAGATACGACTAAATCATATTTCCCTAAGTTAAAATTGTCAATATCTGTTTTAAATAATTTAATTCTATTTTGAACCCTAAGCTTATTAGCATTTATTTCACATATATTGATGCAATCTTTACTTAAATCTACACCCACACCTAAAAAGAGCTTTCTTTCTTTGAGGATTGATAAAATTAAACATCCAGAGCCAACACCTACCTCTAAAAATTTAATTTTAGGTTTATTTTTGTAAATTTTTAATACTTCTTCAACTATTAATTCTGTATCAGGTCTGGGTATTAAGACTTTATTGTTGATCTCAAACTCATATTTCCAAAATGACTTTTCACCTATCAAATATGCAATTGGCTTATGTTTTAAACGACTTGAGATGAGTTCTCTGTAGCTTCTATAATCTTGATTGCTTAATAATTTTTCTGAATTCAAAAGCACACTACCCCTATCCTCTCCTAAAACTTTTGACATCAAAATTTCACTGTCAATTAATGCTGACTCAATATTTTCTTTTTTTAAATCTAAAAAAGCTTTTCTAATTGCAGTATCTACATTCATTTAATTCAAAACTTTTAGACTCTCCTCTTGAGACTTTAATATTAAAGCTTCAATCATTTCGTCAAAAATTTCCCCCTCTAGAAATTCTTCCAATTTATGTAATGTTAAGTTTATTCTATGGTCAGTAACTCTTCCTTGTGGAAAGTTGTATGTTCTAATTCTTTCTGATCTATCGCCTGTTCCAATCTTACTTTTTCTATCTTGAGATCTTTCTTTTTCAATTCTTGATCTTTCTAACTCATATAATCTAGCTCTTAGTATTTTCATCCCTTTACTTTTATTTTTGTGTTGCGATTTTTCATCTTGTTGAGAAACAGTTATCCCGGTTGGAATATGTGTAATTCTCACTGCACTATCTGTAGTGTTCACAGATTGACCTCCTGGTCCTCCAGCTCTAAATACATCAATTCTTAAATCAGACTCGTTTATTTTTAAATCTAATTCCTCTACTTCTGGTAAAACTGCAACAGTTGCTGCAGACGTATGCACTCTACCTTGGGTTTCTGTGTCTGGTACTCTTTGAACTCTGTGAACACCACTTTCATATTTTAGTGTAGAATAGATATTGATTCCCTTAATTGAAGCGATCACCTCTTTTAATCCTCCTGCCTCACTTTTTGATATTGAAATTAATTCTACAACCCAATTTTTTTTATTACTAATTTTTTCATACATTTTAAACAAATCTGACGCAAACAAACTCGCCTCCAATCCTCCTGTTCCTGCTCTAATTTCAATTATGGCATTTTTTTTATCTGCTTCATCTTTTGGTAGTAGAAACAATCTTAACTTTTTTTCATTATTCTGATTCTCTGTTTTTAAATCATCCAACTCTTTTTCTGCCATTTTAATTAATTCAGTATCTGAATTTTTATCATTTAAAATTTTCTCTAATTCTGATCTTTCTTTTTCGTAAGAGATGTATTTTTTTGCATTTTGAATTATTTCATTTAAATCAGAGTATTCTTTTGATTTTTCTGCAAATAGTTTTTTATCTATTTTTCCCTCAGATAAGTCTTTTTCTAATAACACATGTTTTTTAATTATATCTTCTATGGTCTTAATCGGTATCATCTTAATTTTTTTCTAACTCAGATGCCTTTTTTTCAACTTCAACAACAATCTTTTCAATCATGTTGCTTGTTAGAACTTTTTCAGACTGCACTCCTGACAAATATAGCATATTGTTGCCTTTTTGACCCCCCGTTATCCCAATATCTGTCAAAGCTGCCTCTCCAGGACCATTAACTACACATCCGATAATTGAGAGAGTAAGAGGTGTTTTAATGTGTGAAAGTTTTTTTTCTAGAACTTTGACTGTTTCAATTACTTGGAACCCTTGCCTTGCACAAGATGGGCATGAAATTATTTTAACTCCTCTTTCTCTTAAGTTAAGAGATTTTAAGATTTCATTACCGATCTTGACCTCTTTGACTGGATTATCAGACAAGGAAATTCTTATTGTGTCACCTATACCATCTAAAAGCAATGTTCCTAAACCTATTGAGGATTTAATGCTCCCAGGAATAAAACCTCCTGCCTCAGTAATTCCTAAATGTAATGGATAATCAATAGCTTTTGACAATTGACGGTATGCTGCTATGGATAAAAATACATCTGAGGATTTTACACTAATTTTTAAGTTGTAAAAATCCGCATCTTCAAGAATTTTTATATTTCTCATCGCGCTTTCGACTAAAGCCTCTGGACATGGTTCCTTATACTTTTCTAAAATATCTTTCTCCAAAGATCCAGCATTGACTCCAATTCTAATAGAACAATCATTATCTTTTGCAGCTTTGACAATTTCTTTTATTCTTTTAACATTTCCAATATTACCGGGGTTTATTCTTAAACAACTTGCTCCACTCTCTGCAGCCTCAATAGCTCTTTTGTAATGAAAATGAATATCAGCCACAATAGGCACATCAATATGTTTTATAATTTCTTTCAAAGATTTAGATGATAATTCGTCGGGA
>CABZBT010000023.1 GCA_902524045.1 uncultured Pelagibacteraceae bacterium | reverse complement strand
GACTTGATAACTCAGCACAAGAATGGGCCGATGTAGATTTTTGGGGAAATGAATTAACTCTTCATGCTAGCGCTCATAAACTAGACAGTGAAAGACATGATGTAGATATGGGTAACGTTTCAGTTCCACATTTTGGAGTGCATTTATCTAGAAAAGATTTTGATACTTTAAAAAATAGATTGAAAGAAAAAGGTGCGAAGTATTACGATGAGCCTTATTTAAGATTTAAAGGAACAAAATACGAGCAAGAAACATTTTTTGTGAAAGACCCCAACGAAAATATTTTAGAGATCAAAACTTTGACAGCTAATTCAGAATAATCTGAATTTAAATGGAATACCTGGTATTAGGTTTTTTTACCGGGCTAAGTTTAATTTTAGCATTAGGTGCTCAAAATATTTTTGTAATCGAACAAGGTCTAAAAAAACAGTTTGTTTTTCTTGTCTGTTTAATTTGTTCTCTATCAGATTTATTATTAATATTTACAGGTATACTTCTATTCCATTTGTTTGAACAATATTTTAATTTATATATTGAATTAATATTGAATGTTTTATTAATAATTTTTTTAGTTTATTTTATTTACTCAAAGATCAAATCTTTAAAAATTAATGTGAATTTTAACACTCAAGTAAAAGATGTATCAACTAGTAGTATTTTATTCAAGACACTTGGTTTTACCTATCTTAATGCACATGTATATTCTGATACGGTTTTCTTTTTAGGAAATTTTTCAAAAAACTTTCTTTTACATGAAAAAATTTATTTTGGTTTTGGAGCATCAATTGCATCAATTATATTTTTCTTTTTACTTGGTTATTTATCAGTTTTTTTTTCTGAATATGCTCTAAAGAAAACAATATGGAGATATATAAATATATTTATAATTTGTTTTATGTCATTACTAATAATCTATATAGCTAAAGAAACGTTAAATTTCCTTTAATAAATCAATATTTTTTTAGACAATTATAGCGCATGTTAAATTTGAAATTAATTATTATTTTAAAAGTATGAGTGATTTAGAAACACATTTTAAACCGAAAAATTTTAGTGATAAAGTTGCTTTATCATTTACTAAATTTTTACGTTTATTAGCAGATACCTTCTTTAAAAAAAGATATGGTCATAGAGCTGTTGTTCTTGAAACTGTTGCTGCAGTTCCAGGAATGGTAGCAGGAATGTTACTACACTTAAAATCACTTAGAAAAATTGAGGATGACAAAGGCTGGATTAAAACTCTTTTAGACGAAGCTGAAAATGAGAGAATGCATTTAATGACTTTTATACATGTCGCAAAACCAACTGCTCTTGAAAGATTTATTATAATGATTGCTCAATTTATATTTATTTTAACTTATGCTATTATATATTTAGTCTCTCAGAGAACTGCTCATAGAATTGTAGGTTATTTCGAGGAAGAAGCGGTAATTAGTTATACAGAATATTTAAATGAACTTGAAGCAGGAACTATCCCAGACCAACCTGCACCACTAATCGCTATAAATTATTGGAATTTACCACTTCATGCTACACTTAAAGATGTTGTACGAGTAATAAGAGATGATGAAGCAGGTCATAGAGATGTAAATCACAAGTTTGCTGATTTAATTAATTTAAAGAAATCTAAATTAGCCTACAAAAAAAATAAAGCTAAAGAAAAAAATGCTGAAGAAAAAAGCGCTAAAGAAATTTTGAGTTAATTAGATTTTCAGATGATTTTTCGTAGAAAGTTTTTAGAAACAATTGGCCTTTCATTTTTAACTTTTTTTTTATTTCCTTATAAATTTTTATATTCAGCAACAAAAAAAATTATAAATAAAAATCTTTCAAAAGAACAAAAAAATATTATGTTTAATGAGGGCACTGAAAGACCATTTACAAGTGAATTACTTAAGGAAAATAGAGAAGGATTTTATCATTGTGCGAACTGTGGAGCTAAATTATTTTCCTCAAGTGCAAAATTTGACAGTGGTACAGGTTGGCCTTCGTTTTCAGAGGCATTACCAGGAGCTTTTAAAACAAAAATAGATTATTCTTTTGGAATGAGGAGAATGGAATATCATTGTGCAAATTGTGGTGCACATCATGGTCATGTTTTTTTAGATGGTCCAACTGCTAGCGGTAAAAGATTTTGTAATAATGGATTGTGTTTAATTTTTAAGCCAGAAAATTAATTAGAAAAACCATATTTTCTTAACCTTACATCACCAGTTCTCGCATGAGCTTCCATTCCCTCGTATCTAGAAATTCTAGCTGCAGCAGCACCAACTAATTTAGTAGATTGTTTTGTCATTCTTTGAAAGCTTAATGTTTTAATAAATTTTCCAACGAACAATCCACCAGTATACTTTCCTGCTCCTTTAGTTGGTAAAATATGATTTGTTCCAGAGCATTTATCACCATATGCAACAGTTGTTTCTTCACCCACAAACAATGATCCATAATTTGTTAATTTTTCATGAAACCATTTTAAGTTTTCAGTCTGTACTTCTAAATGTTCAGGTGCATATTCGTCACTAATTTTTACTATTTCCTCATCAGTGTCACAAAGAATTACTTCACCATAGTCTCTCCAAGCTGCTTCAGCACTTGTTCTTGGAACTTCTGGAAGTTCTGCAATTAATTCTGGAACTCTTTTCATTACTTTTTTAGCTAATTCTTTACTAGTTGTATAAAGCCAACAAGGTGAATTATATCCATGCTCTGCTTGTCCTACTAAATCTACAGCAACAATTTCTGGATCAGCTTTAGCATCAGCTATAATTCCAATTTCAGTTGGTCCTGCAAATAGATCTATTCCAACTTTTCCATACAAAATTCTTTTAGCCTCTGCTACAAACTGATTTCCTGGTCCTACAATTATATCTGCAGGGGGATTTTTAAATAATCCATTGGTCATCGCAGCAATTGCAGGAACACCACCTAAATTTAAGATAACATCTGCCCCACAAAGGTCAGCTGTATATACAATAGTAGGGTGGGCACCAACACCCTCTTTAGGAGGACTACATGCAATAATATTTTTAACTCCAGCAACTTTTGCTGTAGTTACACTCATTACAGCAGATGCAATGTGCGCATATCTTCCACCTGGGATGTAGCAACCTGCTGTATTTACAGGTATTAATTTTTGACCTGCATACAAACCATCAGAAAGTTCTACCTCGAAATCTTGTCCATAATTTTTAAGTTGTGCTTCAGCAAATTTTCTAACTCTTTCAAATGAAAATTGAATATCATCTTTGGTTTTTTGATCTAATATTTTTTTAATTTCTTCAATTTTATCTTTTGATACTATTATATCCCCGTCATACTTGTCGAAATTTTTAGTTAAATCAATACAGCCTTGCTCTTTTGTTGTTTCGATATTTTTTAGTAAATCTTGAACTATTCCAGTTGTCTTATTATCGTCAGTGGACGAAGTTTTAGGTGACTTTTTTAAATAAGTAATAGCCATTAATACATTTTTATAATTGATGAATTATTTAAGACAAATTTAATTTTATTGCAATCAAAGATTTAATCTAGTGCAACAACTGCTGCAGCTATTGATGCTAGTCTTGCAGGTGCTTCATCAGAACGGCTAGTTATTACCACAGGTACTTTTCCACCTACAACTACTCCTGCAGCACATGCACCACTAAAGTATATTAACATCTTTACTAATGCGTTACCTGTTTCAACACTCGGCACTAATAATACATCAGCAATTCCTGCAACATCGTTTTTAATACCTTTAATAGTCGCAGATTTTTTTGAAATACTATTATCGAAAGCTAAAGGTCCAAATACATCAGCATTTAAATTTTCTTTTTTTGCAAGATTTGTAATTTCCTCAGCCTCTTTTGAACTTGGAACACTATCTAAAACTTCCTCCGTAGCAGACAATACTGCAATTTTTGGTCTTTCGATTCCAATTCTATGAGAAAAATTAATTACGTTTTTTAAGATATGCATTTTAGTTTTTACATTTGGTAATACATTTAAAGCACCATCAGTAATTATAAGAGGTTTATCGTCTTTTTCTAACGTCATATGCCAGATATGACTTAACCTTGTTTTACCCATCAAATTGTATTCTCTTTTTAAAACCGCTTTCATTAAAATATCTGTATGAATATGGCCTTTGACTATAATTCTTATTTTTCCTTCACTAGCAAGTTTTGCAGCTATCCCTGCAGTATTATTTTCAACTGTTTCATTAATAATTTCATATTTAGAAATATCCCACTTTAAGTCCTCTGCGCATTTTAGAATTTCTTTTTCATCTCCTATAAAAATTGGATTAATTAAATTTTCTTTGACTGCATCTTGAACAGATAACATTGGCAACGGTTTCCCAGCATTGACAATTCCCGCCTTCACTCCTTTATTTTTTAGAGAAGCATTTAATAGATTATTTGGAACAATAATTTCTTTGTTTGAAAGCATAATTAGTTTTTTAGGATCTCTAATTCTTTCTTAATAATTTTAGAGATTTTAATCTCTTTTTTTAAATTCAATTTATATCTTTTATATTTATTTTGTCCTGGATACATTATTTCTTTTATTCCTTTGACTTTGGGTAGTTGTTTTACTCTTTTGATATTATCTTTAATTCTTTTATTATAATCTTTTACAAATAAATTTGTTTTAAATGTGATAAATAAATGCCCGATATTTTGTGGTCCAGTAAAATCTTCAAAAGGATCTTTAACTCTGCCTGAATGATTACCACCAGTTAAAACACCACTCAATATATCCACCATCCAAGCTAATCCTGAACCTCTAAATCCTGCAATGGGTAATTGAACACCTTTAAGAGCTTTATTCGCATCGGTTGTCGGTTTACCAAACATATCCAGGGCAACACCGTCTGGTAATTTCTGATTATTTTTTGATGCAAATCTCATCTTACCTCTGTTAATCATTGAAATTGATGAGTCAAAGATAAAAGGTACTTTTGAGTTTGTAGGTGTTCCAAAACAAATTGGATTAGTTCCAAATAAACTTTTACTAGCTCCATGTGGAGCAATGGCAGGTGGAGCATTTGTGTAGATCATCGTAATTAAGTTTTTTTTTACAGCTTGTTCAGCGTAATATCCTGACAAACCATAGTGTCCACTATTTTTCACAGCCACTAAACCTATTCCAGTTTTTTTTGCATTTTCAATTGCTTTTTTTATAGCTATATCTGCTGCAACAAAACCTATGCTGTTATCGGCATCTATGTGTGAAATTGACTGAGATATTTTTTTAATTTTTATTTTAGGTTCGGGATTAATAGCTTTTTTTTTTATTCTATCACAGTACATTTTTAGTCTTGATAAACCATGACCATAGGCTCCAACAATTTCAGCATTTATAAGTGCATTTGCAGATATTTCTGCGTGCTGAGAGTTTAACTTATGTTTTATGAAAATTTCTTTTAAAAGAATGAATAACTTTTTATTTTTGATGTTCAACTAGTTCCTCAATTATTTTTTTTGTATTATATATTTGACACCATTTTGGATAATGCTTTCTAAATTTAGAGGTATCGGAAATATACCAGATATGATCACCAACTCTTGGGTTCTTTAAAACATTTCTTTTTACTTTTATTTGAGCAATTTCCTCAACTAAATCCAAAGCTTCAATAATTGAACAATTTGAGTATCTTCCACCTCCAATATTATATATCTCACCTATTCTTGGTTTTTTGTAAAATTCCCAGAAACATTTTACTAGATCATGGCTGTGTAAATTATCTCTAACTTGTTTTCCTTTGTAACCAATTAAATTGTATTTCTTTTGCTTTAAACTTGCTTTTACTAAATAAGATAAAAACCCATGCAAGGTTGCACCACTGTGATTCGGACCAGTTATACATCCACCTCTGAAGCATACCGTTTTTAATCCAATATTTTTTCCATATTCTTGAACAATCAAATCAGCATATGTTTTTGAAACACCAAAAAAACTATGAGTTGCATTATCTATGGGAAAATTTTCTTTAATACCTTTATAAAATTTATCTGTTTTTTTTAATTCCCATCTAGAATTTTTTTCATAAATTTTTAATTTATTTGGATTGTCACCATAAACTTTGTTTGTTGACACAAATACAAAAGGAGCATCAGGGCAATATTTTTTTGTTAATTCTAAAAGATTGAGAGTTCCTGTTGCGTTCACATTAAAATCTAAAAAAGGGAAATTTTTTCCATAATCATGAGAAGGTTGTGCTGCACAATGAATTATAACAGAGACCTTTTTTTTATATCTGTTAAATATTTTATTCAGAGCATCTAAATTTCTTATATCCACACTGAAGTTTTTAAATTTTTTATTTCTTTTTAAAAGTATTGATTTTACCCAAGAGGTTGAACCATTTTTTCCAAAAAATAGTTTTCGCAAATTATTGTCTATTCCAATTATTTCAAAACCTTTATCATGGAAAAAATTTACTGCTTCAGAACCAACTAATCCTGTTGAACCGGTGATTATTGCTAAAGACATTCTAAAACTTATTTTTTAGTTTAATCATTTTAATTATATTATAATTTACTTTAATAATATAAAAAAATTAATGAAACTTTTTGATTGTACCACGTATTATGATGAGGAATTAATAATAGATTTAAGGTTAAATATGCTTGATCAATATGTGGATAAATTTGTTATTTGTGAAGCTAAGTTTTCACATTCAGGAAGAAAAAAAGAGCTCAATTTCGATATTAGCAAATTTTCAAAATTTAAAGACAAAATAGAATACGTTGTTATACACGATGAACCGGAGGATCTAGTCTATGAGAATGATACTAAAAAAAAAGAATCACACTTAAATTGGAGATTAAATTCTGTAAAAAGAATAGCTTTTCAAAGAAACAAGCTGTTCGATGCTGTTAATAAAATCGCAGATGAAAATGATTATATTATGTACAGTGATAATGACGAAATACCAAATTTAGATTTATTTAATTTTGAAAATAACAAAAGTAAAATAACAATTTTTGAGCAAGATCTATTTTATTATAAATTTAATTTATTATGCGATAGAATTAAATGGTATGGGACGCGTATAATCAAAAAAAAAGACTTAATTAATTTTGAATGGTTAAGACAAGTAAAACCAAAAAAATACCCTTTCTATAGAATTGATACATTTTTAAAAAAAGACCGTTATATGAATGTAAATATTATTAAAAATGGGGGATGGCATTTCACAAGAATAATAAGTCCCGACGAAATTCATAAAAAAGAATTAGATACGGAACATCATGATGAATATAGAGCCTCAAAAAAAACCCCAGAAATGATTAAAGATTTTATTCAAAGAAGAGTAATTGATCATGACCATTTAGCAGATTCTAAAGAAAATAAATTTGGTAAAGAATTTCCTCTAAAACAATTAGATATAAATGAAATGCCAAAGTATATAAAAGAAAATCAAATTAAGTATAGTAATTGGTTAGATTTTAACTAAATTATATTCAGAAGTGTTAATTTAATAACCTTTAATGAAAAAAAATAAAATAATTGTTACAGGGGGTGCAGGTTTTGTTGGTGCAAATTTAATTGAGCTATTATTAAAAAAAACAAAGTATAAAATAATTAGTTTAGATAATTATAGCTCTGGATTATCTAAAAATCACATAAAAAACGAGAGAGTTAAATATATTAAAGGTCATACAAAAAATATTAATTCTTTAATTAAAAATAAAAATAGTATTAATAGTGTTTTTCATTTTGGTGAATTTGCGAGAATTTATCAAAGTTTTTTAAATATGAATGAGTGCATCGAGTCTAATACAGTTGGCACTAATTCTGTATTTAATTTTTGTTTAGAAAATAAGATTAGATTGATCTATTCAGCAACTTCTGCAAGTTTAGGAAATAAAGGAAATGACAAAAATTTATCTCCTTATGCATTTACAAAATCTAAAAATCTAGAATTATTAGAAAATTTAAAAAAATGGTTTCAATTTAAATATGAGGTAATTTATTTTTATAATGTATATGGTCCAAAACAAATCTCTAAAGGTAAAATGTCAACAGTTATAGGAATTTTTGAGGAATCATTTAAAAAAAAAAAACCTTTGCCAGTGGTTAAACCTGGAACTCAAACACGAAGATTTACTCACATAAGTGATACAGTTGAAGTATGTTATCAAGCATGGAAAAAAAACTTATGTAGGCATTATAGTATAGCAAGCAAAGAGAGTTTATCTATTTTAGAAGTCGCAAAATTATTTCAGTCAAAAATTAAATTTTTGAAAAGAAGACCTGGAGAAAGGTATGCTTCAGCTTTGACCAACATGAATCTAACAAACAAAGTTTATAGATATTTTGGTAAAAGGAAATTAAGAGAATATATCCAAAATATTATTAGAAAAAACTATTAAAAAAATTATCCCTTTCCACGCCATGGAATTGTTTTATCAATTATTTTTCTAAGTGTTATATCAAATAAAAGTCCCAATAATCCCATTATAAATATTGTAATCCAAATAACTTCATACTGAAAATATTTTTTTGCAACGTTTTCAACAAATCCAATTCCTGTTGTTCCTGCTAAAAATTCTGCTGCTACTAATGTTCCCCAACACATTCCAACTGCAACTCTAATTCCTGTCAAAATTTCTGGTAATGAATTTGGGAATATTACATGTCTTAAAATTTGTTTTTTTGAGGCTCCGAGAGAGTGGGCAGCATGAATTTTTGATAGTTGAGTTCCAGATGCACCTGCCCTTGCAGAAATAATCATAATAGATAATGACACCATAAATAATAAGAATACCTTTCCAGTATTATCAATTCCTAATACAGAAATTATTAGTGGAGCCCATGCAAGAGGTGGTACTGGTCTATAGAGCTCAATTAAAGGATCAAAAAAACCTTTTGCAAATCTATTTAAACCCATAAATAGCCCAAGAGGTACTCCAATTAGTATTCCAAAAACTAAACCAAGAAAAACTCTTAAAAAAGAATCCCAAATATGGCCATAAGGAACAGGCACTTTAAACAAATTAAAATCACCAGTTACAATTTTTAGAACTCCACCTTTAAAGTTTTGTTTGACAATTCCATCTTTTGTGTGGATAGGATATTCGCCTGGCAGGATATCTGCAATCCAATCTGGTAAAATGAAGCCAATCATTTTACTCACATCAACCATTTGCACCCACAAGAGAGGGATATCCTTGTAACCAACACTAGGTTTTGACATTAATATGAATTTATTCAGAGTATCTGATGGTTTTGGCAACCATCTGCCCGAACCTTGCTCTGAACAACTTGGACCACTAGCAACTATTGTTCCAGCTGGGAATAAAAATATATCTATTAGTCTAAGCCCTCCTTGAGCATCTTTTTGGGCTTTTTCAAATTTAATAATTGCTTCTTGCATTTTATTTAATGCATTTGGAGGATAAATACTTGCAAATTCAATTCTTCTAGCAATCTTAACAATGTTTTTAGCGTATGTTGATGCCACTTCCTCATTGTCATTTAAATTTTTTCTGTAAGATTTAATTTCCTCTTTTAGTTCTTTAATCTTGCTTTTAAATTGAGGGTTATGATTTCTTAACTTGAAAAATTCATCACTAATTAAATTAAGCTCTTGAGCTGCAGCATGAAACTTTAAACCCCTATATGTTGCAGGTACTAAAGGTACCTCTAATGTATTTTCAATGGATCCTGAGCCAGCATCTACTTTTGTTATACCCCAGCCACCTTCTTCATCTACATCTTTTAGCCTTTTGTTAAGCTCCTGTTCTGTTTCAAATGGATAATCAGATTTTTTAAAGTTTTCGGTTAAAAGATTAATTTTTCCAGTAATATTATCTATTTTTTGTTTGGTCTCATTCTCCAGTAAATCTTCGTTAGTAAGTAATGGAATAAGTTGATTTGTTTTAATTATATAACTAATTAGTAAAGTTTTTTGTTGACTACTAATTTGTTCAGAATTTTGAATTTCATTTTGTATGACCTTTAAATTTTTATTTTCTTTTTTTATTTGTGATGTACTTTTGAACTCTCTTTCCTCTATTGGAAATTGATATTTTAATCCAAGCAATGAGTCATTTACCTTTGCAACTTGGCACAGTTCATTAGCAGATTTTGGATAAAATCCTTTTGCAATATCCCATGAATAATAAAGCCAAATTAAAAGTAAAAAACTACTTCCAACAATAACCCAGTGAGTACCACCTAATGCTCTTTCTGGATTTCCAAACACTGCATCAATTTTTTCAGTTCTTATTAATTTCCTTCCATAAAGA
>CABZBT010000022.1 GCA_902524045.1 uncultured Pelagibacteraceae bacterium | reverse complement strand
TTTTGTCCAATTATAAATACCTCACAGGATATTCGTTATCCAGTTTTAGGTGGAACTCTTCAAAGAAGAGCAGGTACAGCAAGACATGACGCTGTCGCCTGGGGATATGCAAGAGGTGCTGACGAAATGGGAGTGGATATTATTCAAAATTGTGAGGTAAAAGGAATAAAAAGAAATGGTGATACGGTTGAAGGAATTGAAACAACAAAAGGATTTATTAAAACAAAAAAAATTGGAGTTGTAGCTGCTGGTCACTCTAGTGTTATTGCTAATATGGCTGGATTGAAATTACCGCTTGAAAGTAAGCCACTTCAAGCTTTGGTGTCTGAACCAGTAAAACCGATAATAGATACAGTTGTAATGTCTAACGCAGTTCATGCATATGTCAGCCAATCTGATAAGGGAGAATTGGTTATTGGAGCAGGAACTGATGATTATGTGTCCTACTCTCAAAAAGGAAGTCATGATATTGTGGAGGGAACTTTGAATGCAATTTTAGAGCTATATCCAATATTTAGTAGAATGAGAATGCTTCGTCAATGGGGTGGAATAGTTGATATATGTCCTGATGCAAGTCCAATCGTAAGTAAAACCTCAATTAAAGGTTTGTACTTTAATTGTGGTTGGGGAACAGGAGGTTTTAAGGCTACACCTGGCTCAGGGGATTTATTCGCTCACACAATTGCAAATGATGAACCTCATAAATTAAATGCTGCCTTTAATATAAATAGATTTGTAAGTGGTGATCTAGTTGATGAACATGGTGCAGCAGCTGTTGCACACTAATGTTTTTAATTAATTGTCCTTTTTGTGGTCAGAGAGAACAAAGCGAATTTAAAGCAGGTGGTGAAGCACATATTGTAAGACCAAAACAACCTACAGAACTAAGTGATGATGAATGGGCAGAATATTTGTTCATGAGAAAAAATATAAAAGGAGTTCAGTTTGAAAGATGGAATCATGTTCATGGTTGTAGAAAATGGTTTAATATGGTTAGAGATACCTCAAACGACCAAATTAAAGCTGTATATAAAATAGGTGAAAAACCACCAGTAAAATAAAATGTCTAATAATTTAAGATTTAAATCAAGCAAATTTATCGATGAAACTTATCGGGTTTCTTTTAAATTTAATAACAAAACATATTTTGGTTTTAAGGGTGATACTCTAGCATCAGCTTTATTGGCTAATGGTATTCATCTTATTGGAAGAAGTTTCAAATATCACAGACCTCGAGGAATTATGACATCTGGTTCTGAGGAACCTAATGCAATAATTCAATTACATGATAATTCCACAAGATCTGAACCTAATGTAAGAGCTACAGAAGTAGAAATATACGAAGGTTTGGTTGCAACTAGTCAAAATTGTTGGCCTAGCGTCAATTTTGATGTTGGTGGAATTAATAATTTATTATCCCCTATTTTACCTGCAGGTTTTTATTATAAAACTTTTATGTGGCCTGAAAGTTTCTGGAAAAAGTATGAATACTTTATCAGAAAATCTGCAGGTTTAGGTAAATCACCTAAAGTAGCTGATCCAGACATATATGAACATAATTATATTCATTGTGATGTTTTAGTTATCGGAGCAGGTGTATCAGGAATTATAGCAGCCAAAATGGCAGCTAAGAATGGTTTAAAGACTCTTTTAGTTGACGAAAAATCTTATTTGGGTGGATCTTCTATTTATGATAACTCAGAATTTTCAAAAATTAATAATCAAATAACAAGTTCATGGTTAGAAAAGGAAATCAACGAAATATCGAAACTAGAAAATTTAGAAATAAAAACAAGAACTAGCGTTGCGGCATTTCATGCATACAACTTTTTATTGGCTCGTGAAAATCTCACTGATCATTTACCAATTAATCAAAGAGAAAATAAAGTAAGACAAAGATTATTAAAAATTAGGGCTAAGAAAGTAATCACAGCTACTGGCTCTATAGAAAGACCTTTAATATTTGATAATAATGATCGCCCAGGAATATTTTTATCTTCAGCAATTAAAAAATATATTGATTTTTATGGTGTGGCTTGTGGTGAAAATAATGTTCTTTTTACAAATAACGATACTGCATACGAAACAGCAATGAGCTTAATTCAAAGAGGAATTAAGATTAATGCAATAATTGATAATAGAGAACAGATTGACTCAAAAATTTCTTACGAGGTTGAGAAAAATAATATTAAGATTTATAAAGGTTACACTGTTGTTGATACCTACGGATATAGGAGAATAAAAAAAATATCCATTATGAAGCTTTCAAAAGATGGTCAAACAGTAATTGGTGACAAAATTAAATTAAATTGTGATTGTCTAGGTTTATCTGGGGGTTGGACGCCAGCAGTGCATTTGTTTACCCAATCGGGAGGTAAATTAAAATTTAGAGAGGAAGATCAAGTCTTTATTCCTGATGTTTATCCCTCAGATCAAATAAGTATTGGATCTTGCAATGGAGACTTTAGTTTGGAGGAAATAGTAAAGAATACTTTATTTTCTGTCAAAAAATTTCTTAATACTGAAAATTCTGAATACAAAACTATTGAAATTATTTCAGGTTTAAATCTATCAAAGAGAAATATTTGGTTATTACCATCTGACAAACCCATAGGAAAAACTAAATCTTTTGTTGATTATCAAAATGATGCAACCTCAAAAGATATTAAATTAGCTCTAAGAGAAGGTTTTAGATCTATTGAACATGTAAAAAGATATACCACTACTGGTATGGGAACCGATCAAGGTAAACTTGGTAATATGCATGCTTTGGGAATAATTTCAGAAACAGCAGGGACTAAAATGGGTGAGCATGGAACTACAACCTTTAGACCCCCTTATACACCTCTTACTTTTGGAACTATTGTTGGTAGAAATGTGGGAGAATTTTTTGACATTTTTAGACGTACTCCAATACATGATTGGCATGTTGCAAATAATGCTCAGTTTGAAAACGTTGGTCAATGGAAAAGAGCTTGGTACTATCCGAGGAACAATGAAAATATGCATCAAGCAGTACAACGAGAAAGTAAAGCTGCTAGAGAAACAGCTGGTATTCTAGATGCATCTACATTAGGAAAAATCGATATTCAGGGTACTGATGCCTCAGAATTTCTAAATCGTGTTTATACTAATGCTTGGTCAAAACTAGCAGTGGGTAAATGTCGTTATGGTTTAATGCTAAATGAAGATGGAATGGTTTATGATGATGGCGTAACAACTAGATTAGATGAAAATCATTATATTATGACCACTACTACTGGCGGTGCGGCTAATGTATTGGGCAAACTTGAAGATTATCTTCAGACAGAATGGCCTGAATTAGATGTCTATTTATCATCTGTAACTGATCATTATGCAACAATAAGTGTTTGTGGTCCTGATAGTAAAAAAATTGTTTCAAAAGTTATTCCTGATTTAGATCTTTCTGATGAAAAGTTTCCACATATGTCGTTTAAAAATGCTAAAATAGATAATATTAAATGTAGAGTAATGAGAATCAGTTTTACTGGAGAACTTAGTTATGAAATCAATATCCAAGCAAACTATGGTAAATCAGTTTGGGAAAAATGTATAGAGGCTGGTAAAGATTTTGATATTACACCTTATGGAACTGAAACAATGCATTTATTAAGAGCCGAGAAAGGTTTTATAATTGTTGGACAAGATACTGATGCAACAATGACTCCAATTGATTTACAAATGGATTGGATAGTGAGTAAAAAGAAATTCGATTTTATTGGAAAAAGATCATTATATAGATCTGATACAATTAGGGAGAATAGAAAACAATTAGTTGGTTTATTAACAGAAAATCCAGATGATATCCTCGAAGAAGGAGCTCAGATAGTTGCTGATATTAAAAAGAAACCTGTTGAAATGTTGGGCCATGTTACTTCAAGTTATTATAGCCCGAATCTAAAAAAATCTATTGCATTAGGTGTAGTTAAGGGTGGGAAGAATATGCTCGGGCAAAAATTAATTATACCAATGGAAAATAAAAATATTAATGTAACTGTAGCTGATCCAGTTTTCTTAGATAAAGAAGGTAAAAGATTAAATGCTAAATTATAATCATACAATAAAAGAGGAAAAATCATATCAAGGACTACAAATGAAAGAGATTAAACCTGTAATGAAATTGATAGTAAGAGGTAAAAAAAGAGAATTTTTATCAGCTATTGGTAAATCTTTAAATATGGTTTTGCCCACCAAAGCAAATACTTCTACTCAAAGTGAAAAGTTGACTGCATTATGGTTGAGTCCTGATGAATGGATGATTTTTTCAAACGATGTTGTTAAAGAAGACACAAATACATACCCAACAGAAACCCTTTTAGATAAGAATATATGCAAATCAAATTTGGGAGCTGTAATAGATGTTACAGACCAATATGTTAGAATTAATCTAAAAGGAGATAAAATCTACGACTTGTTTCAGACTGGATCACCTTTTAATTTTAATGAGTTTAAACAAAAAATTGGATCTGTAACTCAAACGATTATCACAAAAGTTGATGTTATTATTCACAATCAAAATCAAAATGAGGTCAATTTGTTCGTTAGGCGCTCTTTTTCTGAACATTTATTCTCTTGGATGAATGATAGTGCGTCAAGATTATAGTCTCATTTAGATCTCAAATAAGTTAAATAAAATTATGAAAAAATTATTACTGATAGCATTATTTGCTTTTTTACCCTTCTCATCAAACGCAGAATCTAATTTAGATAAAATTTTATCTTCTGGAGTATTAAAAGTTGGAACTACAGGTGACTGGGATCCAATGACAGTGAAAGATCCTTCAACAAATAAGTATAAAGGCTTTGATATAGATGTGATGAATGAACTTGCTAAAGACATGGGTGTTAAGGTTGAGTTTGTGCCTGCAGAGTGGAAAACAATTGTATCTGGAATAACATCTGCAAGATATGACATATCAACTAGTGTTACAAAAACACCAAAAAGAGCAGAGGTGGCTGGTTTCACAGATACATATTACAAATATGCTACTGTACCACTTGTGCTAAAAAAGAATTTAAAAAAATTCCCTACTTGGGACTCCTTAAATAGTTCAAAAGTAACTATTGCAACTACTCTTGGTACTTCTCAAGAGGAAAAGGCGAAAGAATTTTTTCCAAAATCAAAATTAAATTCAATTGAAGCTCCAGCAAGAGACTTCCAAGAAGTTTTAGCAGGTAGAGCTGACGGTAATATTACAAGTTCAACAGAGGCAAATAAGTTGGTTATTAAATATCCTCAGTTAGCAATTGTTCCAGATGGTGGAAAAAATCCAGCATTTTTAGCTATGATGGTTCCTAAAGGTGATAATAAATGGAACGAGTATGTAAATAGCTGGATTAAGAATAAAAAATCATCTGGCTTCTTTACTAAATTGTTATCTAAATACAATCTAAAAAGTTTATAATAAATTAGTATTTAATTTTTTATTCTTTATAACATAAAGAGTGAGAAATTTAGCTTTTTTACTTTTAATTCTTCCTTTAACCTCATGTGGTAAAAGTGAATTAAACTGGTTGATATTATCCCCTCAAAACGTTGAGGGTTTAACAAATCTTAAATTTCTTTTGAGTGGTTTAACTACTACAATATATATTTCGATAATTTCGATTGTTATATCAATATTGATTGGTCTTTTAATTGCCATACCGTCACTTTCAAAAAATAAATTCTTAACTTATCTTAATATTGGTTATGTAGAAATTGTAAGGGCAATTCCTTTATTAGTTTTAATTTTATGGATTTATTATGGGCTACCAATAATGACGGGAATTAGTTTTAGCCCATTTGTATCAGGCATTATAGCATTATCTATAAGTGAAAGTGCGTTCCAAGCTGAGATATTTAGAGCCGGAATAAACTCAATTAAAAAAGCACAATGGGAAGCTGGAAGTTCCTTAGGTTTAGGTTTTTTCAGAAAATTAAGATTTGTTATATTGCCTCAGGCAATTAAGAATATTTTACCAGCTATAGGAAATCAATTTGTTTACGTGCTTAAAATGTCATCTCTTGTATCAATTATTGGGATTGGTGATTTGACTAGAAAAGCTAATGAATTAGTTGTAACAACTTATAGACCATTAGAAATATATACTTTTCTAATTATTGAATATTTAGTCTTAATATTAGTTGTTTCTTATCTCGTAAGAAAGTTAGAAAAAAAACTACAAAAAGACTAATTTTTTCTTCTATAATCCCAAGGATACTCAAACGTCATTGACCACATCCCTTTTTTATTTTTTTTCGCATAGTCTTCATCCTCTACAAATTTTGTAGAATATTTTCTGTATGCAAAAGCAAATCCCTCTCTAACAAGGGACTTGGATAAACTTTGATTATTTACAAAACATTCAGCCAAAATTCTCTTAAATCGATCTACACCATTATTGACACATTTCACTTTATTATTACCTATCATACTAATAAGTAATTCTTTTGCCAGTATCCCACATTTAATTACCTCATCATTCTTGTTGCATATTTGATTAATCTCAGGTGTATCAATGCCACTAAAACGAATTTTTTGCCCATCTAAATGAATAGTGTCTCCATCAACAACCTTTGCTTTATTAGATTTAATATCAAAAGAGGTGATTAAAAAAAATATTAAACAAATGTTAATAAGTAAAAAGACTTTTATTTTGTTTGAAAACATTGTTCAAAAAATACCCAATAAACATAAGAACTGCAATTCCCATAAACCAATTTGTTACTAATATTGTGTAAAAAATATCCTCATAATCTCCCCCTTTAATATTAATTACATACCACAAACTTAAAAACGGAAGTGCTGTTAGTCTTAAAATACTTAAGTAAAGACTATATAATGGTTTTTTAACTGCTTGGAATACTGCAGTGGTTATAAAAAAAACAGGATAAATTGGACCAATTAATGCAGCAACTTTTAAATATATTGCACCATGCTTTATAGCCTCTGAATTATCAGTAAATAATGAAACTAAGAATTCTGCACCTAAAAAAATTATTATTCCTGCACAAATCATAAAAGATGATCCAAAAAAAAGAGCCTTTTTATATAGCTCTCTTAATCTGTCGAAATTTTTTGCACCAAAATTTTGTCCTCCAATAGATAGGACTGCAGTATTTAAACCAATTACTGGAAGTAAAAAAACTTGCTCAATTCGCAAAGCAGCACCGTAACCAGCAGTGGCTAAATCTCCAAATTTACCAATGAAGTAAAGAATATTGAATATACCAACACCAATTAATAACATACTAAACATTACAGGAATTGTCTGATACAGAAGTTCTCCTAGAAGGTTAAACTTTGGTATAAAACACTTAGGCTTGAGATATTGCTTTAATTCACAACAATAAACTTTATACGCTAAGTATAGAAGACCGATAAACTGTGCTACAACGGTTGCAATGGCGAGGCCTGCTATGCCAAAAGCTGGTACAAAACCATAACCAAAAATAAATAATGGATTTAGAATAATGTTTAAAAAGAAACTAAAAATTAAAACATTTCTATAACTTTTGGTATCCCCTTGTGCATTCAAAGTTCCATTTAAAGAAATCTGAATCAAAACTATTATTGTTCCGTAAAAAATTACATCAAGATATTTTCTAGTTAAAATAATTCCCTCTTGATCTGATCCCATTAAGGAAAGTAAAAAATCTGAAACATTTAAACCAAAAAGAGTTACCAGAATGGACAAAAAGATCGCAAATATAATTGATTGGGCAATAAATAGTGATGCTTTACTTTTATTCTTTGCACCTATATTATTTCCAATTAAAGTATTTGTTCCTGCCGTTAATCCAACTCCTATGGCAATAATGGTAAAGTAAATTGGAAAAGATTTTGCAATTGCTGCTATTGCTTCAGCAGATATTCTTCCTGCAAACCAAGTATCTACTAAATTGTAAAAAGTTTGAAATAATGAACCAACACTTGCTGGGATAGTAACTCTTCTAAGCAAAAACCATATTGGATCTTTAGTTAATTTGAAAGATTGTGACAAATAAATCCTTAATTAAATTCTTTTTGGAAATTATATTTTTTTCCTGATAATTTTGCTTTATATATCTGACTTTGTCTCATTCTAAAACGAGATTTTTGAGCTTTTGAGAGTTTATTAAAACAATTAGGGCAAGTTACGCCCTCTTCATATTTTTCAGATTTTTTATCCTTAAGTGAAATTGGTTGCCTGCATCCACCACAAATTGAATATGTTCCTTGCATTAGACCATGCTTTAAACTTACTCTGTTATCAAATACAAAACATTCACCTTTCCATAAACTATTTTTTTGTTTTACTCTCTTTAAATAATTCAGAATTCCACCTTTTAATTGATAAATATTCCTAAACCCCTTTTTTTCTAAATATACAGAAGCTTTTTCACATCTTATTCCTCCAGTGCAAAACATGGCTATTGGTTGCTCTTTTTTTAACCCTTTTAAGTACCTAGGAAAATCTCTAAACTTATCTATTTTAGGGTTTACTGATTTTTTAAAAGAACCAACTTTATGTTCAAAAGGTTTTCTTGCATCTAATAAAAGAGTTTTCTTATTTTTTATTAATTTATTCCATTCTGTTGGCTCTATATGACTATTCTTTTTTTTTAACCTATGTGTCATCTTTAGGTCCATCGGTACAACTTCTTTTTTGATTTTAACTTTTGGTTTATGAAAAGGCTGAAATCTACTTTTAGAATTATTAAAACTATCGAATTTTTTTATATTTAAACTTTTTTTAATTTGAATAATTGCAGTTTTAATATCCTTATTTATTCCAGATATAGATCCATTTAACCCCTCTTTGGATATAATAATTGATCCATTTATGTTTTTATCTGACAAGAGATTATTTAATTTTATTTGATTTTTTTTTAAATTATTTATTTTTTGAAATTTATAAAAACCAAATATAGTGAACATTAAACCTTCCTACAAACAGTCATTCCATCTCCAAAAGGAACCATTATTTTCTCAATTCTTTTATCTTTAGATATAAAATTATTTAAATCTCTAATACTTTTTGTAATTTTATCGTTTATTTTCTCATTAATTACCTCCCCATGCCATAATACATTATCAATTATCACTAAACCCTCTTTATTCAATAGATCGAGAGAAATCTCATAATATTTTTGGTAATTCATTTTATCTGCATCAACAAAAACTAAATCAAATTTTTCATTCCTAATACTCATCAAGGTTTCCAATGCTGGTTTAATTATAGTTTTGATTTTATGATCTTGATTAGCTCTTTTGAAAAATTTTTGAGCAATTTTGTTTGTTTCCTCATTTTTATCTAACGCAATTATTTCACCCCCGTCTGGTAATGCTAAGGCCATAGATAACGTGCTTAAACCTGTAAAAGTTCCTATCTCTAGGACTTTTTTAATTTTGGACACTTTAATAATCAAATGTAGGAATTGGCATTGAGATATAGATATCTGCATTCGTTTTACTTCCCCCAAAGATAAATTATAATCTATGATTTCCTTTTGAACCGGATGTAATTTTAGACCATATTTTAAAATATAATCCTGAAGCTGTTTTGTAATATTAAGGTCTGAGCCCATAGCTTTTTAAGTTTTTAATTTTTAATTAAATGAATTTATTTATTATATTTATCTAAAAAATTAAGTGCAATATTAATTGCTTCATTCAGCCTTTCTCTGGTCTTTCCTTTTCCAGCCTCTGTTGTAAAGCATTTTTTTAAAACTTCTTCTCTGTTAGTTGGTGTGCCATCTGCAAATCTGAGCTTACGTTTGGACAAACGAATAACAATATTATCAGAGCAACCATTAACAGCTTTACCTTTTATAATTGATCCATTTAAACTGAAAAAATGGTTAGCTTTTGGTATAGATACATATTCAATTTCATTACCCATTTCTTTAATCATATTAAAATAATATTTACACGCACTGGGGTAATAATGACTCTCCTCACCTTTAATCATCAAAGTTGCTGTCTTTGTTTTGTATGGGTTGGATACAATATTACACGAAGGTTCTGCTGCTACTGCAGCTCTGAATATATTGTTATATGCACTTCTTTCATCTTGGAGTTTCAAAACTTGCCCAGCTCCATAACTAAATCCTGTGTAAAAAATTTTTGACTTATCGAATCTTTCATCTTGAGAAAGAATGTAACTCAATTCTAAAGCTGCTAAAATTGCGTTAGGAAATTTTTCCTTATCTGTGGGTTCTAATTTTCTTTTATAAAAAGTATCAAGTAACGCAACCGCATAACCTCTTTCTGTGGCTTTATCTATTAATCTTTTTCCCCATTCATCAGTTTTACCACCCCATTTTTTAAATTTGAAACCATCTCTTGTGCTGCCGTGTTGATGTATAATGATAGGCAATCCTTCTTTAATATTAGATGGAAAATGAATTTGTGCCAATACATCATCTTTGCCAGGAAATTTTTGATCAGGCATTTGGAACTTAATTACTTCTATGTTTTGTTTTTTAATTATTTTTACTTCAATATCTGAAAATGATTTTGTATCGTATGAGGCTATGGATAGAATGAAAAATATTATTGAGAAAACTTTTCTCATAAAAAATTAAAGCTTTTTCTTTAATATCTCATTTATCAATTGAGGATTAGCTTTTCCACCTGATGCTTTCATTGCTTGACCAACAAAAAAACCAAAAAGTTTTTCTTTACCTTGTTTATATTCAATAGCTTTTTCTCTGTTGTCATTTATTATTTTATCAATTAAAGTTTCTATAGCTTTTGGATCACTTAGTTGTTTTAGTCCTTTTTCCTCTAC
>CABZBT010000021.1 GCA_902524045.1 uncultured Pelagibacteraceae bacterium | reverse complement strand
CTCTTTGAAATTCATAAAAATTTGACCAATTCCTTTTTGCTTTAATAAAATAATCTCTATTCTCTGCATATCTAGAAAAGATATAGCTTTGTTGGTTCCTATAAGTAACCAAAATTTTAATCTTATTTCCTTTGACATCAAATAATTTTTTAATTCTTTTTAAAATAATAATAAGATCTAAGTGAATATTTTTTTGAGTTAAAACATCTGTAATACCAACTGCAGATATAACATTTGTCTTATTATCAGACCACTCTAGATTTTTAATCAAATTTATAAATTCTTTATAATTATTTTGAAACTCTTTAGAGGTTGAATTTTTTATAAAATGTAAAATTTTTTCAATTTCTAAATCATTTTGAGAATTTAAATAGTTTAGATTTGATTTTTTAGAATAAATGTTATCTTCCAAAAATGTGGTTGCAGTTTTAAAAAATCCAATATGGAAAACAGTTTTCATAAATATTTGATAAAATTTAAGTTTAAACTAGTCAACTAAAATCGGGATATAATTAATTATCTTTTAAAGTTCGATTATCTTGTCGCAAATTTTTAAAGTATTTTTCTTATGTGAGACAATGATTATGGAACATTGAGATTTTAAGTTTTGTAGAACATTTAATATTTTTTCCTCAGTTTCTAAATCTAAAGCACTAGTGGCTTCATCTAAAATTAATATCTCGGGTTTATTATACAATGCCCTTGCTATTCCAATTCTTTGTTTTTGACCTCCAGATAATCTTTGTTCAATCTCTCCTAAGCTGTAATTGACTCCGCCATCTAAGGATTGGACAAATTTATCTAAATCAGAATTTTTTATTGCATAATTTATTTTTTCAATTTCAATATTTCCCTCGTCTATTCCTAAAGCAATATTATTTTTAAGACTGTCATCAAGCAAATATGTATCTTGGAAAACAAAACCGATTTTTCGTTGCCAACCTCTAGATAATAAAACATTTTTTTTATTATTAACTAAAATCTCACCATTATTTTTTTCAAGAAAACCTGAGATTATGTCTAACAAAGTAGACTTTCCTTTTCCTGACTCGCCAGAGACTCCTAAAATTTGTCCTCTATGCATTTCAAAATTTAAATTTTTTAAAACTGATTTTTTTTTATCATAACTGAAACTTACATTTTTGAACGATAAGGTATTAAATTCTTCATCAAAATTTATTATATTAATTTTTTGGTCATTTTCTATTCTTTTACTTTTGAACTTAAATTCAGAATTAAAAATTTCTACACTTGCTTGACCAAATCTTAATATTTGAAAATAAAGAAGAATTCTGTTTGTTGCTGGAAGAAGTTTAATTACTGAAACAAAAAATAAACCAACGTACGAAACTATGTCATTCAAATCAGTACCTGAAATATAAAAAACTGAAATTATTGTTACAATAGACAGAATTCCAAGTACCTCGAAAATTCCCCTCGTTAGTAACTGAATTATTCCTTGATTAGTTCTCGCTCTAACTTCGGGGGATAAGTTTTGACTAAATTGTTTAAAAAAATTTTTTTCTAAGTTTAAAATTTTAATATTTCTTAAAATTCTAAAAGTTTGAATTACGTGTTTATTGATTTTTTTGGTTTGCTTAGCTTGAGTTTTACCAAATCTAAAGTTAAAGGATTTCGTGATTAAATTAAGACTGCCAGCGGTTAAAAGTAAAAAAATTATCGCTAAAATTGATGCTAATGGTTCAATATAAATTAATAAAAAAGTAAGGCCCAAAATAAGAAATAGCTCTGAGAATAAATTGATTATAGATGATATATTCTTAAATACATAAGAGGAACACTGAGTGCTGATATTTCTAAGTATTGATGGAGTATCTTTTTTTGATATTTCAATCCATTGTGCATCTAAATATTGTTTATAAAATTTCTTTGACAGTCTTATATTAATTGATTCAAGGGTTCTATAATGTAAAAAAATGTAAAAAAAATAAGTTACAGTTTTTGTTATAGAGGTAATTAATATTAATAGTAAAATTAAAAATATTATATTTAGCTCATTATCTATTAAAATAAATTCATTTAGATAACTAATGTTTCCAAATGTAATTTGACTTCCTGGATTTATAAATTGTTGGATTAGCGGATATACTAATGCAGCCATAAAAATATCCATTGAGTGGACTATAACGCTAATTAAAACTACTAAAATTATTTTCTTTTTCTCAATACTATTCAAGAAAGAAAAATTATTTATTATAAGATTATGCATATTAATTTTTCATAAAAGAGTGTTTTACTTGCTCTAAATTTTTCGGCCTCCCTAAGTTTTCAATGCTTCCGCTTTTAATTCTTACTTCTAAAAAAGCTGGCCCAGTGTTATTCAAAAATTTTTTTAAAATTGATTCACAAGTCGATCTTTTGTTTATTAAGTAATACTTTTTAAATCCTAATCCTTTCGTAATTAGTTTATAATTGATGTGATTAGAGTTTGTTGTTTGGTTTCCAACAGACTCATGGGAGTTGTTTCTAAATAAAATATGTTTGAATTTTTTTCCTGCAAACTTTGATGTTATACCCATAGATCCTAAATGCATTAATAAAGCACCATCACCATCTAAACAAATATTCTGTGTTTTTGAATTAAGATCAATACCTAGTGTGACTGAAGATGAATGCCCCATTCCCCCAACCATATAAAATGGTTTAATATTCTTATAATTCTTAGTCTCTAGAATATCATTAAGCTCTCTTGAGATAAATCCAGTAGATGAAACTATTTTAGTATCTCGTTTTATTTTTTCTAAAAGTGTTTCAATAAAATTATATCTTTTTATTAAATATTTATTCACCTTTTTTGGTTTTTTTAAAGATTTGCTTTTAATAATTTGATTTTTTTCAATTAAACAGGCGACTGTTTTTGAATTTTTTTTACAATACTTTATTAAATTATCAAATTTTTTGAGATCATCTTTTTTTTTTAAAATACAAAATTTTATACCTAATAATTTTAGTAAACTTTTAGTGATTCTTCCTTTAACAAGATGTTGTGGCTCATCTTTTTTTCTAGGGCTACCCCTCCATCCAATAATAAGGATTGACGGAATAGAATAAACCTTCTTGTGGGCAATAGATATGATTGGATTAATTGCATTACCTAATCCTGAATTTTGCATATAAATACAAGGAATTTTTTTAGTTGATAAAAAATAGCCTGTGGCAAGAGCTACGGCGGTACCTTCATTATTCACTGTTATGTGATTCTTTTTAAATTTATCAGATAAATCTTTTAATACACTATCAGGTACCCCAGTGAAAAAATCTATTTTGTTTTTTTTTAAAATTTTTAATAATTTTTCTGAATCAATCATCTTTTTTTATATAAATTAATTTAGGGCCTAAAAGATTAATTCTTAAATTTTTAAATTTTGGTTCAACTTTTAAAATCTTTTTAATTATATTGTTAATTTCTTTTTTAGTAAAAGGCGGAAATTTGTTATTATATATTTTGTAATTAATGTTCTGTCTAATAAGTCTTAATCTATTTTTTAATTTTAAGTTAAATAAATTGTTATTTTTTGATAATGATTTTTGATCCATTTTTTGCCAAAATCTAATTATTTTATGGCATGAGTCATTTTTATAGGCATTATTTATTAACATTTCAATTTTATTTGAATTTATAAAACTTTTAGTTTTTTTTTTTAATATTTTTCTTAATAGTAAAATAATTTCATTCTCACTAGAAACTTTTTTAGATAACTTATCAGGCAAAGTATTATTAAATTTACTTTGAAAAGGTTGAAATGAGACAACAAATTTTTTTTTAATCAATGCTTCTAGGGCCATTAAAGAACCATTATGAATATAAATTATATCATTGATTGAACTTGATAAAAATTTTTTATTATCAACAAATTTTATATTTTTATTTTGTGGAATTATAGTTTTCCATTTTTGTAGGCTTTCTTTAGGGTGTATCCAAATTTCAATTAGTAGATCTTTAAAAGACTTTGATAAATTATCTATTAATTTTAGATATTTATCACTAATTAACTTTTTGTAATCGAATCTATCAATTAAATAATCTTTAACTTTTTTTGAATTTAAGGATGATATATTTGCAAGGGGGTGATTTTTAATTGCATAGACCATCAAACTTGAAATGATTACGATTTTTTTCTTTTTTGATTTTTTTTTTATAAATTCCGAAGAGAATTTTTCTTTTAAAAGATCATACCTTGGATTTCCGGTAATTATAAATTTTTTCTTATATTTTGGAAATAACTTAATATTTAAGTTATAATCATATTTCCCCCAGCAAAATACTTTATCAGTATAAGAAAGGGTTTTGTTAGAAAATCTTCTAGGGGCGAAATTGTTTTTATAATCAATAGTAGCTAGACCACCTTCTTCATCTATTGATGTTACGATGCATTTATTTTTTTTATATTTTTTAAGTTGATTTATTCTATCTATTTTAGGTGGAATACTTTTTTCTAAAATAATTCCTGAATTTAATTTTCTATTTTCTACTAATTGAAGTAGTTCATCATCCCCAATAAAGACTTCATTTCCTTTTAAAGCAGCATATGCACCAAGTACTAATCTACTTAAAAATTCCCTCTCTTTAATCTCTATCTTAATGTAGATATTCATAATTATTTCTGATTTGAATAAATATAGCTTTATTAATATTTAGATTAATTAACTTGTATTTATATATTATATTGTGTCAAGATTGGGATCTTGACAATTGCTTAAAAGCAATAAAAAGTGCTCAAGTTTTATAAAATTTTTGATTTCTTTAAAAGACTAATAATTTGCGCTTGACTTAAGAAATTATAATTACTCACCCTGTATTTATTTAAAAATTTTTGAGACTTATTGTTTTTTTTTACTTTCACTTTTGAAATGAGAAACAAATTTTTTTTAATCATTATAAAAGGTATTTCATTTTTAGAATATAATTCCTCCTCATATTTTTCCCCACTATATTTATTTGAGATAAATATTTTGTTCTTGTAATTTTTTTTTTTTTGAAAATATTTTACTAATGCCTGTGCTAAATCAAAAATTCTAAAGCATTTCATGCTTTTAGAAATAAAAATTTCTTTTCCTTTCATTAAAAAAATACTTTTAATTACCGCATCTACTGCTTCATTAATCGACATCACGAATCTAACCATTCTTTTGTCGGTAACAGTTATATCTCTGTTATTATTAAGTAAGTTAATAAAATTTGGTATAACTGATCCTCTAGAGCCCAAAACATTGCCAAATCTTATTATTGATAACTTTGTTAATGATTTCCTATTTTCATTCAATATTATTTTTTCTGCCATTGCTTTAGTTCTACCCATATGACTGCTCGGTGAAACTACTTTATCTGTGCTAATTAATAAAAATTTAGACACTTTATTTTTTATAGATGCTTGAATCATATTTTTAGTTCCTAACACATTAGTTTGAAAAGCCTCTTTAGGATTATACTCAACAATTGATACATGTTTAAGAGCTGCTGCGTGTATAACAATATCTACTTCTTTAGAAACTTCTTTGCATCTATTTAAATCTCTTACATCACCCAAAAAAAATCTAATTTTATTTTTTTTCATTTCTTTTGAAAAATTGTCAAAGGCTAAAGATGAAAGTTTTAACTCTCTTGAGAGTTCATAAAGGCCATTTTCATCATTCGACATTATTCTTATCACTTTGCAATCAGTTTTTATTAAGCGAAGAACTAATGCTGAACCAATAGATCCAGTTCCTCCTGTGATCAAAATCGATTTATTTTTAAGAAAATTTAAATCCTTCATGAAATTTTTTTATTATGTAATTTTGAATATTGTGTTTAGGCTTATATTTTATCTCATTAAATATTCTTTCCAAAGAGATTTTTTGAGATGGAATTTTTTTAAGATTTAAATCTTGATCAAAATATTTTATTTTTATTTTTAGTTTACTTTCTAAACAATTTATTAAGTTCATCAATTTTACATTTTCAAATCCAAGATTATATATATTATGTTTTAAATTTTTTTCTAACATCTTTAAAATTATTTTTGTTGCATCATTGATATGTATATAGTTTCTGTATACATTTTTATTGGTTAAATGCATTTTTTTATTTTTCTGAATTGAATTAAGTATATTTTTAACTACTCCAGTTTTCTTGCCGTTATAGATATTACATAATCGCAGAATAACAAAATTTATTTTTGATTTTAAATAGGCTCTCTCGGCTAGGTATTTAAATTTAGCATAACTATCAACAGGATTTTTAATTGAGTTTTCAATAACCTTTCTATTTGAAAAACCATAAATTAAACTAGTAGATAAATAAAAAACTTTTGTTTTTTTATTTTTACATAATTTAATTATATTTTTGTTACCATTGACAATAATATTTTTCATTAACCTTTTATCATTTGATATTTGACCAGAGAGATTTATTACAAAATCAATATCGTTTTTAAAATATTTCTTAATTTTATCTATTTTTGCAATATTCAATTTTTTCTTGTTAGGTGTTATTAAGTTATATTTTTTATTCAAAATTTTTTTTAATTTTTTTCCCAAATAACCAGAGGAGCCAATTATTAGTATGTTTTTTTTCAAGCTAATAAGTTATTTTTTTTTGAGTATTAAACTTTTTTAAATTTAGATTCTTAATTATTCTAATTATTTTTTTGGAGGAGGTGCCGTCTCCATATGGATTTTTAATGTCTTTAATTTTATTATTAAAATTTTTACTTAGACCTTTTTTTATTGCTTGAATAATTTCATTTCGTTTATGTTTTACGGTAATAATATTTCTTGGTTTATCTCTACCGTTCTGTCTAGTTCCAATATTAATTACAGGCACTTTATATGTTGATGCCTCATGAATACCGGAGCTGGAATTTCCTATTAAAATTTTACAATGCTTTAGTAAGGTTTTATATTCAGACAAATTTAGAGTTGGTGTAAAGTTTATTTTACTCTTTTTTATAATCTTTAATATTTTGTTTGAACCAGCATCATTGTTTGGAAAGAGTATTAGGTGTTGAATATTAAAATTATTTATTGCTTTTATAGTCTCAATCATTTGTTTTTCTGCTTGCTTTAATTCGCTTGTGACTGGATGCTGAATAGTAATAGTAAAAGGTTTTAAAATATCAATTTTAAATTTTTTTAAAATTTTATCTCTATGAGTCTCTTTTTCAGAAACAAGTGCATCAATTGATGGACATCCTACGGCAAATATATTTTTAGGAATTTCACCCATTTTAATTAATCTTTTTTTTGTTTCATTGTTTGCAGTAAAATGAAAATTTGAAAACTTTGACATACCATGCCTCAAAGACTCATCAATCGTTCCAGAAACTTCTCCACCCTGTATGTGAGCAACTGGAATGTTCATATGTGCACCACAAACTGTAACGGCGAAATTTGCAGCAATATCGAAACCAGATAAAATTAAATCTGGTTTATTTCTTTTTATTATTTCGGATAGTGCGCAAAACGCTTTCCCCATAGAAAAAGACATAGCAGCTCCATCATTCTCTAAGTTATATTTCCTATCAAACATTTTAAATTTACTATTAACTTTAAAATTACTCTCAATAATTTCGTTTATTGTATATCCATATTTCTTAATGAGATGTAAGCCAGTTACTATTAGTTGATAATTTAGTTTTCTTTCTTTTTTAATAAGATTAAGTATTGGTTTGTATCTACTAAAATCAGCTCTTCTCTCAGTTACGATTAGTATTTTCATCTAAGATCTTTTTTTCTGATGAGTGTATTTTCTAAAATATTTTTTTTTGCAATTTTTCCAATAATTTTATCATAATCTTTTGCTAAATAATCTCCAGTTCCAGGTCTTCTTGGAAAAATATTCTTTTGAGTTAATTTTTCACCTTTTTTGATATTTTTGGTTGCTGCAATACTTGCAAAAGCAAATCCAATTGTTGATTTTTCCTCCCTCAAAGGATTTTTATTAAATCCTTTCGCGTAAAATATTTCCTTAGCTCCTTCCTTTAGAATTTTAAACTCTTTTTTATCTACTGACGCTGAAATATCTGGGCCTTTTCTAGACTTACTATCAGTGAAATGTTTTTCAATAATAGATGCACCCAAAGATATGGCTCCAAGACAAGGAAATATTGTTCTAGAATGATCTGATAAACCCACAACAGCATCAGGAAATTTATCTTTAAGTAATTTGATTGAATTTAATCTAATAAGCTTTGTAGGAGTTGGATATATATTTGTACAATGAAGCAATGCAAAAGGAATTTTTTTACTCCTTAGTATTTTTACAGAAGGTTCTATTGTTCTTATACTGTTCATACCAGTGCTAAGTATTACTGGTTTCTTGAAATTAGCTATATATTTTATTAATTGATAATTATTACATTCACCAGATCCAATCTTAAAAGCAGGAACCTTAAATTTTACTAGTCTTTCAACTGCTTTTTTTGAAAAAGGAGTGCTTATAAAAATCATACCTTTTCTTTTTACATAATTCATTAACTCAAACTCATCTTTTTCAGACAATGAACAATTTTTAATTATTTCATAAATATTTTCTTTTGTATGTTCAGGAATTATTTTTTTTGCTTCTTCTGTCATTTCATCTTCAACAACATGGGTCTGGTGTTTAACAATTTCAGCACCAGATTCATGAGCTGCATCCACAAGTTTTTTTGCTTGGATTAAAGATCCATTATGATTAATTCCAAGTTCTGCAATTATAAGAGGTTCAAAATTTTCTCCAATCAACCTATTTTTAATTTTAATTCTTGGAATTTTTTTTATCATTATTAAATTTTTTAAATATCAACTTTATACAATACTCTTGATAATAATAAATCTTGTTTTGTATCAATATCTATATTTTCTTTAACTTTATCAAAAACAATAAAATTCAATTTTTTTTCTAGATAATTTTTCGTTTTTAAGGCTTGTTTTGAATTTATTATAAAAATTGAACCATTGGGTAAAAAAACTTTTTTTTTATTTTTCATAAGAGAAAGTTTTTTTTTTGATAATATTAAAATCTTATTTTGATGTTTCAATTTACTTACAGATATTAAAGGAATTTCAGGACTCTTTTTGAAAATTTTAATTGCTTTTTTTATTAATTTCAAATTTCTAAACGGACTGGTGGGTTGTAGTAACATGATGGCATCAGCATCAAATCCTTTTTCTTTTTCCTTAAGATATGCATGTTTAACAACTTCCTCTGAAGTTGAATTGCTCTTCGCAATTTTTTTTGGCCGAAGCCAATTAGTATTTAATCCATATTTTTTTGAGGTTTTCAAAATTTTTTTTGAGTCAGTGCTTATGATTATTTTTTTTATCTCACTTATGTTTTTAGCTTGCTTAATGGTCCAATAAATCAATGGTTTTTTATTTAATAAAGTTAGATTTTTATTTTTTAATCTTTTAGATCCAGCCCGGGCTGTAATAACAGCTAAAAATTTCATAATTTTTAATTAGTATATATAAAACACAATTATTGTTATCATGATTTATAGGTTAGTAAATTATTATTTTATTTAAAATAAAATTATTGTAGATAATAAACCCTGATAATGTTTTTTAAAATCTTAAATAAGTTTCAAAATGAAATAACAGTAAATGGTAATCATGTAAAAAAAATAATTAGAATTAAAAAATCTAAAAAGTATAAATTACAAAAAAATTTATAAAAATTTGAGAAAAGTTGATTTATGTATCAAAGATTAATTCCGAGAATTGATGTAAAGGATGGACAGCTTGTTAAAGGTATGCAACTTGAAGGACTAAGAAATTTGGGCGAAGCATCTGAATTTGTCAAATATTATTATGATAGTGGGGCTGATGAGATTTTGTATGTTGATGCTGTTGCATCATTGTACGGTAGAAACTCTTTAATTGATGAAATTAAAAAAATATCTAAAGATGTATTTATACCCTTAATTGTCACTGGTGGCATAAGAAACATGATGGATATTGAAAACGTTTTGAAATCCGGAGCTGACAAAATAGGTATTAATAGTGCTGCAATCAAAAATCCTAATTTGATAAAAGAAGCAGCTAAAGAATTCGGTTCCTCAACCATTGTAGTCTCAATAGAAGCAAAAAAAGTAAACGAAAAAATATACAATGCATTTATTGATTGTGGAAGAGACGACTCAGGTTTGAATGTAGTAGATTGGATAAATATTGCACAACAAAATGGTGCAGGTGAGATTTTGATTACCTCAATAGATAAGGATGGTTGTTGTAAAGGTTTTGAAGTGAATTTAATTCAACAAATTGAAAAGATATGTAATATACCTTTAATTTATAGCGGTGGAATTAATTCTCTTGAAAACTTTAAAAATATCACTGAATTTCAAATTGAAGCGATAGCGGTTGGCTCGGCTTTGCATTACAATGCAAAACAATTACTAAAAAAAAATAAAACAACTCATTATATAAATTTACCAAAAAAATTAGTTCCTTTTAATTTGAAGGAGGCAAAAAAATTAATTCAATGAATATTTCTATTATTGATTATTATACAGGTAACACGATGAGTCTTATAAGTGCGCTAAATATACTGGGGCATACTCCAAACATTACAAATAAAAAGGAAATACAAAAAAGTGATATTTTAATTTTACCTGGTGTTGGTTCTTTTGGAAGGGCAATGCACAATATAAAAAACTTAGATCTATTAGAAAATATTAATGATCATGTTAAAAAAGGCAAGAAACTAATTGGCATATGTCTCGGGATGCAGCTTTTATTTACAAAAAGTTACGAGTCAGAGGTAAACTATGGATTAAATTTAATTGAAGGTGATGTTATAAGGCTTAAAACTGGGAAGGAAAAAATTCCAAATGTTGGTCTAAAAAAAACCAAGTGGTTAGATGAACGCAATTTTCTTAATTTTGATAATAAAGAATATTACTTTACACACTCGTTTGTGGCTAGCCCAACAAACAAAAATGATATAATTACCGAATTTTCACACAATCAAAATACTTATTGTTGTGGTGTAAAGAAAGATAATATATATGGCTTTCAATTTCATCCCGAACTAAGTGCAAGTAATGGAATTAAATTATTAAAAAAGATTATAGATATTTAGTATGGAAGAATTAGAGATAAAATATGGATTACCCAAAGAAATAATCTATTGTAAAAAATGTACATACTCCAATCAAAGACCAGCTTCCACAATCGAATTAAGTAGTAAAAAAGAAAATAAAAAAGATTCTATAAATTTTGATCAAGGCATATGTGATGCTTGTAAATACAGCGTCATTAAAGAGACTGAAATCGATTGGAAACAAAGAGAAAGAGAATTATTAATACTTTTAGACAAACACAGAAGTAAAGATGGATCTCATGATTGTATAGTTCCTGGAAGTGGTGGAAAAGACAGTGTTTTTGCATCTCATATTCTTAAAAATAAATATAATATGAATCCACTTACTGTTACATGGGCACCGCACATGTATACTGAGATTGGTCATAAGAATTTCATAAATTGGACAAACTCCGGGGTAGATAATGTACTTTATACCCCCAATGGGGATGTACATAGAAAGCTAACAACATTAGCTTTTAAAAATCTTTGTCATCCTTTCCAACCTTTTATAATTGGTCAAAAACAGATAGGACCTAGAATGGCCGATAAGTTTAATATACCTTTAATATTTTATGGAGATAACCCAGCTGAGCATGGAAATAATATAGAGGATAATTTTAAACCTCAGATGGATTTGAAATTTTACTCAGGTGAAAAAGATTATGATAAAATTACACTCGGTGGAATAACTGTAAAAGATCTAATCAGTAAAAATATTTTAAATGAAAAAGAACTAAATCCATATTTACCAACATCAGAAAAAATATGTTTATCTAAAGGAATTCAAGTTCATTATTTAAGTTACTATTTAAAATGGGATCCACAAGAATGTTTTTACTACTCTG
>CABZBT010000020.1 GCA_902524045.1 uncultured Pelagibacteraceae bacterium | reverse complement strand
ATAGAAAGCTATCAATGCATAAAGGCTCAAGATATCACCAGACAAGAGAAGGTGGAAGTATTCATACTGATAACGTTAATATACCAAATGGTTGGGAATATTTAATGTTTGGATGCTTATCTAGTTCTAAGGCAGGAGGGGAGACAATATTGGTTGATTCAAAAATCATCCACAAAGAGTTAAACTCAAATTTTGCAGAAGCAAAAAGCATACTTGAGAAAAACTTTTTTTGGGAAAAAAGGGGAGTTGCAGATGAATTGTATAGAGCACCAATTTTAACTTATGATAAAACTAATCAACCAATGTTTAGATATTTGAGACCGTATCTCGAAGCAGCACACATGAAGGCTAATAAAAAACTAACATCCAAACAACTTTATGCACTTGATGTATTAGATGCTCTTTTAGAAACAAGTAAATTTCAATTTAGATATAAAATGCAAAAAGGAGATGTTTTATTTAACCTTGACTCCAAAGTTCTTCATGGCAGAACGTCTTTTTCAGACGCTTATGATGCTTTACCCCTGGCTAAGATAAAGAATAAGGAAAGTAGATTAAAAAGAACCATGATAAGAGTATGGATCAAAAACAGAGAAAAAAAAAACTAAATAAAATCTCAGCAATTTTTTTGTTAGCTGGTTTCGGTAAAAGAATTTCAAATATCACTAAAAACCCAAAGTGTTTGTTAAAAATTAATAACCAAACTTTAATTGATAGAAATTTAGAGATTTTAAAGAAATTTAAAATTAAAGATGTAGTACTAGTTTTAGGATATAAAAAAAAACTAATAAAAAAAGAAATTAAAAAATTTGATAATTATTTTAATTTTAAATTTATTTACAATAATGAATATAGAATAAAAGGAAACTCATTTTCCCTTTTAAAAGGGCTTGAAAAATCATATGGAAATAGTCTGGTTTTTGATGGAGATCTTGTATTTTCGAGTGATATTTTAAAGAGTTTTTTAAAAAAAAATAAACATTCATCTTTCCTTATTGGAAAAACTTCAATTTCAAACATTGAATGCGCCAAAGCATTAGCAGATAAATATGGATTTGTAAGAAAAACAATAGATAAAAGATTAATTAAAAAATCTGAGCTTAAAAAACTAAATTTTATTGGAGAAGCAATAGGAATAATTCTTATAAAGAGTGATATAAAAGTAAAAATGATTTTTAGTCTAAAAAAATTTTTAAAAAAAAAAGAAAATATTCAACTTAACTGGGAGCATTTTATGAATGAATTTTTAAAAGTTAATAATATCAAGTATAAAAAAACAATTAATTCAAGATGGATTGAAATTGATACAAAACAGGATTATATTAAAGCAAAATCCTTATTAAAAAATGATTAAGCTTCCTAAATTTAATATACAAAATATGTATGACGCAGAAACACATTTTAATTTATTTATGAATGATGAGAGATTGTCAAAGTTTTTAATTCATTATGAAATATTTAAAAAAATAAAAAATTATAAAGGATCAATCGTTGAGTGTGGGGTGTTTAAAGGAACATCCTTCTCCAGATTCGCGATGTTAAGAGAACTTATTGGTAAATCAAAAAGCAATAAACTCATAGCATTCGATGTTTTTAGTGATAAATTTCCAGACACAAAATTTAAAAATGAAAAAAAACAGAGAAAACACTGGATTAACACAGCTGGTGGAAGTTCGATCGCGATTAATCAATTAACAAAAATTTTTAAAAAAAAAAAAATAAAAAATTTTAAACTTATAAAAGGCGATGTGTTGCAAACTATCCCAAATTTTGTAAAAAAAAATCCCAATCTTAAAATTGCACTATTAAATGTAGATATTGATTTTGTCGAAACAACGCAATGTGTTCTTGATAACTTATATAATAAAGTTATCAAAGGTGGCATAATACTTTTTGATAATTATGAAGGTGTGGGAACTGGTGGAACTTTTTACAAAGGCGAGACAGATACAATTAAAAGATTTTTAAAAAAAAAAAATAAAAAGATTATTAAATTTCCTTTTTTCAACAGGCCATCATATATAGTAAAATAAATGAGAGAAAAACCCCTGGGAATATTAGTTCCAAAAAAAATTCAAAAGATCATTTATCCGTTTGAAAAAATTCGATACGAAAAGCCATACTTACTTGCCACTCTTTCTAGAAGAGTATCTGTAATTCTCTCTTATTATTTTTTAAATAAAATAGATATAAAGCCTAACACAATTACAATATTTTCAATTTTAGTATCATTTTTATGTTTTTATTTTTTTTCTAATTCAAATTATTTGATGGGATCTCTAATTGCTTGCTCATGGGTATTATTAGATAACATTGACGGTGAACTAGCCAGGTTGCAAAATTCAATTTCTAGTCTAGGCTCAACACTAGAGAGGATAAATTCTGATATTTTCTATATACTATTATTTCCATCTTTATCCATTGGATTATATAAAGATAACTTAATAGAATTTAATTTAATGATTTTAACTATTTTTAGTTTAACTTTATTTAATATTTTGAGACCTTTTTTGACTAATTTTCCTTCTACGAAAAAAATCAATAATAATTCATTTTTCTGGCTAATCATAGCTTGTCAATTTAAAAGAAGTTTTAATTATAGAAAAAAATCAAAAACTGGATCTTTAATCTTTTATTGTTGGAGAAATATATTTACTCAATGTGGTATCAACGAGATACTACTGTTAACATTCTCTTTAATTTCGATTTATACTCGTAATTACTTACCTGAAGTTCTATTATTTTTCACAATTGGATATCTCTTGATAAACTTGAGTATATCATTAGCTTTAGTATTCCGTAATATTTTGAAAAAAATAACAATTATTAGGTTCAAGTATTAATACTTCTAAATATGATATATTTAAAAAAATGAATATCAAAAGAACTTTATTTAAATTTTTCCTTGATAACTTACCTAACAATAAATTTTTTGATAAAATTTTGTCATTTATACAGTTCTTTCTTATACACAAAAGATTGCCGTCAAAAAAAAAGATTTTTAATGATATGCTTTATTCTATTAAGACTTCCAAGGAGATTGAGGATCCTTTAAGGATTTTTGTGTCAGACAAAGAATTTTGTAAAATATTTTTACATCAAGTAATAGAAAAAAAATATATAGTGCCTAATATTTTAGTTGCTAAAAATTTTTCCGAGATAGATAAATTTACTTTAAATTCTAATTGTATAATTAAACCTACTCATTTAGCTGGAAAATGGATAATTAAAAAAGGAAAAAATCAATTAGATAATATTGATAAGCAGAAAATTGAAAGTTGGTTTCATCAAAACCAATATTATGCGAACAGGGAAAGAAATTATTTAAATCTAAAACCTAAGATTATCATTGAGCCGCTATTATTCAATAATGAAAATATAATTGATTACAAAATTTTTTGTTTCAACGGACAGGCAAAAGCGGTTCAAGTAGACTTTGATAGAGCAACTGATCATTCCAGAAGCATTTATGATATTGAGTGGAATAAGTTAAACATATCAATAGATTTTAAAATGAATGAAAAAAAATTAATAAAACCGAAAAATTTAAATGAAATGATTAGTCTTGCTGAGAAAATTGGTAAATATTTTAATTTTGTCAGAATTGATATGTACACAAATGACAAAGAAATTTTTATTGGTGAAATAACAAATATACATGGAGGTGCCACAGAAAAATTTTTACCACATGGATATTTATCAGAAATATATTTTAGTAAAATTCTATTTTATGAAAAATAAAAATCTATATAAAAAAAATTTTTTAGGTGTTGTTGTTCTTTTTTGGAATGATTATAAAAAAACTATAAAATGTTTAAATTCAATAATTAATCAAAGCAAAATTAGCCCATTAATAGTTTTAATAGATAATAATTCTAATCAAATATATTTTGAAAAAATTAAAACTTGGTTAAAAAAAAAGAATATCGTGATATTAAAAAATAAAAAAGAATTTTTAAAAGTTAAGAACCACCCTAATCAAAAAAAAATTTACTATATTAAAAATAAAGATAATTATGGATGTGGTTTAGGCCACAATCCAGGATATAAGTTTCTATTAAAAAATAAATTTAAATATATAGCAAGAATGGACAATGATATAGTTGTACCCAAAACAACTCTTAATAATCTTATTCAAAGATTAGAAAATAATAAAGAAATTGTGGGTATAAGCCCAAAAATACTGCATGGTTATAAAAAAAACTATGTGTGGTATCGAGGAACTACCATAGGATATAATTTAAAATTTCAAAAAAATTGTGCTGATTACAATGGGATCCACTTAGACAGAAAAGATTTTAAAGGTTTAATAAAATCTGATGCAGTTTGTGGATGTGCGTCATTAATGAGGGGTTCTGCTCTAAAAAAAGCTGGTTTATCAGATCCAGATTTTTTTTATGGGGAGGAGGATATTGATTTATCTTATCGATTGAAGCAACGAAAGGGATTATTGTGCGTAGATCTTGATGAGAAAGTCTTTCACTTTGTGTCTGTGACCGTAGGTAGAAACTGGGCAAAAAATATATATTACAATTATAAATATAGACTTTTGTTAATAAAAAAAATTGGCAATTTATCTGATAAATTCTTTGGGTATTCAGTTTCGATTTTAAAATTTTTATTTTCATTTTTTTTTATTTTTAATCGTTATTATTCATCTAGGGTTTTAATACGATTTTTGGCAATAAAGCATTTTATTCAGAGTAAATATGGAGAATTTGACAGGAAAAATTATTCACAAATTGATAATTATTTTAAAAATTTTTCAAAAAACACAACACTAGGAGATATTATAAAATTTATTTTTTTTGAAAAAAATAAATTATAGGATTTAAAAGATGAGAGTTTGTTATCTTTCGAACAACGATATGCCCTCAAAAATGGCAAACTCAATACAGACCATCAAGATGTGTGAAGCCTTAGGTGAAAATGGAAACGATGTTTTATTAATTAGCCCAAACTCTGAAAAAATTAAAGATTCAATCTTTGACTACTATAATGTTAAAACAAAGTTTAATTTTATTAAGTTAAAAAGATACAAAAAATTCCCTTTAGGTTTTAGATATTATTTTTTTTCAATCGAATCAATTTTTGCAAGCCTAAGATATAAACCAGATATTTATATAACGAGAAATTTTTTTACGTCATTCTTACTTTGTCTTTTAAGAAAAAAGAATATTCTTGAACTTCATCATCCTCTAGATATTGAAAGTAGGGTAGTTAGATTTATTACTAAAAAATTAAAATTTTTTAAATCAAAATATTTGATTAGATTTATAGCAATTTCAAATGAAGCTAAAAATTATTATTCAAAATTTTTAGATTTTAATGATACCAGGATACATATATTACCAAGTGGATCTTCATTAAAAAAAAAAATTAACAATAATTTTAAAAAAAGAACAAAAGTAAAAATAGGGGTTTTTGGATCTATTTATAAATGGAATATTGATCTTATAGTGAAACTATCAATTATAGACAAAAATAATTACTATTTTGTTTATGGAGATAAAAGAAATGCAAAATTAAAATTAAATAATTTTAAAAATAATTTATTTTTCAAAGAGTATGTAGAATATAAAAATATTGAGAAAGAACTTAGTAAAATGGATATACTTTTAATGCCTTATAATCAAAAAATTACATCAGGGGGTAATGTTGGTGATATAACTAATTTTACTTCACCATTAAAGTTATTTGATTATTTGACTACTGGTAAAATTATAATTTCATCAGATTTACCAGCTTTAAGAGAGATTTTAACAAATAAAAATTCTATTTTTATAAAAAATTTTAATAATCCAAATTTGTGGAAGCTTGAGATAAATAAAATAATTAATAATTTTGAAAAAAGAACAATATTTTCAAAAAATAATTTTAAATTAAGTAAAAGATATGGTTTAAAAAAAAGAGCTTTAAGATTTTTAGAGGGATTTTAGATGTATATTGTTACAGGCTGTGCAGGATTTATAGGTTTTCATTTCAGTAAATTTTTAATTAAAAAAAAAACAAAAATTATAGGAATTGATAATCTAAATTCATACTATTCTAAAAATTATAAGCTAGATAGAATTAAAATTTTAAATAAAAGCAAATATTTTAGATTCTATAAAATGGATTTAAATAATAAAAATAAATTATCCTCAATATTTAAAAATAATAAAATAACAAGAGTAATACATTTTGCTGCTCAACCAGGAGTGATATATTCTTATAAAAATCCAGAAAGCTATAAAAAAAATAATGTTGATGCTACAAAGAATCTTGTTCAGATAATAAGCAAAAATAAGATCAAAAAATTTATATTTTGCTCCTCAAGTTCAGTCTATGGCGACCATAAAAAATACCCTATAAAAGAAAATTTCAAACTTAAACCTATGAATTATTACGCAAAAACCAAAGTTGAATGTGAGAATATTATTCGAAGAAAATTAAGTGACTCTGAGTGTTCAACTTCAATAATTCGACCATTCACAGTTTATGGACCATTTGGTAGACCAGATATGTTGTTGCTAAAAATAATGACAAATTTAGCATATCAAAAAAAAATCAATGTTTATAATTTTGGTGAGCATTTTCGTGACTTTACTTATATCGATGATGTAGTTGATATAGTTTTTAAAATTTCAAAACTATTAAATAATAAAATAAATTTATTTAATGTTTGTGCTTCAAATCCACTTAAAATTAGTAATGTGATCAATCTTATTAAAAGAAATCAGAAAAAAAAAATGCAATTGAATTATTTAAAAAAAAGAAAAGGGGAAATGCATATTACTTATGGCTCAAATCTAAAATTAATCAAATTTATTAAGAAATACGAATTTACTGAATTTGACGTAGGATATAAAAAAACTTCATCGTGGTTTAAAAAATATAAGAACAAAAGATATCTAAGATTTTCAAATTAAGCTAATGAACTTAAAAAAAATTATATTGTTTTACCCCTCTTTTGAAAGAGGGGGAGTTGAAATTGTTTTAGTTAACTTTATAAATTATCTTCTGAGGAAAAAGATTTATGTCGTTTTAATTTCGTCTAATTTTAACAAATTAGATATTTTAAATAATGATTATTTTTCATATAAATATTTTAAATTGAATAAAAGTTTTTTACCAAATCGATTGTCGACTGCCCGAGAAGCTTCAAAGTTATTAATTGATGAATTAAAAAAATCAAAAAAAGAAAATACAGTAGTCTTTTCTTTTCAAAGTAGTTCTATAGCTATATTAATCTCAAGAATATTTGGATTTAAGATTGTAGTACGTAATGCAGAAGATCCTATTTATTCGACACTTTATGCAGATAAAAAGATTTTAGCTTTATTTGTAATTTTTTCTAAAATTTTAACTTACAATTTTGCAAACGGGATCATTACTAATTCAAAGGGCTCAAAGTTATCAATGAATAAATTAGTTCTGAATGAAAAAAAAATAAAAAGTATTTATAATCCTTATTTAAAAGAAAATTTGAAAATAAAAAAAAATAGAAAAAAAGATCTGATTTTATCTGTTGGACGATTAACTAAACAAAAAGATTTTAAAACTTTAATATACGCCTTTAGTTTAATTCATAAAAAAATCCCAAACTTTAAATTATCGATTGTTGGAAGTGGTGAAAAACAGAGAGACTTAAAGAAAATAATTAGCAAATTAAAATTAAATAATAAAATTAAAATAAGAAAGTGGACTAAAAATTTAAATCTATACTATACAGAATCGAAAATTTTTATATTAAGTTCTATCTATGAAGGATTAGGAAATGTTTTAATTGACGCTGCTAATCATAAAATACCAATTATTACAACTGACTGCAAAAGTGGACCATTGGAAGTAATTGATTACGGAAAAGGTGGATATTCAGTGCCTATATCAAACAAGTATCTTCTAGCGGAAAAAATTATTTATGTGATAAATAATTATGATAACGCACTAGCAAAGTCTCAATTTGCAAAAAAAAGAGTAAGTAGATTTTATATTGAAAAAAATTCGCTACTCTATTTAAATTATTTAAAAAAAATACTTTATGGATAAATTTCAGAAAATTTATTATTGGGCTCCATTTATTGATAAAGTTGCAACAATAAAAGCAGTTTACAACTCTGTTAATTCATTAAATCGTTATTCATCAAAAAAATATAATGCAAAAATAATTGATACATTTGGTGAGTGGAAAATGAATAACTATTTTGATCAAAATAAGAATTATTTTTTCCCTTTAACAAAATTTAGTTTTCTAAATAAATTTTCCTCACTTGGATTCTTAAAGAGCAGAATTAAATATGTATTAATTTTTTTATTATGTTTTTTCCCACTTAAAAATTTTATAAATAAAAACAAACCAGATTTTATTATTATTCATTTGATAACGTCATTACCCCTATTTCTAAATTTAATTTATAAATTTCAAACAAAATTTATTCTTAGAATTTCAGGGAAACCCAGATTAAATTTTGTTAGATTTTTTTTATGGAAAATTTCACTAAAGAATGTTCATAAAATTACTTTTCCAACTCAAGAAACACTAAATTATTTTAAATCTTTAAATATCGCTGATAAAAAAAAATTCGAATTACTATATGACCCCATATTAAATGTAAAAGAAATTTGTAAAAAACAGAATGAACATGGTGAGGATATAATAATTGAAAATGAGGAATTTTATTTAGCAATTGGAAGATTAACAAAACAAAAAAATTTTAATTTTTTGATAGAATGTTTTAACGAAATCTTAAAAACCAAGAAGAATATTAAACTTATAATTATTGGTTCAGGAGAAAATAAAAATAGTTTGGAGACACTGATAACCAAATACAACTTGAAAAATAAGATATTTTTGACAGGGTATAAAGAGAACGTATTTAAATATTTAATCAAATCTAAAGCATTCATCCTTTCTTCATTATGGGAAGATCCTGGATTTGTAATAATTGAAGCCATGTTCTCTAATACAATCGTTATCTCGAGTGATTGTGCTAGTGGGCCAAAAGAAATTTTAGATAGAAATAGAGGGGTTTTGTTTCAAAGTAATAATAAAATGGATTTTATTGAAAAATTTAATTTTTTAACTAATTTGCAAGAAAGTCAAATTTTAGAAAAAAAAATTTCAGCAAAAAAATTTGTAAAAAAATTTACATTATTGAACCATCACAATAAATTAATTCAGTTATTTTACTGAAAATGATTAATAAGATTAAAAAAATTTTAAAAAGTATTTTTTCTTATAATTTGTGGCTTAAATTTATTTCAAATTATCAGTCACTTAAATTTTTTATATTCAAAAATTATTCTTCAAGAGGAAATATTGATAAAGATTTAATTAATATAATAAAAAAAAAGGATGGGATATTTTTAGAAGTTGGAGCTTACAATGGAATTTCAGAATCTATTTCACTTAGATTTGAAAAAGAATTGAATTGGTCAGGTTTGTTAATAGAGCCCAATCCATTACATTATAAATATTTAAAAAGAAATAGACCGAATAATATTTGTTTAAATGTCATATGTTTGAATAACGAATTTTTTAACAAAAAATTATATATCAAAAATTTAAACCAAATGTCTTATATAGTTGACGACAAAGACGAATTCTATTTTACAGATTATCCAGTAAACAAAATTGATAATTTAGCAAGAGATTCTAAATCTGGAAATTTTAAATCTTACAAATGTAAAATAGAAAGTTTAGAAAATATTTTTAGCCGATATAAGATAAAATTGTTAGATCTTGCCATTATAGATGTTGAAGGATCAGAATTGGAATTATTAAAGGGTATAAATTTTGATAAAATTCAAATAAATTATTTATGTATTGAAAGTTATAATTTTGATAAACTAAGAAAATATATGATAAGTAAAAATTATAAATTTATTACCAAACTTCATAAAGAGGATTATGTTTTTAAGAAAAAAAATTGAAAAAATTTTTTTTGATACGAATGGTTTTGTATTATTAGATACCTCGTTAGGTGATAATCACTTATTTTCTAGTTTAATTACTGATATTGAAAAATCACTTTCACTAGCATTAGAGAATCCAAATCTTAAAAAATTTGGAGGCTATTTAATGGGCAACTTTGGAATAAACCAAGGACCATTTGCTAAAAAAATGTATTCTTTAGTATTTAAAGATGAGTTTATTAAATATTTTGAAGAAATTACATCAAAAAAATTAGATTCATTTGATATTAATTATGGTGGCAATCTTGTCTTACCAAAAAAAGGAGTTCAACATTTTCATACAGATGGAAAATATGAAAATGAAATGTATATGGTTTCAATAGCGACTGAAGATATCACTTTAGAAAATGGTCCAACTGAAATCTGTGTTGGTTCTCATCTAAGATCTATGTCTTTCCATGAATTTTTTTTTTCAAAAAAAGATAAAAAAAAACTATTAATGAATAAAGGCCAAATTTTAATCAGAAAACATAATTTATGGCATCGAGGTACTGTTAATTTTTCTAATAAACAAAGGCTATTATTGTCATTTGTGATGATACCAAAATGGAGGAATACTAAAATTGAACCAATAAGTTCTGAGTTTGAAATTTTACCAAATTTTTTTAAATCTAGTTTGATGGGTAGAATACAAGAATTTCTTTATGTAAGGTTATTTTCGATTCACACAGTTTTAAAAATATTTAAATCAATATTATTAAGCCAAAATAAAAATTAGGTACTTACTATTTTAAAATAGTCATCTAATCTTTTTTTATAGTCAAATCTGTATAATCTTTTTTTTGCGTGAGTTTTTAATTTGTTAAATTTTTTATTTTTTTTTTCTAAAAACTGAATTATATTTGATAATCTTTTGTAATCTCCAACTTTAAATAAAATACCACCTTTTCCTCCATCTAAAATCTCCTTTGGTCCTGTTGGACAATCAGAGGAAATAATTAATTTATTTAGGGTTATTGCTTCCAATAAAACATTTGGAGAGCCCTCATATTTAGATGAAAGTACAAATACATCGCTCATTTTAATAAACGGAAATGGATTTTTTTGATAATCAATTATTTTTATATTTTTTGAAAGTTTAAATTTTTTAATTAAATAAGATATCTTTTTTTTTAAATTACCCGAGCCTATTAAAAGTAATTTGATATTTGATTTATTTTTAATCAAGTTTATTGCTCTGACCAAGCATTCATGATCTTTTTGTTCTACAAATCTTGCGACACTTACCAAGTTTAAGTATTTTTTATTAAAAAAATTAAAATTTATTTCTTTTTTGGAATTTTTTAAAACTTCAATTTTGTTAAGTGGATTATAAATACATACACTCTCCAAATTAAATTTTTTTTTGATTTCTTTTTTAAAATTTAGACTGTTAACAACAATTGTGTCTGCAAAACTATAAATTTTTTTGTACAAAATCATCTTAATAAAATTATTAGACCAACCTGAAGGTGACGAATTAGATCTTACAATAATTTTAGTTCCAATGATTTTACACAATAAGGTACAATAAATAATTCCCTGGAAACAAAATACAGTTGGTTTTTTATTTAACAGAATTGTTTGAAGTAAATATACTAGAGCTACTATAAATCTAAGTCTTCTTCCTAAATAATGAATAAAGCTAATTTTTGGACATATAATATTTACTTTATTATTCAATTTTGTTTTAACAGCCTCTGATAGTGTAACTACAGTAATTTTCTTGAATTTTGTTGATAGATAATTTGTAATAACAAAAAAATTCTTTTCTACACCACCTCCATAATCAATAGTAGGCATAAAAACGATTATATTTTTTTTTATCATCAAAATTTAAATTATTTATACAAAAATATTCAATTTAGAAATATAAACAGTTATATTCAAATTATTAAACACATACTAAATTTATAAATATAATGGATCTAGTTTCAATTATAATACCCTATTACAAAAAAAGAAGATACATCACTGATACACTTAAATCCGTTTTAAAACAAACTTATACGAATTTTGAGATAATTATTATTTATGATGACGATGATAAAGATGAGCTTAAATTTATAAAAAAATTAGTAGATATTGATAAAAGAATAATTCTGATGATTAATAAAAAATCTCTAGGTGCTGGATTATCGAGAAATAAAGGTATTAAAAAATCAAAAGGACGCTACGTTAGTTTTATAGATGCAGATGATTTGTGGAAAAAAAATAAATTAGAATTGCAGATTAAGTTTATGAAGGAAAAAAATTTTTTAATAAGTCATACAGATTATGAAATTATAGATAATCAAAATAATATTTTAAATTATAGAACCGCAAGGAACTTTAACAGCATAAGTGATCTTTTAAAATCATGTGATATAGGACTTTCTTCTGTAATAGTGAAAAAAGAAATCTTAACTAAAGGATGTTTGTTTGTAAATTTGAGGACGAAAGAAGACTTTGTGTTATGGCTAAAAATATTAAAAAAAAATATTAGAATAGGGGGGTTACAAAAAAATTTAATGTATTGGAGAAAACTTAGCAATTCTTTGTCATCTTCCATTATACAAAAGATAAAAGACGGATATAGTGTTTATAATAAATTTATGAAATTTAGTTTATTTAAATCAGTATTTTTTTTATTTTTATTGGGTATTAATTCTTTACTCAAATAGATGAAAGAATTCATAATAATTATAATTAGTTTTTTATTTTTTATTTTTTTAAATAACTTTTTTATTAAAAAAAAAATTTTACTTAATTACAGTGGCTCGATACATCAAAAATTTTCTGGATTAACTACAGTACCATTAACTGGCGGCATATTTATTTTTTTTTCAATTTTGTATCTATATTTGAAAGAAATTGAGTCT
>CABZBT010000019.1 GCA_902524045.1 uncultured Pelagibacteraceae bacterium | reverse complement strand
GACGTATCAGAACTTTTGTTCTCATTTTTTGAATTATCGTTTTTAAAAACTATTTCAATTTGTGTTTCATCTTCCTCAGAATTATCAATTTCTTCATCTGGATTTGGCAATTTTGAATAATCAGGAGGTAAGACTAAAGGATCCTTTTTTTCTATCAAAAACTCATCTCCTGATGTAGATTTTTTCTTAACCTTAAATCCATCTAGTCCGCCTGCGCAAGAGATAGGGAATAAACCCAATATTAAAATTATAAAAATGTTCTTAATTGTTTTCATTTTTAAGTCTTTTTTTGCTAAAAATTTCAATACTGATTAAACATATAACACCTAAAGTAATAAATATATCAGCAACGTTAAATATAAACCAATGAAAATTATTTACATGTATATCGATAAAATCAGGTACTGCAGAATAAAAAACTCTGTCATAAATATTTCCTAAAGAACCCCCTACAATCATCATAAAGCTAAATCTTTCAAATCCATTAGATTTATACATTAACCAAATAATTATAATTGTAATTAAAATGATAAAAATTGTTAGAAAATTATAATATAATTTCTCATCAAATGAAAATAAGCCAAAAGCAATGCCTTCATTCCAAATCAAATTAAAGTTTAAAAAAGATGTAACACTAAGACCATAATGTGCATAAGTTTCTGGAGAATTAATAATCAATAGTTTACTTGATCGATCAATTAAAAATATTAAAAAAATTATAAAAAAGTCTGCTAGATATTTTTTAGACATTTTATTTACAATTGTGTCTCTCACATGGTGTGCTTTTAATTTTCCAACATATTGGACATTTTTCACCTGATGCTTTTATTGTTTCTACTATTATTTCATTAGTATTAATATTCTCAATTTTGACAGAAGAAGTTATACAAAGTTCTGATAGATCAATATTTCTTAAAAATTTCTGGTTCTCATTACTTAATTTTATAATTAATGCCGCCTCTAAACTCGAACCAATATCCTTACTTGCTCTTTTTTGCTCAATACTAAGATTACAAATATCTCTTATTTTGATTAATTCTTCCCATTTAGAATTTAGGTGAGAATTATCAAATTTTTTGGGGAAATTTAAAAATTTTTCAAGATGAATACTTTTTTTATTCTTTGAAATAAGTTGATAAATTTCCTCAGTTGTAAAAGATAAGATTGGCGCAAACCATCTTAATAAAGAATTTAAAATTACATTTAATAGTATAAGAGTAGATTTCCTTTTTTCAGAATTTACTGGGTCACAATATAAAGTATCTTTTCTTATATCAAAATAAAAAGCTGATAAATCTAAAGTACAAAAGTTTAATAATTCTTTATATAAATTATGAAAATCATAATTTTTGAAGTACTTATTAAATTTAGAATTTAAATTATAAATTTTATGAAGCATAAACTGTTCCAATTCAGGTAATTTCTCAATATTTATTGATTCTAAATCTATTTGTTCAAATTTATCATTAAGATTTCCAAGTAAATATCTAAATGTATTCCTTATTTTTCTGTAAGAATCAGCATGTTGATCTAATATCGAATAGTCTATCCGGAGATCCTCAGCATAATTAGAGGAAGCAACCCAAATTCTAAGTATATCAGCTCCATATTTTTTAAGAATATCTTCAGGAGCAATCACATTTCCCAAAGATTTTGACATTTTTAATCCCTTGCCATCAACTACAAAGCCGTGGGAAAGAATAGATTCGAAAGGTGCTCGATCTCTTGTTCCACAAGACTCTAGAAGTGATGAATGAAACCAACCTCTATGTTGATCGGAACCCTCTAAATACATAGATGCGGGCCATTTTAAATCTTTTCTCTTTTCCAATACAAATGAATGTGTTGATCCACTATCAAACCACACCTCCACAATATCACTTAGCTTTTCAAATTCTTCAGCTCTATACTTTCCTCCAAGAAATTTTTGTGGATCATCAGAAAACCAACAATCTGATCCTTCTTTTTCGTAGATTTTTGCAATATTTTCAAAAACTTCATCATCGACTAAAATTTTATTAGTTTTCTTATTAATAAAAATAGGTAACGGAACCCCCCAAACTCTTTGTCTGGAAACACACCAATCAGGTCGTGTTTCAATCATCGATCTTAATCTTTCTTTTCCCTTGCTCGGATAAAAGGTTGTTTCATCAATGGCTTTTAAAGCTTTATTTCTAAGTTTGTGGCTGTCCATAGAAATAAACCACTGAGGAGTTGCTCTGTGAACTAACGGCGCTTTAGACCTCCACGAGTGAGGGTAAGAGTGAATAAGTTCTCCATTGGATAATAATTTTTTTTGATCTTTTAATTTTTCAATCACAATAGAATTTGATTTAAAAATATGTATTCCCTCAAAAAGTTCTACATTTTTGGTATATCGTCCATCACCATCAACCGTTTCAATCGCTTTAATTCCATTATTCATACATAAATTAAAATCATCAGGACCGTGACTTGGTGCACAATGAACTATTCCAGTACCTTGTTCTGTAGTAACAAAGCGTGCCTCCAGCATGGGTATATCATGTTCGTAACCAAGTCTAAAAAAAGGATGATTGCAAATTGTTCCTTTCAAATCTTTACCCTTAAAATTTTTTAATCTTTTGAAGCTTTGGATTTTGGAGTTTTTTATGACAGTGTCTAGTAATGCATCTGCGATGACAATTTTTTTATCTTTAAAGTCTCCTTCGTCATTTATTTCAATTAATAAATAATCTAAACTTTGATTATAAGCTAAAGCTTTATTAGCTGGAATTGTCCATGGGGTAGTTGTCCAAATTACTATTTCACTATCATTTAAATCTTTAATATTTGATGATTTTACCGGAAAAGATGCATATATGGTATCCGACTTATGATCTCGATATTCAACTTCTGCATCAGCTAAAGCTGTTTTTTCAACAGTAGACCATAAAACAGGTTTGAACCCTCTATACAAACTTCCTTCTTTTAAAAACTTTCCCAATTCTCTAACTATTTGAGCTTCAGCGTCAAAGCTCATTGTAGAGTAGTAATTATCCCAATCTCCTACCACTCCTAACCTTTTAAATTGATCTTTGTGAACGTCTATCCATTTTTCTGCAAAGGCCCTACACTCTTTTCTAAATTCAACTATTGGAACCTCATTTTTGTTTTTTCTGTTTTTTTTATATTGCTCCTCAATTTTCCATTCAATTGGTAATCCATGACAGTCCCATCCTGGAACGTAGACAGAATCTTTACCATCCATTTGGTGAAATCTAACAATTATATCTTTTAAAATCTTATTTAAAGCTGTGCCCATGTGTATGTTGCCATTCGCATAGGGTGGTCCATCATGAAGAACAAATTTTTCCTCTCCTTCTCTAGATTTTCTTAGTTCATCATAAAGATTAATACTTTTCCAAAGATTTAAAATTTCAGGTTCTCTTGTTGGCAAATTTGCCTTCATCGAAAAAGCTGTTTTGGGAAGATTGATTTGTGATTTGCCCATTTTATTTTTTTGCTTTTAATAAATCAATTTTAATTTGTTTTCTAAGTTGGTTTGCATTTTTAAATTTTTTTTCTTCTCTTATAAATTTTTTAAATTCTACTGTTAAGTAATTATTATAAAGATTTCCAGAAAAATTAAACAAATGAACTTCTAACAATATTTTTTTTCCTTTAAATGTTGGTCGATAGCCTAAATTTGCAATCCCTTTCATATAATTTTTTTTATTTAATTTTTTCGCTCTAACAGCATACACCCCTGGACAGGCCAAAATATAATCTTTGATATCTATATTTGCAGTTGGAAACCCAATTTTTTTTCCTAGTTGTTTTCCTTTTTGGACTTTTCCATAAATGGACCAATTTCTATTTAAAATTCTGTTGGCTTTTTCGAGTTGTCCTTTTTGCAAAAAATTTCTTATTAAAGAAGAAGACGCCACTTTTTTATTAGTTAATAATGGTTGAGGCTTTATTACTTCATAACCATATAGTTTTTGAAATTTAATCAATTCTCTAACATTACCCTCTCTTTTATTACCAAATCTAAAATTATTGCTTACAAAAATGAATTTTGGTTTTAATTTTTTTCCCAAGATCTCTTTTATAAAATTGACAGACTTAATTTTTGAAAATTTCTTGTCAAATTTTTTGGTAATTATAAAGTCAACATTAAGATTTTTGAGATTTTCAATTTTTTGTTTTAAACTTGATATCCTAAAATTTTTTAACTTCTTATTAAAAAACATCTTAGGCATAGGCTCAAAAGTTAGAACTCCAATTTTTGTAGAGTATTTTTTTTTATATTTTCTCGCTAACGAAAATAATTTTTGATGACCTTTGTGAATTCCATCAAAATTACCAATTAGAATAATTGAATTTTTATGATAGAAATTAATATTAAAATTTTTATATATTTTAGTAGATTTCACCATTTTAACTCTGATTGAATATAATTACATATCGCTTCATATGATTTCGCAACTTTTTCAATACCTTTCTCTTTAATTTCATTTTTGTGAACACCATTTGAAATTATTAAAGAATCATAATTTAAAAGATTTGCGCCCTTAATATCTGTATTTAAATTATCGCCTATAGCAAGAACTCTTTTATTACTGTTATTCGTTGATTGATTATAAACTTCTGGATAAGGTTTTCCAAAATAAACAACTTCGCCCCCCATTTTTTCAAATATCATTGCAACAGAGCCAGCACAAAATTCTCTTGTGCCTCCTCTGTCTACGATTAAATCAGGATTAGTACAAATCATTTTTTTTTTAATATTTTTTTCAAATAAATTTTTGTAGTATTTTAAGTCATCATGATATTCATCAAACAATCCAGTGCATAATATATAATCAGATTCATTAATTTGATCTAATTTCATATTTTCAAAATCTCTGAATAAATCAAAATCTCTTGCAGCTCCAATATGAAAAAAACTTTTGTTTGATAGTTTGGTTTTTAAATAAACCAAAGCCGCCTCGCCAGAACTAAAAACATGATCTCTAATTTCTTTTTCCATGCCTAGCTTTTCTAAAAATGATTTAACTGCGTAATTAGGTCTTGGCGCATTTGTAAGTAATATGTAGTCTTTTCCTTTTTTTGTAATTTCTTTGAGAGCCTCTATAGCGTTATCATGTAAAGAAATACCGTTGTGAATTACCCCCCACAAATCCACATAAAACAATTGATAATTGTCTACTATGGAGCTTAAACCCTCTTTATCTAAATTTTTAGTCATAAAAATAATCTATAAACCATAAAACCCTCAAATTCCCACATTTTTTAACAAACTTATTTTTAACTATATCTTGAAATAGTAATGCCAATCTCTATATGAAGATCATATTAATAAGGAGAATTTATGAAATTTAGACCATTACATGATAGAGTTTTAATTGAAGTTTTAGATGGTAGTGAAAAAACTGCTGGTGGAATAATTATACCTGATACAGCACAGGAGAAACCTCAGGAAGGTAAAGTAGTTGCTGTAGGTGGTGGTGCGAAAACAGATGACGGGAAAATAATTCCAATGGATGTGAAGGTTGGAGATAAAGTTTTATTTGGCAAATGGTCAGGTACTGAGGTTAAAATTGATGGTAAAGAATATAGTATCATGAAAGAGTCTGACATTATGGGTATTTCAAGTAAGTAATTTAATTTAAAGGAGAAAATAAGATGGCAAAAGTTGTAAAGTTTGATGCAGAAGCAAGAGCAGCAATGATCAGAGGTGTTAATATATTGGCTGATACTGTTAGGGTTACCCTCGGACCGAAAGGTAGAAACGTTGTGATGGATAAGTCCTATGGTGCTCCAAGAATAACAAAAGACGGTGTTTCTGTTGCTAAAGAGATTGATCTTGAAGATAAATTTGAAAACATGGGTGCTCAAATGGTGAAAGAGGTTGCTAGCAAAACTAATGATGAAGCAGGTGATGGAACGACTACAGCAACTATTCTTGCACAAGCTATTGTAAGAGAAGGTGTAAAATATGTGACTGCAGGCATGAACCCTATGGATGTAAAAAGAGGTATAGATGCGGCAGTAGATGTTGTTAAACAAAATCTTGTATCCTCTGCAAAAAAAGTAAAAGACAGTGATGAGATTGCTCAAGTTGGAACAATTTCTTCAAACGGCGATAAAGAAATTGGTTCAATGATTTCTAAAGCGATGCAGAAAGTTGGAAACGAAGGTGTTATAACTGTTGAGGAGAACAAAGGAATTGAGACTGAACTTGATGTCGTTGAGGGTATGCAGTTTGATAGAGGTTATCTATCTCCATACTTTATTACAAATAGTGACAAAATGACAACTGAACTAGAGAATCCCTTTATTCTATTACACGAAAAGAAATTAACTAACTTACAACCAATGGTTCCTCTTTTAGAAGCAGTTGTACAAGCTGGGAGACCATTAATGATTATTTCTGAGGACGTTGAGGGTGAGGCATTAGCTACACTGGTCGTGAACAAGTTAAGAGGTGGATTAAAAGTTGTAGCTGTAAAAGCACCAGGATTTGGAGATAGAAGAAAAGCAATGCTTGAGGATATAGCAATTCTTACTGGCGGTTCAGTTATTTCTGAGGACTTAGGAATTAAACTTGAAAATGTAAAGCTTGAAGACCTAGGATCTTGTAAAAAAATTAAAGTTGATAAAGATAATAGTACAATTGTAAATGGTTCTGGTAAAAAATCAGATATTGAAGCTAGATGTTCATCAATTAAACAACAAATCGATGAAACAACCTCAGACTATGACAAAGAAAAACTTCAAGAGAGATTAGCGAAATTAGCTGGGGGAGTTGCTGTTATAAAAGTTGGTGGCGCAACTGAGGTCGAAGTCAAAGAAAGAAAAGATAGAGTTGAGGATGCTTTAAATGCAACAAGAGCGGCTGTTGAGGAAGGTATTGTGACTGGTGGCGGTTGTGCTTTATTATATGCTGCACAAGAACTTGAAAAAGTAAAAACTAAAGGTGAAGATCAGAAAGCCGGTGTTGACTTGGTCAAAAAAGCATTAGAAGCTCCTATTAGACAAATTACAAAAAATGCTGGTGTAGATGGTTCTGTAGTTGTTGGTAAACTGTTAGAGCAAAATAAGAAGACACACGGTTATGATGCACAGAATGAGGAATATTGTGACATGTTTGCTAAAGGTATTATTGATCCCGTAAAAGTAGTTAGAACTGCTTTGCAAGATGCAGCATCTATTTCAGGATTATTAGTAACGACTGAAGCTATGATAGCTGATAAACCGGAGGAAAAAGATGCAGCCCCTGCTGGAATGCCTGGAGGTATGGGCGGTATGGGCGGCATGGGAGGAATGGGTGGAATGGGAATGTAACCCAAGCTCAAACAAAATAATTAAAGGCCATCTTTTGATGGCCTTTTTTTTTGGAAATATTAAATTAATTCTATGTCAAAAAGATACAGTGGAAAATCACTCAAAGACTCAAGTCTAAAAAAAGAACCTAAATTTACTCTTAAAGAAAAAAGAAAGTTAAAAAGAGATAAAGCAAAAAAAACGAAATAACGTCATATTTTGCACAAAATACTTTTATTTACTTAGCTTTTTTAAAGTTTTCAAAGAAAATTTTTAATGTATAAGAGCCAGGATTTATGAATAAAGAAATTAGAAACATCACCATTATTGCACACGTAGACCATGGCAAAACTACATTAATTGATAATCTTATGAAGCAAAGTGGTTCATTTAGAGAGAATGAAGTTGTTGATGAAAGATTAATGGACTCTGGTGAACTTGAGAAAGAGAGAGGAATAACAATACTAGCGAAACCTGCATCTATTAATTGGAAAGATTCTAGAATAAATATTATTGATACACCAGGTCACAGAGATTTTGCTGCAGAAGTTGAGAGAGTTTTAAGTATGGCAGATGGTGCCTTACTCTTAATTGACTCTGCTGAAGGAGTTATGCCTCAAACAAAATTCGTATTATCTAAAGCACTTAAACAAGGTTTAAAACCAATTGTTGTTATAAATAAATTAGATAAATCAGATCAAAGAGCTAACGAAGTTTTAGATCAAACTTTTGATTTATTTGTAAGTTTGGATGCTAATGAGGAACAATTAGATTTTCCTGTTTTATATGCAAGTGGAAGATCTGGATGGGCTGATAAAGAGGTGGATGGTCCAAGAGAAAATCTAAACCCTTTGTTAGATAAAATTATTGATCACGTGAAACCAGCTGAATTTGATAAATCAAAACCTTTTGCAATGTTGTCAACACTGCTTTATGCAGACAATTTTTTAGGAAGAAGCTTAGTTGGTAGAATTACACAAGGTACCGCTAAAGCTAATCAGGCTATTAAGGCAATAAACCTTAAAGGTGAGAAAATTGATGAGGGAAAACTTACAAAAATTTTTAGATACGAAGGTACAAAAAAAGTTCCAATTGAAGTTGGAGAGGCAGGTGATATAGTAATAGTTGCTGGTTTAGAAAAAGCAAATGTTGCTGATACAATTTGTGATCTCGAAGTCAACAAACCTATTGCTGCAACTCCTATTGACCCTCCAACAATGTCTATTAAAATTACAGTTAATACCTCTCCTCTAGCGGGTACAGAAGGGAAAAAACTTACTAGCACACAAATAAGAGATAGATTAATTCAAGAAGCACAAAATAATGTTGGAATTACTTTTTCAGAAGACGACAGAAATGATTCTTTTGTAGTAAGTGGTAGGGGTGAATTAATGTTAGAAATTTTACTTACACAAATGAGAAGAGAAGGTTTTGAGATGACTGTGAGTCCCCCAAAAGTTTTATATAAAAAAAATGATAAAGGTGAAAAACTTGAGCCCCTTGAAGAAATTACTATGGATCTTGATGAAGAATACTCATCTAAGATAATTGACTCGATGAATAGAAGAAAAGGGAAATTAATAGAATTAAAAGACACCGGTAAAGATAAAAAACGATTAATTTTCCATGCACCTACAAGAGGTTTGATGGGTTACACAAGTAGATTTCTTACCCTCACAAAAGGTAATGGTGTAATAAATAGAATATTTCACGGATACGGTCCTTTTGAAGGAGAAATGGAAGGAAGAAGAAATGGTGCTTTAATATCTATGGAACAAGGAAAAGCAGTTGCATTTGCAATATTTAACCTGCAGGCTAGAGGTGAGATGTTTGTAACTCATAATGATCCAGTTTATCCAGGTATGATTGTTGGCTTATCTCCCAAACCGGGTGATATGATTATTAATGTCATGAAGGGTAAAAAATTAACTAATATGAGGACACAAGGCACAGATGAAAATGTTGTTCTTACACCGGTAAGAAAAATGTCTATTGCAGAACAATTAAGTATGTTAAATACCGATGAGGCTTTAGAAATCACCCCAGAATCTTGTAGATTAAGAAAAGCAATTCTTGATCCACATGAAAGAAAAAGAAGTGAAAAATCAGGCGCTGCAGCCTAATCGAAAATTTTATCAACTAAAAATAAACCTAAAGCAACACAAGGACCAATTCCAAAAGCAAACAATAAAGTTCCCACTCCTACAGTTCCACCTAAATACCATCCAATACTTACAACTGAAATCTCTAAAAATGCTCTTACAGCAGCAACTGGTAAGTTTGTTTTTTTTTGTAGACCAATCATCAAGCCATCTCTTGGTCCTGCCCCAAGATTAGATACTAAATAAATACCTCCACCAATGCCGACCATAATCACTGAAATTATTGCTAAAATTAATTGATATAGGTAGTTAGATGGAGTTGGAACAAATTTTATACAAAGATCAATCATTAATGCTATTATGATTGCATTCAATATTGTTCCCATTCCAGGTTTTTGACCAAGCGGTATCCATAGAATTAAAACTGCAACACTAATTAAAAATGTTATTGTTCCAATACTTAAGTTAACATTTAATGAAATACCTTGCGCTAAAACACTCCATGGAGAAGCACCTGTAAAAGATACAATTAATAAACCCTCTCCAAAACCAAATAACATCAGACCAAAACATAAAAAAAAGAATGTAGAAAATTTTGGTTTAAAATTATAAGATTTACTGGAACTCCAATTTACTCTGGGTATTTTCTTAATTTTTAAAAACATTGTAATAAACTATTTCTATTGTTAATAAAGTCTATTAAACTAGTTGTTAAATGAAAAAAATTATAGTCATTTTATTTCTCTTAATTTATCCCTCAAATTCAATTGCTCATATTGGACATTACATTAAATACAAGAAAATTGAGATGGAGATTTATAGAAATGGTGATCTTATTGGTTATAATCATTATTTTTTTAACAGGAATGGGGTAGAAACTATTATTACAAATCAAATTAAGTTTATAGTGAAGCTTTTAGGAGCAACAATTTTCCAAGTTGAAGGCTATAGTGAAGAAAAATATATCAAAAATCAATTAGTTTCTTATAACTCTAAAACCTTACAAAATGATAAAATAAAATTTGTAAATTTAACATTTGATCAAAAAAATAAAAAATTTAATATCAAAGGCTCTTCATATAATGGAGAGGCTTCAACTGATAATGTGATTGGAAATTGGTGGAATCACAAAGTTTTACAAGCAACTTCCCAAATAAGTCCTATTTCTGGAAGTATTAAGGATCAGGTAGTAACTTTTTTAGGTAAAGAAAAAATAGAGCTTTATGGAAAAATTTATGATGTTGATCATTTTACCCTAAAATCTAAAGACATGAGTATACCGAAAGACAAGAGATTAGATTTTGATATTTGGTATGATCCTGAAAATTTAATAATATTAAAAGTATCCTATTCAAGAATGGGGAACTGGGAATATAAATTAAGAAATTTTGATTAATTTACCTTGAGATTTTTTGAAATAAATCATTTGCACTTATCCATCCAGACTCTAATCTAGGTCCTACTAACCAGTCAGCACAAACACCTAACTTTTTCTTTGGATCCCAATAACTTTTGATTCTACACGGTTTTGAATTAGAGGAATACCTCCAACCATGGTTGAAAGAGTATTTAATTTTTGTTTTTTTTATATTTGAAAGTTTAAAGAATTTATCAATCATAGTCTTTGAATTCTTATTTTTATTATCCCTATTTTGTTTAATATTTTTATTAGCCCATTTAAATGTACTTTGAAGGGTCCATAAATCATACTTTGATTTAAATCTTTTTTTGGAATTTTCATTTCCAGCCCAACCAAGAACTGGATCTTCAAAAAGATAGCTACTATTTGATTTCTTACTCTTTTTTATAGCAATCATAGTGGTAATATTTGCATCCATTTTTATAGATTTACTTAAAAAAGAACTATTTATGAATTTATTAGAGAGTTTTTTTAATTGTGGAAAAGGACAAGTCAAAATTAGGTTTTTAAAAGATCTCAATTTTCCATCATCAAATAACAAATACCAGTGTTTATTTTTATAATAGATTTTTTTTAATTCACTCTGATAATTGCAATTAATTTTCTTTAGTAAATATTTGCTAATATCATTATTCCCATTTTTACCAATAATTTTTAGATGTTTTTTATCCTCTTTTTTTTTTGAATTAAGAAAAACATGTTTGCCCCTCCATACCTTTAAAATTCTTTTTTTTATTAAGTCTTTAGTAAATTTTTTAAATTCCACAGTTTTTGGTGAAATATATTGAGTACCATGATCAAAACCTGTTTTACCTTTTATTCTTTTAAAAGATGCACGACCTCCAGGACCTCTTGCTTTGTCGAACAGAATTACTGAGTATTCTTTATTAAGAAGATTTGCAATTGTGGCTCCAGAAATTCCAGAACCAATTATACAAAATTCACTCATTTACCAGCAACAACCATTCCCTCTATCAGCATGGTTGGTGAATTAGTTGCATATTTGAACTCCAAGTCATTCGCTAAGGTAATATTTTGAAACATATCTTTAAAATTACCTGCTATTGTTATTTCATTTATTGGATACTTTAACTCTCCATTTTCTACTAAAAACCCAGTTGCTCCTACTGAATAGTCTCCGGTTACAACGTTGCTACCATGACCTATGGTTTCTGTAATATAGAGACTTTTTGAATTTGAATTCAATAGATCTTTAAAACTAATATTTCCATTTTCAAAATAAAGATTACTTGTTCCTCCACATCTTCCATTAGACTTAAGATTTAATTTTTTTCCATTGTAAGTATCAATCAGATAATGTTTCAAAATTCCTTGACTCACCAGTTTAAGTGTGTCGGTCTTTACCCCCTCACTATCAAAATTTCTTGAGCCTAAGCCTTTGAGCATATCAGGTTTGTCAAATACATTAATTTTATCTGAGAATATTTTTTGATTAACTTTATCCTTTAAAAAAGAAGTTCCTCTTGATATCGCTGATGAAGAAATAGCGCTTGCAAAAGTGCTTAGTATTCCCTTTGCTATTCTTTTATCGAAAATTATGGCAATTTTCTCACTCCCAATTTTTTTTGGACTTAATTTTCTAATAGTTTGATTAGCAGCAAGATTGCCTATTTCATCTGCATCATCTAGGTCTTTAAGAAAACATTTACTAGAATATTCGTAATCTCTTTCCATACTTTTCTGATCTTTTGCAACTGTTACACTTGATGCTGTAAATGAAGATGTTTTGTAACCATCACAAAAACCTTTGCTATTAGCTAAAACAAAATTCGATTTATTTTGAGTAAAACTAGATTCAGTATTGACAATTTTTTCATCTTGGGAAGCAGCAGCCTCTAATTTTTTCAAATAATCTATTTTTTGATCATTCGCTATATGACTATCATCATAGAGATCTAAATCTCTAACTTCTTTTGCCAATAAATCTCTGTCTGGTAAAGAATTAAATTCATCCTCAGGAGTATTTTTTGTAGTTTCAACACATTTTTCGATCAAAATATTCAAATTATCTTTGAGCAAATTAGATGAAGAAATTGATGATTTTTTTTTACCAATGTAAGTAGTAATACTTATACCTAGATCATCTGACCTGTTAGCTTCATCCAAATTTTTATTTCTAAAATTAACAGTTTCAGAAACTGAATTTTTTACAATTACACTTGAGTCTGTCGCACCTAATTTTTTCGCTAAATCTAAACAAAATGATCCTTTTTTCCTTAAAAATTCTTGATCTTTAACCATTTAAAGTTTCGTACCACCTACAGTCATCTTATCGATTAATATTGATGGCTGTGCGACACCTACAGGTACACCTTGTCCAGCTTTACCACATGTCCCAATACCAGGATCCATCATCATATCATTCCCAACCATGGAAACTTCTTTTAAAATTGAAGGACCATCACCGATTAACGTTGCACCTTTAATTGGTGATCCAATTTTACCATCAACAATTTCATAAGCTTCTGTACAATTAAATACAAATTTTCCAGATGTAATATCAACTTGTCCACCACCAAAACTAACTGCAAAAATACCTTTATCGACAGCTTTAATCATTTCTTCTTGGGTCTGCTTACCACTTAGCATCATCGTATTTCTCATTCTTGGTAGAACTATATGTCTATAGTTTTCTCTTCTTCCACTACCAGTAGATCTTGTTTTCATCAAACGTGCGTTAAGTCTGTCTTGCATAAAATTTTTTAAAATTCCATTTTCAATTAAAACGGTTTTTTCTGTTGGTGTTCCCTCATCATCAATTGTAAGACTACCTCTTCTTTTATCAATGGTACCATCATCAATAATTGTAACTCCCTCACTTGCAACTTTTTGGCCCATTAGATTATGAAATGCTGAAGTTTTCTTTCTATTAAAATCTCCCTCTAAGCCATGACCAACAGCCTCATGAATTAATATCGCTGGCCACCCAGGTCCGAGTACAACCTTCATCTCACCTGCTGGCGCGGCTTTACTC
>CABZBT010000018.1 GCA_902524045.1 uncultured Pelagibacteraceae bacterium | reverse complement strand
TTTACTTGTTTATTTATAATTAAAGCAGTCCTCAATTGTGATGTAATTAAAATGTCTTTAGCAGATTGTTGAAAATTGAATTTTTCCTTAATTTTAATATCATTTCTAACTGATCTAGTACCCTCTGTTTCCCAAGCAAGTTTTGTAATTTTAAGTTTTTCCTCAGGATTATCTACTTTTCCAGTCAAAAAGACTCTTCCATCTAAAACTTTAGATTTAATCGATATAAAATATTTTTTATCTAACATGATAATTCTCGCAGATAGATTTTTTTGCATAATCGAGTCGTCAATTTGAGTACCTAAAGATCTGGGATCTAAAGCAACCGAAACACCTGTCCCAAAAATTCCTTTTGAGGAAACTCCAACGCATCCTTTCAAAAATAAGCCGATAAATAATAATATTAAAATTTTAAATTTCATTTTTAATCTTTAGACAGTAGTTATATATCTCTTTTTTTGGAATATCATTATTTCGAGAAATAAAATTTGTTATTTCTTTTATACTTAATTTTTTTAATCATCTTCTTAATGTCGTTTTTATCTGATTCACTCAACAAAAGTGAAGCTTTTTTAACTCTTTTTTTTTCTGATAAAACAATAGTTAATTCACCTTTGAGATTTTCATCAAAAATTTTTAAATCTTTAACATTGTATCTCAAATATTCCTCATAATATTTTGTCATTTCTCTACAAATTAAAATCATTCTATCTGAGAAGTTTTCTTTTATTCTTGGAATAGCTTTATTAAATTTTTTCGAAGAAATAAAAAAGATAATGCAAGAGTCGAGTTTTGATAAAGATCTCAAGTCATTTTTAATATCCTTAAGTTTTGACGGAAAAAATCCGTAAAAAAAATATTTTTCTGAAAAACCGCTTGCTGATAAAGATGTATTTACGGCAGATGCGCCGGGTAATGGTGTTATATTTATTTTTTCTTTAACACATTCTTTTACTAGTATAGCTCCTGGGTCTGAAATACCGGGTGTACCAGCATCAGAAATAAGTGAAATGATTTGACCATTTTTAAGATTATCTATGATTTTAGGTAAATTTTGTTTTTCATTAAATTTGTGATTTGAGATTAGTTTCGACTTGATGTCGAATTTTTCTAATAATTTTATTGAAACACGTGTATCTTCACAAAGAATTAAATCTGATTTTTTTAAGATTTCTATTGCTCTATAAGTGATATCTCCTAAATTACCTATTGGGGTTGGTACTAAATATAGCCCCTTTTTGATTTCTTTATTGTGAGATAAAGGATTTATAGCCATAATTATACAATACTAAAATTATAGTAATCATTAAATGAATATTTTTTTTAAAATTCTTTGTTTTACATTTTTTCTATTTAAAACTACTGCTTTGTTTTCAGAAAACACAAAAATAAAAATTGGAGTTTTGGCACCTCTGTCCGGAAAAGATTCTGCTTTAGGTAAACAAATTATAAGTTCTATTAGAATGGCTCTAATAGACATAAATGACGATCAAATTGAAATATATCCAAAAGATACAGGATCAGATCCTAACATTGCTTTACGTTCAGCCTTAGAGTTAGAGAGGTTAGGGATCACATTAGTAATAGGACCTGTTTTCTATAAAAATTTATTACATCTTCAAGAAATTGAGAATATTACTTTCTTATCATTAACTAACAAAACTTTAGATTTACCAAGAAATATAATAAGTAGTGGAATAAACTCAACTTCACAATTAAATACTATTAAAAATTTTTTAAAATTAAATGATATTAAAAAAACAATTATTTTAATCCCTAATTTAAATTATGACAATGAGATAAAAAAAGGGATCAAAGATTCAAAACTAAAGTTTTTTAAAAAATATGATTATAATATTGAGCCAACAAAGCTTACAAAACAAATTGAAAAAATAACAAACTATGAAGTAAGAAAACAGAACCTACTAGACGAAATATTAAGAGTTGAAAATTCAGACGAACCAAATAAGGAGAGAAAAATAGAAAACTTAAAAAAAAGATACACCCTTGGTAGTTTAAAATTTGACTCAGTTATAATAGCAGACTTTGATGAAAGTTTAAAAAGCGTTATAACATCACTATTATACACAGACGTTTCTCCAAAAGAAAAATATATTATAACTTTAAATCAATGGTTTGATGAAAGTTTATTAAAAGAAATAAATACTCAACCAATTTATTATCCATCTATAAATAAAAAAAATTACGATGATTTTATTTCTAAATTTTCAAAAAAATTTAATTTTAAACCAAACCATTTAGCTTTGCTAAGTTATGATTTGGTTGGGTTAATTTATTATCTTTCGTTAAAGAATAGTCCGCAGGAAATAAGTAAATCTTTTAAAATTAAAAATTCTTTCAAAGGAAAAATGGGTGTTTTCGAAATTAAAGATAATAAAATTAATCACCAACTAAATTTTTACAAAATAAGTGATGGGAAGCTTAAAGAAATTTTTTGATTTTTTTAAACGCAATTGATCTGTGATCGATTTTATATTTATTAGAAGGCTTCATTTCTCCAAAAGTTTTTTTTTTATTTTTTGGAATAAAAATTGGATCATATCCAAAACCGTTTCTTCCTTTTGGATAAGTTGAAATTGTTCCCTCAATTTCCCCGGATACGCTTACAATGATTTTATCCAAATAACATATTGAGAGCGCACATACAAATCTTGCTTTAATTTTTTTCTTTTTCCAATTTTTATCTTTTTTAAATAATTCTCTAAATACTTTTTTGATAGCCTTATTAAAGTCTCCTTTGGGACCACCCCATCTTGCAGAAAAAATTCCAGGTTTTTTGTTGAGGCAATCAATCTCTAAACCAGAGTCGTCAGCTAAGCAGATTAAATTTGTTTTTTTTGAAAAATACCTGGCTTTTAATAATGAGTTTTCTTTAAAGGAATTTCCATTTTCAACTGGACTTTTAAGTTTAAATTTAGCCGTGGAGTAGTTTTTAATTGATTTGGGTAATAAATCCCTTATTTCTTTAAGTTTACCTTTGTTATTTGTGCCAATTAATAAAGTTTTAATTTTTTTTTTTAACATCTAGAAATTTGGGATTTTCTTACCATATATGATTTAATGGAAAAAGAACAAGATCAAAATCCCCAAGAAAATCCAAATACATCAGAAAAAAGTATGGAAACTGATCAAACTCAGAGTCCAGTTGAAAAAAAAGATAGCCAATCTGAAAATGACAAAAATACAATAGAGGAAGATATCAAAGATTTATCACCTGAAGATAAAATAAAGGAGCTTGAAGACAAATTGACAAGATCGTTTGCTGAAATGGAAAACCAACGAAGAAGATTTGAGAAAGAAAGAGAAGATGCTTTTGAGTATGGAGGTTTTTCTTTTGCAAAAGAAGCCTTAAGTTTAATTGATAATTTAGAAAGGTCCAAAAATATTTTAGAAAATGATGAAAAATTAAAAGAAACTGACGCTTTAAAAAAAACTTTAGAACATTTTGATATAATCTACAAAGATTTGATATCTATCTTTAGTAAAAATAATATTAAACAGATAGATAGTTTAAATAAAAAACTTGATCCAAATTATCATCAAGCGATGATGGAAATCGAAGACGACACGAAAGATTCGGGGACAATCATCCAAGAGATCCAAAAAGGCTTCACAATTAAAGATCGTTTATTGAGACCTTCTTTGGTTGGAGTATCTAAAAAAACTAAAAAAGAAACGTCTAAAAAGCAGGAAAATAAAGAGAATTTACAAGATAAATAATGCTTAGAATAACTTGTAGAATTAAAATTAACACATATATGACAATAGTAACTAAAAATTATGAGTAAAATTATTGGAATAGATTTAGGAACAACAAATTCTTGTGTAGCTATCATGGAGGGTAGTCAAGCAAAGGTATTGGAAAATGCAGAAGGTGCTAGAACTACTCCATCTGTAGTTGCTTTTACAGATGAAAAAGAGAAATTAATTGGTCAACCTGCTAAAAGACAAGCTGTTACAAATCCTGAAAATACAATTTTTGCTGTGAAGAGACTTATAGGGAGAAATTTTGACGATCCAACTGTTAAAAAAGATATCGAGGCTGCTCCATTTAAAATTGTTAATTCTGAAAAAGGTGACGCTTGGATAGAGTCTAAAGGCGAAAAATATTCACCATCTCAAATTTCAGCTTTTATTTTACAAAAGATGAAAGAAACAGCCGAAAAATATTTAGGTCAAGCAGTTACTAAAGCAGTAATTACTGTTCCTGCTTATTTTAATGACGCACAAAGACAAGCGACAAAGGATGCAGGAAAAATTGCAGGTCTGGAAGTTTTAAGAATTATTAATGAACCCACTGCCGCATCGTTAGCTTATGGTTTGGATAAAAAACAAAATAAAAAAATTGCAGTTTATGATTTAGGTGGTGGAACATTTGATGTGTCAATATTAGAGCTTGGCGACGGAGTGTTTGAGGTTAAATCCACTAATGGAGACACATTCTTAGGTGGAGAGGACTTTGATAATTCAATAGTAGAATATCTGATTACAGAATTTAAAAAAGATAACGGTATAGATTTGAAGTCTGATAAACTTGCTCTTCAGAGATTAAAAGAAGCAGCAGAAAAAGCAAAAATTGAATTGTCGTCTGCTGAACAGACAGATATTAACTTGCCATTTATAACTGCTGACAAAACTGGCCCTAAACATATAAATTTGAAACTAACAAGAGCTAAGCTTGAGGCATTGGTTGAAGATCTCATAGCCAAAACAATTCCCCCATGTAAAACAGCTTTAAAAGATGCTGGTGTTTCTGCAAGTGAAATCGATGAAATTGTAATGGTCGGAGGAATGACCAGAATGCCCAAAGTAATAGAGGAAGTGAAAAACTTTTTTGGTAAAGAGCCAAACAAAAGCGTCAACCCTGATGAGGTTGTTGCTATGGGTGCCGCTATTCAAGCAGGAGTACTTCAAGGTGATGTAAAAGATGTATTACTTTTAGATGTAACTCCATTATCTTTAGGTATAGAAACTTTGGGTGGTGTGTCCACAAAATTAATAGAAAAAAATACTACAATACCAACTAAGAAAAGCCAGGTTTTCTCCACAGCTGAGGACAATCAACCTGCTGTATCTATAAGAGTGCTTCAGGGTGAGAGAGAAATGGCAACTGATAACAAAATTTTAGGTAATTTTGAATTAGTAGGTATTGCTCCTGCGCCAAGAGGTGTTCCTCAAATTGAGGTTACTTTCGATATTGATGCAAATGGAATTGTAAATGTATCAGCAAAAGATAAAGGCACTGGAAAAGAGCAAAAAATTCAAATCCAAGCTTCTGGAGGATTAAGCGACGAAGAAATAGAAAAAATGGTAAAAGAAGCTGAAGCTAATAAAGAAAGTGATAAGAAAAAAAGAGAGTCTGTAGATGTTAGAAACCAAGCGGATACGCTAATTCATTCGACTGAAAAAAATCTTAAAGAACATGGGTCGAAAGTTTCTGATGCTGAAAAGAAAGCAATTGAAGAAGCTTCAAGCCAATTGAAAGAATCTTTAAAAAGTGAAAATACTGATGATATTAAGAAAAAAACTGAAACTTTAGTACAGGCTTCAATGAAACTTGGAGAAGCAATATACAAATCGCAACAAAATAAAAAACCTGATTCTACCAAGGATGATGGAAATGATGACAAAGGAAAAAAAGAGGATAATGTTGTTGATGCTGATTTTGAAGAAGTAAAAGACGAAAATAAAGAGAAAAGCGCTTAACATACATTTATCTCACCGGGGTATTTAAATGGCTAAAAGAGATTATTATGAAGTCCTCGGAGTCAATAAAAACGCATCCCCAGAGGAATTAAAGTCTGCTTACAGAAAACTGGCTGTAAAATATCACCCTGATAAAAATCCAAACAATAAGAGTGCAGAAGATAAATTCAAAGAAGCCAGCGAAGCATATGGGGTTCTTTCAGATAAGTCTAAAAAAGAAAATTATGATAATTTTGGCCATGCTGCTTTTGAAAATAGTGGTGGAGGCCAAGGTGGTTTTGGAGGATTTAGTGGCGCAGATTTCTCAGATATTTTTGAGGATTTTTTTGGTGATTTTGGAGGTGGAAGAAGCTCAAGAAATAGAAGTTCAAACAATAGAGGTTCAGACTTAAGGTACGATTTATCAATTTCTTTAGAAGAGGCGTACGAAGGTAAAAAACAAAATATACAATTCTCAACTTCTGAAAAATGTAATTCTTGTAAAGGAAATGGATCTAAACCAGGATCTAGTCCTAGTCGATGTTCTTATTGTGGAGGAAATGGAAGAGTAAGGTCTAACCAAGGTTTTTTCACAGTTCAACAAACATGTCCTCAATGCGCAGGTAATGGTGAAGAAATAACAGATCCATGTTCAGATTGCAACGGTCAAGGGAATACCCGGGCTTCAAAAAAAATAGCAGTGTCTATCCCTAAAGGAGTGGATGATGGAACAAGAATAAGGCTTGCTGGAAAAGGTGAAGCAGGAACAAGGGGAGGCGCTAGCGGAGATTTGTATTTATTTATTAATGTAAAATCTCACGAGTTATTTAAAAGATCTGAAGTGAATTTGTTTTTTGAGTTTCCAATTTCTATAACTGATGCTGCATTAGGCGCAACAATAGAGATACCAACAATAGATGGTAAAAAAGCAAAAATTAAAATACCTGAGGGAACTCAAGACGGTAAACAGTTCAGATTGAAAGGTAAAGGTATGCCTTTTATGCGTAGAGGCGATTTTGGAGATCTGTATGTGGAGATAAAAACAGAAGTACCAATATATTTAAATAAAGAGCAAAGAAATCTTTTAGAAAAATTTAGGGAAATAGAAAATGAAAAATCTAACCCAGGTATCAAAAAATTTTTTCAAAAAGCGAAAGATTTTTGGAAAAATTAAGTTATTAAAATAAATACCAGAAATTAATATTTAAGTTGAAATAATTAATACCTAGTTTAATAAATATATATGATCATCTGGATTGCCTCTTACCCAAAAAGTGGAAATACCTGGGTAAGATCCTTTTTAACAGCATATTATTTTTGCGAAAAGGGGGTTTTTGATATTAATAAATTAAATTTAATAGAAGACTATCCAAATAAACAATTTTTTAAAGATACTGTTAAACAAGGTGAAATCCACAAACATTGGGAATCCTCACAAAAAAATATTTATGAAAAAAAAGAGGCAAAATTTCTCAAAACACATAACTCCCTAATAACAGCCTTTGGAAACGATTTTGCTATACCAAAATATACATTAGGAGCAATTTATATAATTAGAGATCCTAGGAATGTGATAACATCAGTGAAGAATCACAATGATCTAGAGTCTTATGATGAAGCATTAAAATTTATGCAAGATGAAAATAAAGTACTAGAAGATTATCCACATTTAAAAAACTATGCAAAAACGAATATCGTCAATTCTTGGAGGATTAATTATCAATCATGGATAAAAAGTAGGTCCTTTCCAAAACTGATAATCAGATATGAGGATATGATAAATAAACCACTTGAAACTTTTAGAGAACTAATAGTTTTTGTGAATAGTCTTGTAAGATTAAATGATAAGATAAATCAAAAAAAATTAACTAACGCAGTGGACTCAACAGATTTTAAAAGTCTCCAAAACATTGAAAATCAGGGAAAATTTGGTGAAAATGTATTTTCGCTGAAAGATAACAGAAAAATAAAATTTTTTTATCAAGGACCAGAAAATGATTGGAAAAAAAATCTAGATGAAAATATGATTAATAAAATGAATGAATATTATCATAAAGACTTAAAGTTTTTTAAATATGAAACCTAAGATAAATTTAGCTATTACAGGATGTCTGGGTAGAATGGGACAACAACTAATTAAATCTGTAAAAAAAGACAAAAGATTTAAAATCAACAGTCTTACAGAAAACAGAATTCAAAGAAAAAAAATATCTGGTGTTTCTTTAAAACTGAATAGCATAGAAGCTTTTAAAAAAAGTGATGTTATAATAGATTTTACAATTCCAAAATGTACAATTGAAGTGCTTAAAATCGCTTTGAAGCAAAAAAAAAGAATAGTAATTGGCACTACCGGGTTTTCCAAAAGAGAGGAGAGTTTTATTAGAAAAGTTTCCAAAAAAATTCCAATTTTAAAAGCTGGCAACATGAGTCTTGGGATTAATCTTTTAATGTATTTAACTGAGATTGCATCAAGATCTCTAGATAATAACTTTCAAAGCAAGATTTTTGAAGCACATCATAAATTTAAGATAGATTATCCATCAGGGACAGCTATGATGTTAGGTCAAGGAATTGCAAAAGGAAAAAATAAGAATTTTTATAAAATTACAGGTAAAAAATATTTAAATAAGAAAAATTTTCCCTACGGTAAAAAAATAAATTTCAATTCAATTAGAAGAGGAAAAATTATTGGTGAACATGAGGTTCAGTTTTCTAGTGGTAAGGAAATAATTAAACTTAATCATGAAGCATTTGATAGAACACTATATTCAGAAGGTGCTCTTACCGCTGCAAGTTGGTTAATTAAGAAAAAACCTGGCTTATATTCTATGAGAGATTTGATGAATTTCAAAAAATGAATGAGACCCAAAGAGCGAAGTTAATATTAAAGACACTTAATAAAACTTATCCCAATATCAAAGTTCCACTTAAGAGTAGAAATGTTTTTACATTACTAATTTCTGTTCTACTCTCTGCTCAATGCACAGATGTGAATGTAAATAATGTGACTAAAAATATTTATCCTAAATATTATAAGCCTGATCATTTTATAAAGTTAGGGAGAAAAAAAATTGAAACATTAATTAAAAAAATTGGTATTTTCAGAATTAAAGCAAAAAGTATATATAATTTATCAAAAATATTAGTAAATAAATATGATGGCAAAGTACCAAAAACTTTTGAGGAATTGGAAAAATTACCAGGAGTAGGGCATAAAACAGCAAGTGTAGTGATGTCTCAGGGTTTTGGTCATCCAGCTTTTCCAATAGACACTCATATTCATAGACTGGCTCAGAGATGGGGATTAACTAATGGAAAAAATGTAATACAAACAGAAACCGATCTTAAAAGATTATTCCCAAAAAAATATTGGAATAAATTGCACTTACAAATAATTTATTATGGAAGAGAATTTTGTAAAGCTAGGGATTGTTATGGATTAAGTTGTAAAATTTGTACTTCTTGCTATCCTAATAGGAAAAAACCATTTATTGCAAAAAAACCATAATGAAAATCTTAGGTATTGGAAATGCTATAGTTGATGTACTTTGTAAAGTATCAGATGAATTTTTAAAACAGCACTTTCTTACAAAAGGCACAATGAAATTAGTGGATGAATTGGAATTTACAAAATTACTTTCTTCATTAAAAATTGAAGAAACTATATCGGGTGGATCTGTTGCCAACTCAATAGTAGGTTTATCTCATCTTGGAGATAAAGTTGGATTTATTGGAAAAATAAGTCAAGACGAGCTTGGCCAGAAATATGAAGATGGTTTAAAAAAAGAAAAAGTAGAATTTCTATATAAAAAAAAAGAAGAGAAAATTCCAACTGGGTCATGCTTAATTTTAATTACACCAGACTCTGAAAGAACAATGTGTACATTTCTTGGTATTGCAGGGAAAATTGATCATAATGATGTGAAAGAAAAAGATATTAAAAATGCTGAAATTGTTTTCTTAGAGGGTTATTTGTGGGATGAAGGAAATCCTAAAAAAGCCTTTGATAAAGCAATCACAAACTCAAAAAAAGTTGCTATGTCTCTATCTGACTTATTTTGTGTTGAAAGACACAAGACTCATTTTTTAGAATTAGTAAAAAGCAAATTAGATATTGTTTTTGCAAATGAAAAGGAAATTATGTCGTTGATTAATGCCAAAACGTTTAGTGAGGTTATTTCTTTTTCAAAAGAAATAAAAAAAAATATTATTATTACAAGGGGTGATAAAGGTGCAGTCTCTATCAATAAAGACAAAGTCGAAGAAATTAAAGCTCAACAAAATTTGAATATCAAAGATCTGACGGGAGCTGGAGATTTATTTGCTGCAGGGTATTTACATGGTATAATAAACAATTTTCAAATTAAAGATTCATTAACAAAAGGCACTGAATTATCTGCAAAAATTATTCAGAAGATAGGCGCAAGAATATAGTTTATCAGTTAATTGAGTAACCATTATTAGTATTCAAAATAAAATTATCATCACCAAAAAAATCTCTCATTTTTTTTCTCAATCTATAGATATGGGTTTCAACAGTGTGAGTCTCTAGGTTTGGGGAATAATCCCAGACATTCTTCTGGAGATCTTTTACAGTAACATTCACTTTTTCATTAATAAATATTATTAAACTAGTTTCTCTCTCGGTTAGGTCTAAAGATTTGCCTTTAAAAATTATTTTTCTTGAATTTAGATCTAAATTATATTTTCCAATAATTACATTGGACTGATTACTAAATTTGTTTTTTAAAAAATTAATATTTATAGTTTCAAGAAGTTTTTCTAAACTAGTTGGTATATCTTTTAAAATTAAATCATTGTTTATGTTTTCTATTTTTTTTTTTGATATAGTTAAATAATTAACCTTAGGGTCAAATTTAATATTCTTATAGTCATTTTTATCAGATTTTATAATTTTAAAATTTAAAATTTCCTTAATTTCGTCTAATATTTCAAAAAGGATTTTATATTCATGAATAATTAAAATTTTTGAACACATATTCTAAACTATGACAATTATTATAAAAAATAAAGAAACACTTTTGTTTGATGACTTTAAATTTAAATGCTCTATTGGAAAAAAAGGTTTTAACAAAGAAAAAAAGGAAGGTGATGAAACAACTCCAAAAGGTTTATTCGATTTAGGAAATATATACTATAGAGCAGACAGAGTTCCAAAACCAGACTCAAAGGTAAAAAAAATAGTAATAAAAAAAAACATGGGTTGGTGTGATGACTCCAAAAGTAAATATTATAATAAAATTATTAAAATTAACAAAAATTTAAACATAGGTTATGAAAAACTTTTTCGTAAGGATAGTAAATATGATTACCTAATTTTAATAAAATATAATTATAAAAAAATAAAAAAAAATAAAGGTAGCGCCATATTTTTACATTTAACGAAAAATTATTTACCTACAAAGGGTTGTATAGCTTTACAAAAAAAAGATTTTTTAATTTTATGTAAATTAATCAGCAAAAAAACAAAAATAAAAATTAACTAGTCCTTTTTCCAAAAATGCCACTGCCAATTCTTAAAAAAGTTGCATTATATTCTAAGGCGTCCAAGTAATCGTTTGTCATACCCATACTTACTTCGGCGAGGTCTAGCTTTTGATTTAAAATTGATAACTCTTTAAAAAAAAGCTTAGGGTCTTGGTTGTCAGGGGGGATACACATAGTTCCAACAATGTTTAAATTAAGAGACAAACAACTTTTGTAAAAAGATGAAATTTCAGCTGGCTCGATTCCTGATTTTTGTTTTTCACCACCAAGATTAACTTGAATGAAAATCTTTATATCTTTATTCTTTTTCTTTATTTCATCAGCCAGTTTACTAGCAAGTTTAAGATTATCTAAGGAATGTATGTAGTCAAAAATTTCAACTGCATGTTTTACTTTATTTGTTTGTAATTTACCTAACATGTGCAATTTTACATTTTTAAAATTTCTTTTTAATTGAACCCATTTTTTTTTAGCCTCTTGCACTTTGTTTTCGCCAAAATCGTTATGTCCGTAATCTAATAATGGAATTATATCCTCTTCAGTAAAAGTCTTTGATACAGCAATAATATTAGGGTTAGAGATAGACAGGCTTAGGTCCTCAATTTTATTCTTAATTTTCTTTTGAATTTCAATTAAATTACTTTGTGTATGATGCATATTAAAAATTTAAAACAATATTATTTTATAGATAAATTTGACTATTCCCATCTTATTAATTTAGATAAAAATATATCTTTTATTTGGAGAAATAAAGATAAAGCAACATTGTTTAAGACTTTAGTTGAATTACGTGATTTTTGTAAAATAAATAATAGAAAATTTTATATTAGTAATGACTTCAAATTAGCTAATAAAATAAATGCAGATGGACTATATATTTCATCCACTAATAAAAACTTAGCACATAAATCAGCTTGGTATCAAAAAAAATTTAAAATTATAGGATCTGCACATAATTTAAGAGAGATTAAAATTAAAGAACTCCAAAATGTTAGTGAGATTTTTTTATCACCACTATTTAAAGATAAGGGTAATAAGCAACTAAATATTTATAGATATTTAAATCTTAAAAATTTTACAAGTATGAAAGATATATCGCTTGGCGGAATTAGTTCCAAAAATATCAAAAAACTTAAATTAATAAGTCCTTACGGTTTTGCGGGTATTTCTTTTTTTGAATAAAAAAAAGGCCCCTAAATTAGGGGCCTTTTTAAAAATTCACCTAACCAAATGATTAGAATGAGAATGCAATATTTAAGATCGACGCGTCGATGTCTTCAGCTGTTGCTGAACCACCCACTGACGAAACGCTGTTAAAGCCACCACCGATAGCGATTGAACCCATAGTATATGAGGCCATCAATCCAGTGTTAACTTCATCATCCGCTGCACCATCAAACTCAATTTCTTGTCTACCAGCTGATACTGAGAAATCTTCATTGATCGCAACTGATACACCATAGTGAGTAGCATCTTCGTCTGTTGAAGATGTTGACTCATAATCAACGTTTGTGATTTGATAAGCTGCAGTTACTGAACCCATAGTATATTTAATACCAATAGTATCGTTTTCTGCTGTATCACCATCATCGAATATAGCACCGCTTAACTCTAAACCGTCCATTAAGCCACTGTAGATTACTGCGTAACCACTTTCAGCTGTCTCTGGAGCTGTTGCTGATCCTGGTTTTGGGTTGTAAGATGCTGATAACTCTAAGCTACCAACAGTTACGTCATATCCCCACTGACCAGTTTGAGTGTTTGTTGAAGCATCAATTAAACCACTGTCCGTAGCATCTGTTACTTCATAAACCGGTGTGTATGCATTAGGTACGATATCTTTTAGTTTATCAACACCGCTTCCGCTGCTTGATGCACCTGAGAACGATACTGTTCCCATGTCGCCCATACCAACTTTTAGATTGTAGTCATCATAAGTACCACCATCTAATTCGTAGTAAACGCTAACAGTCATACCATTGTCCAGGTCTCCGCCACCATTAAATTTGACACTGTCACCCATAGCCCATGGATTAGCACCAGACGTATTACTGACACCTGAGTAAGATAATGCTGCACTACCTGATACACTTAGTTCACCAGCAAATGAAGCTGAAGAAACTAATGATGTAGCTAACGCAGTCAAACCTACTTTTGTTAGTTTGTTCATAAATTTACTCCTTTATTATTTTATAATTAATTATAAACATGGTATTTCTAACAAAAAAACTCTTAATTCTTAGAAAATATTAGTATTTAAGGCAATAATTTACCTTTGTGTTGTATTTATGCATCACTTTTTTCCCATAAAATCAATGTTTTTTGAGAAGAGATTTATTCTAATTTTAAACATCTAATTTTATGCTAATAAATAGCTAGGTTTATTTGATATGATTTCCACGCGATACATTCTAATTTTTTTTGCAATTATAGTACTATTTACTCAGGCAGGGTGTAAAGCCCTTAAGCCAAAAAAAGTGAGTGCAAAAGATTTTCCAGCAGATCCTAGAGAAAGAGTAAAAAGAAATATTGAAGAGGGAAAGGGCTTTAGAGTTTTTGGAGGCAATAATAGTGGAACAAATTATGAGTTTGCAAGCTCTAATCCTCTATGGCAAGCTACTCTTGAAACATTAGATTTTATGCCACTTGCCTCAGCTAATTATAGTGGCGGCATTGTTATTACAGACTGGTATAGCGAAAATAATTCACCAAACGAGTCAGTAAAAATTTCTGTAAGATTTTTAACAAATGAAATCAGGTCTGATGCGTTAGATATAAATTTATATATAAAAAAATGCTCTCAAAATTCGACTGGTTGTTCTGTTAGTAAAAGTAATGGTGATTTGGTTGCAGATCTTAATTTGAGTATACTTAAAAAAGCTACAATATATGAAAAAAAGTTACTTAAAAAACGAAGAAAAGAAAATCCTTATATAATGGGTGATATGGAACACGGTGGCAACAAAAAAGATAATAAAAAATAGCGATTAAATAATTCAATAATTGTGGATCGATATAATTTTAAGTTAGTAGAGGATAAATGGCA
>CABZBT010000017.1 GCA_902524045.1 uncultured Pelagibacteraceae bacterium | reverse complement strand
GCAGTTAGACCCATTAATTGAGCCTTATCAACTAATTTTTCCTCAGCAGAGACATTTGATGCTTTCCCATTAAGATAATTTCTAAAACCATCGGCTTGGGGCTCAAGAAGGCCAAAAGAATTAACATCAGTTTGATCTTGTCTGGCATCTCCTCTACCACCTGAAAACGGAACATTAACTTTGAAGCCAGCTTTTTTTGCGGCCATTTCGATGCCAACACTACCTGCTAAGACAATTAAATCCGCCATTGATACACTTTTATTTTTGTTATCAAATTTGCTTTTAACTTTATCTAAAGCCTTAATTACTATTGATAATTTCTTTGGATTGTTGACTATCCAATTTTTTTGAGGTTCTAGCATTATTCTTGCGCCATTTGCACCACCTCTTTTATCTGATCCTCTAAATGTTGACGCTGATGCCCAAGCTGTGGAGACTAGATCTGAAATTGATATTTTTGATTTAGAAATTATGTTTTTTAAATCTTTTATATCTTTTGGTTTAAGCTTGTATTTTGGTTTATCAATTGGATCTTGCCAAATTAGTTTTTCTTTTGGAACATCACTGCCAAGGTAACAAACTCTAGGACCCATATCTCTATGAGTTAATTTAAACCAAGCTCTGGCAAATGCATCATGAAACTCATTAGGGTTTTGATGAAAATGCTTTGTAATTGGTCCATAACTTGGATCAACCTTCATAGATATATCTGTTGTTTGCATCATTGGTGGATGAAGCACACCTTTTTGATGTGCATCTGGAACCATTTTAATTTTTTGACCATTTTTTTTTGGTGTCCATTGATGAGCGCCCGCAGGACTTTTTGTTAGTTCCCAATCATGGCCGTATAAACAATCTAAATATCCCATGTCCCATTTAATAGGATTTTGCGTCCAAGCACCCTCAATACCACTGCTTATTGCATCTACTCCTTTTCCAGATTTATATCCACTATTCCATCCTGTGGATTGATCTTGAAGTCTTGAGGCCTCAGGGTCAGGACCTTTGTATGACTCAGATGCTGCACCATGAGATTTTCCAAAAGTGTGTCCTCCAGCTACTAGTGCTGCTGTTTCATAATCATTCATAGCCATTCTTCCGAATGTTTCTCTAATATCGTGTGCTGCAAGTCTTGGATCTGGATTTGCGTCTGGACCTTGAGGATTAACATAAATCAAACCCATGTGTGAAGCTCCCAACGGCTGTTCTAAATCTCTAGTTCCACTGTATCGTTCTACACCCAACATTTCTTTTTCTGAACCCCAGTAAATATCATCTTCTGGCTCCCAGATATCAGTTCTGCCTGCTCCAAAGCCAAAAGTTTTAAAACCCATTGAGTCTAAAGCTACGTTTCCAACTAATATAAAAAGATCAGCCCATGAAATTTTGCTACCATATTTTTTCTTGATAGGCCACAAAAGTAATCTTGCTTTATCTAAATTTACGTTATCTGGCCAAGAGTTAAGAGGTGCAAATCTTTGATTTCCTGTTCCAGCACCACCCCTTCCATCGCCGGTTCTGTAAGTTCCTGCTGCATGCCAAGCTAATCTAATAAACAAAGGGCCGTAATGACCATAATCAGCTGGCCACCAATCCTGTGAATTTGTCATCAACTTTTTTAAATCTTTTTTTAAGGCCTTGTAATTAAGTTTTTTAAATTCTTTAGCATAACTAAATTTCTTATCCATAGGGTTAGAAAGATTAGAGTGCTGACTAAGAATTTTAAGATTTAAACTATTTGGCCAAAAGTCTCTAACTGTTTGGCCTCTTCCTGCAGAAAATTTTGCAGGCGTACCAGCGCCTGTGAAAGGACATTTGCTCAGTTCACTAGATTTAAAAGACTTATTTTTAAAATTTTCAGTACTCATATTTTATTTATAATTTATTGAATATGGGTAGTTTATAATGGTTCTAAATAAGTGTCAATTGGTTAATAATGACGCTAAATTGATTGAAAACTTAATCTTCAAGTTTTACTAGAACTTCAACAGATTTGATTTTTTTTCCATTAATTTTTTTTTTTATGTTTATAGGCCCCACATCTGAATTTTCTAAATCAATCAGTTTTTGGTCATTAAGATCATAAAAATGATGATGATCTGTAACATTAGTGTCAAAATAAGTCTGATTTGAATTTATAGGTATCTGTTTTAAATAGCCTTTTTTTTCAAAAGCATGGACTGTATTATATACTGTCGCTAGGGAAATCTTATTATCTGTCTTGTCTTTAATCTTTTGCTCTAACTCATTTATTGTAAAGTGGAATGTTTTTTCAACATTAAAGAGCACTTCACAAATTTGAAGTCTTTGTTTAGTGGGTCGTAATCCAGAATTTCTTAATTTATCTATATATTTCACTATTTAAGCGTATTGTTAGTTATTATTGTTCTAAACTAGTATTATAATTATATTATAAAATGCCAAAATCAAGTAAATAAGTGTACTCAGTTTATGAAAAAAAACTCTTACTCATATGATGAGCTAATAAATTGTGGTGAGGGCAAACTATTTGGTCCAGGTAACGCAAAATTGCCACTTCCACCAATGCTTATGTTTGATAGAATTACAGATATTAATGACGATAAAGGAGCTTTTAAGAAAGGCTCTCTCAAGGCAGAATTAGATATTAAAAATGATTTATGGTTTTTTAATTGTCATTTTAAAAAAGACCCTGTTATGCCAGGATGTCTTGGTTTAGATGCAATGTGGCAGTTAGTGGGTTTTTTCCTCGGTTGGCAAGGAAATCCTGGCAAAGGAAGAGCTTTAGGAGTTGGCACTGTTAAATTTACAGGAGAGGTTTTACAAACTGTTAAAAATGTAAGATATGAAATAGATATGAAAAAAATCATGTCGCCTAGTGGTACAACTGTTGGTCTTGCAAATGGAGTACTGCTTGCTGATGAAAAAAAAATATACTCGGCAGACAATTTAAAAGTAGGATTATTTAAATAATGAGAAGAGTTATGATCACTGGTTTGGGTGTAGTTTCTTGCTTGGGTAACAATCAAGAGGAAGTTCATCAATCTTTGTTAAAATCTAAACCAGGAATTTCTTATGCTGAAGAATATAAGGAACATAATCTAAAAAGCCATGTTCATGGCAAACCAAAAATTAAATTAGAGGATTATATAGACAGAAAAACAATTAGATTTATGGGATCTGGATCAGCTTACAATTATATAGCTATGAAAGAGGCAATACAAGATTCTGGATTAGAAGAAAGTGAGGTTAGTAACTTTAAAACAGGAATTGTAATGGGATCAGGTGGTCCATCAATAGAAAATGTAATCTTAGCAGCAGATAAAACTAGAGCTAAAACTCCAAAATTAATGGGACCATTCATTGTTCCAAGAACAATGGCAAGTACAGCTTCAGCAACTCTTGCTGTTCCATTTAAAATTAAAGGTACAAACTACACAATGAGTTCAGCTTGTGCAACAAGTGGACATTGCATTGGAAACTCAATGGAATTAATTCAAATGGGAAAACAAGATGTTGTTTTTGCAGGAGGAAGTGAGGAAATTCATTGGGCAATGACTGCTATGTTTGATGCCATGACAGCATTATCATCTAAATACAATGATACTCCAGAAACTGCGTCAAGAGCATACGATAAAACGAGAGATGGTTTTGTGATTGCTGGTGGTGGTGGTGTACTTGTGCTTGAAGAGTACGAGCATGCCAAAGCGAGAGGGGCTAAAATATATGCAGAATTAACTGGTTATGGGGCAACTTCTGATGGATACGATATGGTAGCTCCATCAGGTGAAGGAGCGATGCGTTGTATGAAAATGGCTATGTCAACATCTAAAAATAAAATTGATTATATAAATACCCATGGAACTTCTACTCCGGTTGGAGATATTACGGAATTAAATGCTGTTAAAGAAACTTTTGGAGACAAAATCCCAAAAATTAGTTCTACAAAATCACTTTCAGGCCATCCATTAGGAGCTGCATCTGTTCATGAGGCGATCTATTGTTTAATTATGATGAAAAATAATTTCATAACAGGATCTGCAAATATAAATGAAATGGATGAAGAAGCTAAAAAATTTCCAATAGTTGCTAAAACGGAAACAGGAGTGACTTTAAATACAGTAATGTCTAATAGTTTTGGTTTTGGTGGAACCAATGCTGCTTTAATTTTTGAGAAGTTACAATCATGAGCTTAATGAAAGGTAAAAAAGGATTGGTAATGGGAGTTGCTAATGAAAGGTCTATCGCATGGGGTATTTCACAAAAGCTTGCTCAAGCTGGAGCAGAGCTCGCATTTACTTATTTAGGAGACGCACTTAAAAAAAGAGTAATTCCTTTAGCAGAAAAATTAAATTCAAAAGTCACATTTAGTTGTGATGTTGAAAAAAAAGATGATGTGACAAAATTATTTGAAAATATTAAATCTCAATGGGGTGAAATTGACTTTGTAGTTCATGCCATCGCATTTTCAGATAAATCGGAATTATCTGGAGAGTATCTAAATACAACTAGAGAAAATTTCTTAAAAAGTATGTTAATTTCATGCTTTTCATTCACTGAAGTTGCAAAAGAGGCCTCTAAAGTAATGAGAGAGGGTGGAAGTTTAATAACTTTAAGCTATGAAGCAAATAAAGCTATACCAAATTACAATGTGATGGGTGTATGTAAAGCAGCATTAGAGTCTAGTGTTAAATATTTAGCTAGAGATTTGGGCACTAAAGGTATGAGGGTTAATGCTATAAGTGCAGGGCCAATTAAAACATTGGCTGCCTCTGCTATAGGAGATGCAAAATTCCTTTATAAATGGAATGAAGATCACTCTTTACTTAAAAGAAATGTGGACATTCATGATGTTGGAAATTCAGCATTGTACCTGCTGAGTGACCTTGCAAATGGTGTTACTGGTGAAATACATTATGTAGATGCTGGTTATAACAAAGTTGGTATGCCAGATCCCAAGAATATTACTTAAAATATTATATTAAAACCCACCTCGCCAATTATTTTTATCATTGAATTGATCTTTTTCTTTTTTAGAAGTAGGTCTGAATAAATAGTAAGCGACAAATACTACACAAACCAAAACTATTAATATCTCCATAACTTTTTAAATTTATTCGGCAGCTTGTTTCATAGAAAGTTTAACTTTGCCTCTATCAAAACCGATGACTTTAACTTTCACTTCGTCACCTTCTTTGACAACATCGGTAACTTTGGCAACTCTTTTATCGGCTAGTTCTGAAATATGAACAAGACCATCTTGTTTTCCTAAAAAATTAACAAATGCACCAAACTCCATAATTTTCATTACTTTACCTGAATAGATTTTATTCATTTCAGCTTTTGCAGTGATGTCTTTGATCATTTGCATAGCAATGTTTCTTGAATCTTCATCTGGAGCAGCAACTGTTACAACTCCTTCATCATTTACATCTACTTTTGCACCTGATTTTTCAACAATCTCTCTAATTGTTGCTCCACCCTTTCCAATCACAGCAGCAATGTCTTTTTTATCAACAGTAACCTGTTCCATTTTTGGAGTGTATTTCCCAACATCAGTTCTAGATTCGCCTAATGCTTTATTCATTTCGCTTAAGATATGAATTCTTCCATCTTTAGCTTGCTTTAAAGCCTTATCCATGATTTCAAAAGTGATACCAGTAATTTTGATATCCATTTGCAGTGAAGTAATTCCATCTTTAGTCCCAGCAACTTTAAAATCCATATCACCTAAATGATCCTCATCCCCTAAAATATCTGAAAGAATGCTAAAATCGTCACCTTCTTTGATTAAACCCATTGCAATACCAGCAACTGGTTCTTTAATCGGAACACCCGCATCCATTAATGCTAAAGATGCACCACAAACAGTAGCCATTGAAGAAGAACCGTTAGACTCTGTAATCTCTGACACTATTCTAAAAGTGTATGGAAAAGCTTCCTTTGAGGGTAATGAGGAGTTAATAGCTCTCCAAGCTAGTTTACCATGACCAATTTCACGTCTACCAGTTCCAATCCTTCCAGTTTCGCCGACTGAAAAAGGTGGAAAATTATAGTGAAGCATAAATCTCTCTCTTTTAAGACCATCTAAACTTTCAATCCTTTGTTCATCATCTGATGTTCCTAAGGTAGTTACAACAATTGCTTGTGTTTCCCCTCTGGTAAACAATGCAGAACCATGTGTTCTTGGTAAAACACCAACCTCACATGAGATAGGTCTTACATCAGACAATCCTCTACCATCAATTCTGTTTTTATTTTTAAGAATATCAGTTCTAACAATTTTCTTTTCTAAATTTTTAAGCTGAGAATTAACATCTAGATCAGTATAATTTTCATTTTCCTCAAAAAGCTTTTTAGCTTTATCAGTAATTTCTGAAATCTGATTTGATCTATCTTGTTTATCTCTTGTTGCAAAAGCTTTTTTAAGATCTTCTGTAAAAGTTTCTTCAAGTTTTTGTTTAACTTCAGATAAATCCTTTTTCTCAACAGTCCACTCAGGCTTTCTGCAATCTTTTGCAAGTTCCTCAATCATTTCAATTACTGGAACAAATCCCTCATGACCAAATTTAACAGCTGCCAACATTGCTTCTTCAGATAAACCTGATGTTTCAGACTCAACCATAAGCACAGCATCTTTAGTACCAGCTACAACTAAATCTAAAATTGAGTTTTCTAACTCTTCATTTGATGGGTTAAGAATATACTTACCATCAATATAGCCCACTCTAGAAGCTCCTACAGGACCCATGAATGGCATTCCTGAAATAGCTAACGCTGCTGATGAAGCATTGATTGCTAGAATATCTGGTTGGTTTTCTTTATCGTAAGAAATTACCGTTGGTAATAACTGTACTTCATTTTTAAATTCATTAGGAAACAAAGGTCTGATTGGTCTATCAATTAATCTTGAGATTAATGTTTCGCTTTCAGTTGGTCTAGCTTCCCTTTTAAAATATCCGCCTGGGATCTTTCCGCCTGCGTAGTATTTTTCTTGGTAGTTAACTGATAAAGGGAAATAATCCATTTCTGGATTTACTTTTTTTGCTCCTACAACCGTTGCTAAAATAACTGTTTCACCACATTTTGCGATGATTGCTCCATCTGCTTGTCTTGCTACTTTACCTGTTTCTAAACTAATTTTCTTTCCCGCTAATACTATTTCCCTCTTGTGTAATTTAAACATTTCTTTTCCATTTCGTTTCGTTTGTTTCGTTACATTCCATTCTATCTATCTTGACTTTTATTTTCTTAAATTCAATCTCGACAGTACATTTTTGTAAGAATCCATTTTATTTTTTTTTAAGTATTCTAACAATTTTTTTCTTTTATTGACTGCTCTCAACAATCCTACGGATGAATGTTTATCCTTTTTAAATTGTTTAATATGCTTAGAGAGATTTTCAATTTTTTCTGTTAAAAGGGCAATCTGTATTTCGGATGACCCAGTATCTTTATCATGCATAGCTAATTCCTGTGCCTTTTTAATCATATCTTTTTTTTCCTATTTATTAGTTTGTTTTATTAAATTTTCTATTTTTTCTGCGTATTCAAAAGACTCGTCTTTTCTAAAAAGTAATTTTGGTAAAAACTTCATGACCACTTTTTGTGATAAAATTTTTCTTATTAAAAATGAGTATTCTTTCAAAGCATAAATTGTTTCTTCTGCGTCTTTTCCCCCAAGTGGAAGGACATATGCTTTTGCAACCTTTAAGTCCGGACTCATTCTAACCTCTGTCACTGTAATAGTGTTTGTTTCTAAATTGGGCAATTTAGCCTCATTTCTCAAAAAAATCATGCTTAAAGATTGTTTAATCATTTCACCAACCCTTAATTGTCTTTGAGTTATCGTTTTTCCTATCTTGTCAGCCATTAAATTGCCCTCTCCGTAGATGTAACATTAAATGCTTCTATAATATCGTTTTTTTGGAAATCCATATAATCCTTAACAGTTATTCCGCATTCTTGTCCAATGTTGACCTGCTTAACCTGATTTTTTTCTCTAAATATTGTTGAGACTTTTCCTGTATGGATAATCATTCCATCCCGAATAATCCTTATATCAGAAGTGTTATTTATTTCACCATCAGTTATTTTTAAGCCCGCTACCTTTCCAGCTCCTGATACTTTAAAAATTTCTAAAATTTGTGCTGATCCAATAACTTTTTCCTCAACATCTGGAGTTAACAATCCTGACATTCTCTTTTTAATGTAATCTAAAACTTCATAAATAATATTGTATGAAGAAATTTTTATATTTTCATTTTCAGCAAGCTTTTTTGCTTCCTTACTGGGTTTTACATTAAACGCTATTAACACTGCATTGGAAGCTTTAGCTAAAGTAACATCTGTCTCTGTCACTATTCCTATATCTGCTAAAATTATTTTAGCTTTGACTTCATCATGTTTAATTTGACTTATTGCACTTTTAATAGCTTCAGATGAACCATGAACATCTGATTTAATTATCAAATTTAGCTCTTTTGATAAATTATTGGTAAATGCTGATTCTTGTGTTGCAAAAGTAAGAGGATTTTGATTTTCTTTTTTTTCCATAGCTCTTGTTTCGCTCAATGTTTTCACTTCTTTCTCACTTTCAAACACAATAAAATCATCTCCAGATTTTGATGCACCGTTGATACCTAGAATTTCTATTGGTGTTGAGGGGAAAGCCTCATTTATATTTTCACCTTTATCATTAACTATAGCTCTGATTTTTCCCCATTTTAAACCACTAACAAAAAAATCACCTTTTTTAAGTGTGCCGGTAGTTACAATTATATTTACAACAGGTCCTTTACCTGAGTCAATTTTCGATTCAAGAACAATACCAGTGGCTTTTGAATCATAATCCGTTTTTAGATCTAAAATTTCTGCTTGAAGAATTATTGACTCAACAAGCTTATCTAAATTCTTTTTTGTTTTAGTTGAAATTTCTACCATTAAAGTATCACCAGATAAATCCTCTGCAACTAACTCATGTTCTAACAATTGGTTTTTAATTTTTTGAGGATCAGCCTCAGGTAAATCACATTTGTTTATCGCTACAACAATTGGCACATTTGCAGCTTTAGCATGTTTAATTGACTCTATTGTTTGGGGTTTTACACCGTCATCTGCTGCAACTACTAGTACTACAACATCAGTTAGTTTTGATCCTCTGGCTCTCATTTCAGTGAAAGCAGCATGGCCGGGGGTATCTATAAAAGTCAATTTACTCCCCTGACTTTCAATCTGATATGCTCCGACATGTTGTGTTATTCCTCCAAACTCTCCTGAAACTACGTTTGTACTTCTCAAAACATCTAATAAAGATGTTTTGCCATGATCAACGTGTCCCATAACTGTAACTATTGGAGGTCTATTTTTTAAGTTTTCAGTTCTTAATGCTTTAATCTTCTGAATTATTTCTTCCGCTTTTTCTTCTCTAATAGGATTGTGACCGAATTCTTTTACTAAAAATTCCGCTGTATCAGCTGCTAAAGTTTGGTTAATTGTAACTGAAACACCCATGCCAAAAAGATATTTAATTACATTACTAGATTGCTCTGCCATTCTATTAGCTAACTCTCTTACAGTAATAGCTTCTGGGATATTGATATCCCTTTTGATTGGTTTTAAATCCTCTTTTCGCAAATCTTTATTTTGATTTTTGTTCTCTTTTTCTCTTGCTCTTTTGACAGACGCTAAACTTCTTTCTCGTGCTTCAATTTCGTCACTTAATGCTCTTGATACTGTTAATTTTACCTCTCTTTTTTTAGTTCCTAATTTAATTTTTTTATCTTTTAAACTAGCTTCATCTTTTAATCTCCTAGTGGCTCTTTGTTCCGCAAGTTTTCTTTTTTCAAAATCTCCGGTGGTTCCTTGCTTTTTGGGAGGTAAAATTGGTTTTTTAGGCCTATTAAAGGTGCTTTTTTTTACAAATTTATTTTGTGACTTCCCTATTGAAGCTGGTTTGTTCTTGAAGGAATTTGGTATCTCAAAATTTTTTTCTAATTTTTTAGGTTTTCCAGAAATAGTTAATTTTATTTTTTTGTTTTCCATGTCTCATCTCTCAATCTTTATAAACAATACTTCTTGCAGACATAATCAATGAGTCTGCTTCTTCTTTTGATAATGCAAAATCTTCCAAATATCCTTCTATTTTTACTTTAGAACCTTTAATAACGTCGTATCCTCCAGTCAATTCATCTGACGCTAAATCTGCAAAATCCTCTAAACGTAAAATCTTTTGTTCACCCAAGGTTACAAGCATGCCTGGAGTTAAACCTTTCAAATTTATCAAAGACTCGTCAAGCCCAAGTTCTTTTATTCTTTTAGATATATCTTCTTGGTCTTTCTCGTGAAATTCTTTTGCTCTCTCAATAAGAGCCTTTGCTGTTTCTTCCTCAATACCTTCAATTTTGAGTAAATTTTCAACAGAACTATCTTTAATATCATCAATTGTTGAAAATCCTTCAGCAACTAAAAGCTGGCCTAATGTTTCATCTAATTCAAGATTTTTAACAAAATTTTCAGTTTTCTCCTTAAACTCTAGTTGTCTTCTATCAGAGTCCTCTTTGTCAGTCATGATGTTTATCTCGTAATTAAGAAGTTTTGTCGCTAATCTAACATTTTGACCTCTTCGTCCAATAGCCTTACTCAAATTTTCTTCGGTTAATATCACATCTAATTTTTTTCTTCCCGTATCAACATTAACTCTTAAAACTTCAGCTGGCGAAAGTGAGTTTGATACTAATACGGCTTGGTCCTCAGACCAGTTTACAATATCAATCTTTTCACCTTGAAGCTCATTTACTACTGCTTGAACTCTTGAACCTCGCATACCAACACATGCGCCAACTGGGTCAAGAGAGGCGTCGACTGCTTTGACACAGATTTTTGCTCTACTTCCAGGATCTCTTGAAGAAGATTTAATTTCTATCAAACCATCATATATTTCTGGTACTTCTTGGGTAAAAAGTTTTTCCATAAACTTTGGGTGTGCTCTCGATAAAAAAATTTGCTGTCCTCTTTGCTCTCTTCTTACATCAAAACAATATGCTTTGATCCTGTCACCTGCTTTTATAATTTCTCTTGGAATAAGCTCATTTTTTTGAATAATTGCCTCTGTTCTTCCTAGATCAACAATCACATTTCCAAATTCTAATCTTTTTACAATTCCACTTAATATAGTATCCTTTTTATCTACATAATCATTAAATTGTTTATCTCTCTCAGCTTCTCTGACACTAGAATTTATAACTTGCTTTGCAATTTGGGCTGCTATTCTTCCAAAATCAAAAGTTGGTAAAGGTTGTAAAATCTCGTCACCTATAGATTTTTCTTTGTTTGTTTCACCAAGATTTATCGCATCCTCTAAATTTATTTCTGTATTGGAATTTTCTGGATTTTCAGTAACAACCAACTTCCTAAAAATCTGTATATCTCCATTGTCTCTATTTATCGAAACTTTAATTTCATTATCTTGTCCAAATTTCGACTTTGCAGCTTTTGCTATACCTGTCTCCATTGAATTAATTATTAGCTCTTTGTCTATAGATTTCTCCAAGGCAACAGCTTCAGCAATCCTTAATAATTCAAGTTTATCTGCTCTTTTATTTAACATTTTTCTTAGTTCCAAAAAAAAATGGGCATATGCCCATTTTGTGAATTCAATAATGTAATTGCAATATAATAAAGTTTTTCTTTAATTCAACTCAAACTATTTAGAAAAAATACCTATTTTATCTGTTTTTTCCCAAGAAAATGAACCATCATCTTCAGGTATTCTTCCAAAATGTCCATAAGCAGACGTTTTTTCATAAATAGGTTTATTCAAATTTAACATTTCTCTTATTCCCCTTGGACTTAAGTCAAAATTATCATTAATTTTTTCTAAAACAAATTTATTTTTTTCTAAATCTTTATCAAATAAGTCTACATAAATAGATAATGGTTTTGAAACACCAATTGCATATGAGAGTTGAATCAAACATTTGTCAGCAATTTTTGAACCAACAACATTTTTAGCAATATATCTAGCTGCATATGCTGCTGATCTATCAACTTTAGTTGGATCTTTACCTGAAAAAGCACCACCTCCATGAGGTGCAGCACCTCCATAGGTATCAACTATAATTTTTCTTCCAGTTAATCCACAGTCTCCATCCGGACCACCTATTACAAATTTACCAGTAGGATTTACGTAAAATTCATCTTCGTTGAAATGTTTAAAAAAATTGTCAGGAATTGACTTCAGCATATAAGGTCTCAACAAATCTTTTACTTGATTTTGGTTTACGTCATCTGAATGTTGTGAGGAAATCACAATTGATTTTACTTTTGAGGGTTTTCCATCAATATATTCAAAGGTTACTTGACTCTTTGAATCTGGTTCAATATTTTCTAATTTTCCAGATTTTCTATCCTCAGCCATTAATTTTAAAATTTTATGTGAATAATAAATTGGCGCTGGCATTAAAACATCTGTTTCATTGCACGCATAACCAAACATAATACCTTGATCTCCTGCTCCTTCATCTTTATTGCCTAATGAATCCACACCAATTGCTATATCAACAGATTGAGAGTGCAAATGACTTTCAATCTTGGTAGCCTCTTTCCATGTAAAGCCCTCTTGATCATATCCAATGTCTTTAATACAATTTCTTACTTTTTCTGTTAATTCATCATTTTTTATTTCAGGTCCCCTTACTTCACCAGCAAGCACAACTTTATTTGTAGTTGTTAATGTTTCACAAGCTACTCTTGCATATGGATCTCTAGAAATGTAACTGTCAACAACCATATCTGAAATTCTATCTGAAACTTTATCTGGATGACCTTCTGAGACTGACTCGCTCGTAAAAAGGTAGTTTTTTAAATTACTCATTTTTAAGTCTAATAAATGAAAATATTAAAAAAATATACAATAAAATTATTAATCCAAAAATCTTATTTCCGTATCGTGAAAAAATTGCCGATTTGATTTTTTTAGACTCAATAAAGTCAATGAAATCTGATTGGTTCAAATTAACTTGTTTTTCAATTACTCCCAAAGGATTAATTATTGCCGCAATTCCATTGTTAGATGATCTCAAAACATACTTTCCGCTTTCGATAGCTCGGTAAATACTGTGGACAAAATGCTGCTCAGGACCTACAGAATTACCAAACCAACCATCTTCTGAAATATTGATTATGTAATTAAAATCATTATTACTAAAAATTTTCCCAGAGTAAATAATTTCGTAACAAATTAAGGGTAATATTTTTAAGTAGAAATTTCTTTGATTTATCTCCATAACATCTCTCACTTTGCCTGAAGAATAAGATTGGTAATTATTAGTAATTGTTTTGATTCCAATTTTTTTAAGAATTTTCTCAAAAGGTAAAAACTCACCAAAAGGAACTAGATTAACTTTATTATATGAATTTATTAAATTCAAATCATGATCAAAAACTGAAAGAGAGTTAAAATATTTTAATGTTTGGTTCTCTCGAGATTTGCTGTCAATTCCAAGAATTACTAGATGATTTTCATTAAAAGCTTCATTAAATATCTGTTTATATTGTGCTAATTCCTCCTGATAAATACCTGGCAATATACCCTCTGGCCAAATAAATATTATTTTTTCATTCTCAGGTGGAGAACTTATATTAATTAAATCTTCTATTCCTCGAATTGGATCAATATCTTTATAAAACCTGTCTATACTTATATTTGAACTAATTATTCTTATTTTAAACTCATGTTTAATTGTTTTTTCATCATTAAATTTTTCAAAATTTTTGGAACCAAAAACATAAAATGAAATTGTAATAATTAGGAAAGCAATAAATACACCAGCGTCTTTTTTTTTCTTTGTTAAAATTATTAAAGATGGACTTGTAAAGAGTGAGATACAAAAAAGATTAAAGCTATAAGTGCCAATAACTGATGTAATATTTAAAATTTCAAGTTGATTGGAGAAACTATAAGCAATCAAATTCCATGGAAATCCTGTTAAAATTGATCCTCTAAAAAATTCTAATATCGCAAAAATAATACTAAAAAGAAAAAATGAACTGATGTTATTTTTAGGTTTTAAAATTATGAATAAATATGAAATCAATCCGTAAAATAAACTTAAAAATCCTGGAATAAGTAAAATAGTTATGGGTATCAGAAACTTAAAATTTTCGTCAAAGGTTAATGATATTGAAATCCAATATAAATTACTAACAAAATATCCAAATCCAAACAACCATCCATAAATAAAGAAAATTTTTTTATTTTTATTTTCTAAAAGTTTTTTTACTAAGAAAGTATAAAATAAACTTAAGGTTAAAAAATTTATAATGAAATAATTTAATGGTGGAAGACTCAAAGAAGTTAATAATCCTAACAAAATTAGAAATATTGCTTCAACATAAAATTTTTTTT
>CABZBT010000016.1 GCA_902524045.1 uncultured Pelagibacteraceae bacterium | reverse complement strand
TTTTTGTAATACTTTTAACATAATGACCAGTGATTAAAGCATCTGCTTTCAACTCTTTTGATACTTCAAATAGATCATTAAATTTAACTGTTTTGTTACATTGTATACATGGGATAGGTGTTTCACCTTTTAAATAACTATTAACAAATTTATCAATTACTCCTTGTTTAAATTTGTTTTGGTAATATAAAATCTTATGATCAATATCTAGTTTTTGTGCAACTCTTTTTGCATCCATTATATCTTGACCCGAGCAACATTGTTTAGAAGTTGAAACCTCTTTAGCGTCATCATAAAGCTTTAGCGTTATACCAATAACTTTATAACCCTCTTTTTTCATCATTCCAGCAACCGTTGATGAGTCTACTCCTCCTGACATTGCAACAACTACTGTTGTTTCTGAGGGGTTTTTTTTTAACCCGATGGAATTTAAATTATCTTTCATTTAATGGTATTTATACTTATTTCTATTATAAATAAAATTAAATGATTTTTGATTTTGAACCAGGTGACAAAGTTTTCAATCCAGCTCAAAAAAGTTGGGGAATCGGCCAAGTGCAGTCAATAATCAAAGATAAGGTGACAGTTAATTTTCAAAATGTAGGCAAAAAAGTGATTAACTCTAAAAATATTGAATTAAAGAAAATTAATGAATCAAAATAATATTAAAGAAATTGTTGAGAATTTAATTCAGACTTTTTTATACGCTGGAGAAGTGTCGTTAAAACTTAGAGACCAAGGTCTGTTTAAAGAGGTAAAGTCTGATAATACACCAGTTAGTAATGGAGACATTGAGGTAAATAACATTTTGATTAATAAGATTAAAGAAGTGACACCAAGTATTCCTATTGTTTCTGAGGAAACATCAGAAAATAAATTACGAGATAATCTTGAAAACTTTTGGTTGATTGATCCGATTGATGGTACACACGATTACATTAATAATCTAGATGAATTTACAATCAATGCAGGATTGATAATTAATAGAAAACCTGCTGCTGGATTAATTTATGCTCCAGCAAAAAAAAGAATGTTTTATTCATATGGAGATGGGTTTTCTTTTGAATTAATTAATAAAAAATCAGTAAAACTAAATCATTCTAAAAATTTCGATAAAAATGAAATTAAGTTTGTTTCATACTCTAATAAAATAAAACCAGAAATAAATGAAATCTACAAAGAGCTAAATGTAAAAAAACATGTCAAAATGAAAAGTTCTTTTAAATTTTGTGTAATTGCTGCAGGTGAATATGATGGCTATGTAGCAGAGCCAAGAGCATCAGAATGGGACATCGCAGCTGGTCATGCAATTTTAAAACACTCTGGTGGAAGTATCACTGATTTTAATGGAAAAGAGATCTTTTATGGAAAAAAAGATTTCAAAAATCCAAGTTTAATTTTAAAAAGTAAAAATATTCTGTAATGGACGAACAGATAAGAATCATTTTAATTATTATTGTTTCAGTTTCAATTTTTGGATTATTAATTTTTGTGTTCGTTAAAAATTATATCAAAAACAAGATAAATTATTTAGTTGAAAAAAAGAGAAAAGATAGCTTAAAGTAATTTTATCATTCTATCATAGTCGTCTTTTTCAATTTCCATTACTTTTTTGGAAGTTTCAAAATCAAATCCGTTTCTAGCTAATATTGATATATCTTTCTTATAAAATAAAGATCTGTTTTCCTCAGTTCGTGCAGGACCAATTCTTTTCTTTTTGCATAATTTAATTGCTGAAAAAAAATCTTGATCTGAATTTTCGTCCTGAATTTTTTCAACAGTTTCTTTTATATATTGATTATTAATTCCTTTACCTATTAAATAATATCTTATCTTATTAAGTGAACTACCTTTTTTTATCATACTTTTTGCTTTACTATCTGAATAAAATTTATCATTAATAAATTTATTTTTCTCTAAATCTGAAAGAACAATATCAATCAAATTGGTCACGTCCTGTTTTCTGACGTTTGGGACAGAAGTTTTCAAGTACTTTTTAAGTAAATAAGTTTTTAGCTGTTGCTTAGATGGTGCATATTTTTCGACATAGGCAAAAGCAAAATTTCTCATCTCCTCAACTGTAACTTTGAGTGGTTTTTTTCTATTTCTTATAGGAATCATACACAGATTTAATATAATATATTTTAAAATGATCGAACAAATTTATAATTATTTCACAATAGATATGCTCTATTATTGGGTTAATATCGGGGTGCTACCCTTTTGGTTAACTCTAATTTTTTTTCCAAGATCTCACTTATGTAGATATCTTGTGACTTCTATATTTCCATTTTTAATTTTAACTGGTGCATATATATTTGTTTTATACAAATCATATTTAAACTCTTTTGATTTTGTCAGTAACTTTAATCTTTATATGGGTATTGATGATATATCAGATTTATTCTCAGAAAAAAATTTTCTTATAATGTTTTGGATACATTTTATTTCTATCAATCTATTTACTGGTGGATGGATAGTAAAAGACTCAGAAAAGTTTATGATAAATAAATTTTTGATATTTATACCTCTTTTAATAACTTATCTCATCGGACCTTTGGGTTTATTTGTTTATTGGTTAATAAGAATTTTTTATGCCAAAAACATAAGTTTATATGATTAAAAAAATAGATTTTTATTTTGATTTCATAAGCCCTTATTCATACTTAGCTCATAAAAGAATCGTTAGTTTAAATAACAGAGATAAATTTAACTATAAAGCAATTCTTCTTGGTGGATTGCATAACTTAGGAGGTATTACAGCTCCTGCATTTAATGAGAGAAAAATGAAAAATATGAGAAATGATTGTATGTTAATAGCTGAAAAAAATAAAATTGATTTTACATGGAATGAAAAATTCCCAATAAACTCGTTATATCTTATGAGAGGATATCTTTTTATTAATCATAACAAAAAGGATAAATTTTTTGACGTCTGTTTTGATGCTTATTGGAAAAATAATTTTGATATCTCGAAAGAGGAAAATATAAAAAAAATATTAATAGAATGTGATATTGAGACAGAAGATTTTGAAATGGGTATCAAAGATAAAAAAATAAAAGACGAACTTAAAGATTTAACTAATATCGCTTTTCAGAATGATGTTTTTGGTGCTCCAACTTTTGTGATAAATCAAAAATTATTTTGGGGTCAAGATAGACTTGAATATGCTTTAGATGAATTAAATAACTAGGTAATTTTAAACTTACTTTGTTTTAAAGATCCGAAACCCCCATCAATATGAGATACATTGTCAAAACCCATGTCTTGCAAAGTTTTCGCTGCTAAAGCAGATCTTAGGCCTCCAGCGCAGAATAGAACCATTTCCTTATTTAAATCAAGTTTTCCATCTTTGAAATATGCACTCTCTGGGTCTAACCAAAATTCAAGCATACCTCTAGGTATATGATTTGCTCCTTCAATACTTCCTTGCTTTTGTAACTCTCTAATATCCCTGATATCTATTAAATTACATTGTTTATCACTAAATTTTTTATGCGCTTCATCCGATGATATTGTTGTAATTTTTTCTAAAGCTTCTGCTACAAGAGTTTGAGATGATTTAATAGTCATTATATTGTAAACATTTATATCATAAATTTATAAAACTTATGAAGAAAATTTTCATTAAATTGGCCAAGTTACTTGGTTTTGAAATAATTGATCAGAACAAATTTATTTCTCCTACATTGGAAAAAGAATTAAATGATGACCTGTCAAAATTTAATAGTAAATCAATAGTTTTACCACTAGGTGATGTTAAAATTACAAGAAAAGTCGATTCAATATTAATTATTGTGAGAATGAATACAGATATAGAAATTTGGGATCAAAATAAAAAAAGATTATTTGAAGAACCAAAAATAGAATATTCGATAAGATCGATCAATTCTTTAATTAAATCGATAAATCATTGTCAAAATGAACTGACAAAACTTAAAGTTAAGACAGTAATAATTGATGATAATTCCAAAATAGAAAATTTAAATAAAATTAAAAATCTTACAGAAAAGAACAATATTCAATTAATTTCATTAAATCATGATAAATATAAACCAGCTATTAAACAACAAAAGTCGAAACAAACTTTTTCAAATTTAGCAAGTCTTCTCCAGAGTTTTGAATTCGGTAAAGATAATGGAGATGATTTAATTTTTTTTATAGAAGATGATTATCTTCACACCAAGACCATGTTGAAAGAAATTATACTATCGTTTGAACGAATTTCATCTCAGCTCAATAAAGATATATTTATGTGTCCATCTGATTATCCCTATAATTACATGAAACATGAAAATACTAATATCTTTATAGGTAGTCATAGACATTGGAGAACAATAAATAAAACTTTATGTACTTTTTTAACCACAAAAAAATTGATTGATAAATATTGGAAAAATTTTTATCAAAATTGTCTAGACAGGCACGATCCATTTGAAAAATATTTAAATGAAATTTATCAAGCAGAGACTTGTATATCTCCTCTAAAAAGTTTGTCCCTACATATGACCAATATAAACTCGAGTTACGGTTTATCCCCGTTTATTGATTACAAAAAATTATGGGATGACAATAAATTAAATGCTTAAAGAAAAAGCTAAAGCGCCTGATATCAAATTATCCTCAACGAATAGTGCAATGTACAACTCAAAAAATTCATTTGGAAATTTCGTAATAATATATTTTTATCCAAAAGATGATACACCAGGCTGTACATTAGAAACTAATGATTTTAATAAATTGCTTCCTCATTTTAGGAAGCTTAATTGTGAAGTATATGGTATTTCAAAAGATAGTATTGATAGTCACAATAAATTTAAAAAAAAATATAAAATAAAATTCGATCTTTTATCTGACCTAGATAAAAAAGCTTTAAAAAAATATAAAGTTTGGCGTAAAAAAAAATTTATGGGTCGAGAATTTATGGGGGTAATCAGATCAACCTTTTTAATTGATAAAAAAGGAAGAATTCTAAAAATTTGGGACAACGTAAAAGTCAAAGATCATGCCAAAGAAGTTTTGAGAACACTTAAAATAATAATTAAAAAAGCCCCTTGAGGTAGGGGCTTTTTATATTTAACTAACTAAGAGAGAGTTAAAGGGATCCCTTATAGGATCCCTTTTGTTATTTTAAAACTAGTCGCGAATTGCGTATGCAATCACACCTGTTTCAGTAACGTCAGTACCTTTAGTTTCAGCTTCTTTACTTAATCTAATACCAATAGTTGCTTTCATTAAGCTCCAAACGATCATAGCTACTACGAAAACAAAAACGTTAATTGAAATCACGCCTAATAATTGAGTTCCAAATGAAGTATCTGGATTTGTAATCGGCACAGCTAAAGTACCCCAAATACCAGCAAATAAGTGAGCCGGTATTGCTCCTACAACGTCATCAATTTTTAATGAGAATAGAAGTTTAGTACCATAGACAACGATTACACCACCAACTGCACCAATTAATATTGCAGCTAATGGTGAAGGCATCAATGGTTCAGCAGTAATTGCAACTAATCCACCAATACATCCATTTAACATTTGTACAACATCTGTTTTTCCAAAGTTCAATCTTGTGACAGTTGCAGCAGCCATTACACCACCAGCACCAGCTAAGAAAGTATTTAGAAATATCGTTGACACGGCAATTGCATCATCAGCTGTTCCTATAGCTAACTGAGAACCACCGTTAAATCCAAACCAACCTAACCATAGAATAAATACTCCTACAGTTACCAATGGAATTGAAGATGCAGCAAAAGGTTTTAGTGGTGCTGGTTGACCTGACTTTGTAAATCTACCAAGTCTTGGTCCCAACATAATTGCTCCTGCAAGAGCTGCTGCTCCACCAGTTGAGTGTACAAGTGTTGATCCTGCAAAGTCCGAGAATCCAGCAGAAGCTAACCAGCCTCCACCCCACTGCCAACCCATTACGATAGGATAAATAATTCCTGACAAGATTGCCGCGAACAAAAAGAATGGCCATAGCTTAATTCTTTCAGCCAAAGTTCCTGATACAATAGAAACTGTAGTTGCACAGAATACCATTTGGAAATACCAATCCGATCCATCTGCGTAACCAGTGTCAACTGCACTAGCGTCAGCCCATGGAACAAAACTGCCAATATATCCGCCTTCTGGTATACCATAAGCAAGATTGTAGCCTACCATCCAGAACATTATTCCAGCAATTGATATTAAACCTATATTTTTTGCACAGATAACAGATACACTTTTTGATGTAACCATACCTGATTCTAACATTGCAAATCCGCAAGCCATAAAGAAGACTAGAAATCCACACATTAAAAATAGCAGGGTATTAAATATAAAACCTATTTCTGCAGAAACTGTTGTTTCTGCCATAGCTGTACCACTCATGCTCAATAATAAAATCGAACTTGCAAGTGGGACACATACTTTTTTTATTAATTTTGTCATAAAGACCCCTTCTGTTAAGAGAGTATTTTTATTTTAATGGGTATGAATAACTAACGCTGATTGTGTAAATTTGGTATGCAGAATTTGCATATACAAACAGCCCTAACGTGAATTTTGTTAAGGCTGTTTATAGACTATTATTTGTTAAATACTTCTTTTAAGGCTTTCGCAGGTAAAAATTTAACTTTCTGAGATGCAGCAATTTGAATTTGCTCTCCAGTTCTTGGATTTCTTCCAACCCTTGCTTTTCTCTTTGCCACTTTATAAGTACCAAAACCAGCAATTTTTACTGAATCATCACCTTTTAAGGCATCTAGAATTGTATTGGTAATTGTATCAAAAGTTCTTTCGGCATCAGCTTTACTTAAATTTAATGCCCCTGAAAGTTTGACTATGAGTTGTTTTTTGTTCATTTTAGCTCCGGTTTTATTAGATTATTCTTATTGTTATCAAAAGTGTTGATAAATCAAGACTTTTTTTAGTATATATAAAAAAGTTATACACAACATGTTGTAAATATCGAAAAAATGTTGATTTTATTGTATTTTTTAAACTTTTAAAAAATTTTTATCTAAATAATCCTAGATCTTTAAGGTCATTAAAGGTGGTAAAAAACATCAAAGATATTAATAAAAATAATCCGATTCGAAAAAAACCCTCTTGAGTTTTTTGAGATAGTGGCCGACCTAAAAGTTTTTCAAACGCATAAAACATTAAATGTCCCCCATCCAACATGGGGATTGGAAATAAATTAACCAGACCAAGGCTAATTGAAATGTATGCTGTCATACTGATAAATGCCAGAATACCAAATTCAGCAACCTGTCCTGAAATTTTTGCTATTCTTATAGGTCCTCCAAGCTGAGAAGTGTCTGCTTTGCCAGAAATCATTGCACCAATGTATTTGAGAGAGGAAATACTCACATAATAAACTTCATTAACTGCATGATAAATCGATTGAGCAGGCCCTAATTTAACGTGATTAATTTCATTATTATAGGCTCCTAATTTTATTCCAACTATTCTTTTATTTAATTTATTGCCTAAATTATCTTCACCCAAAACTGTGTTTGGTTTTACTTTGAAAATTAATTCATCGTAAGATCTTTTAATCTTAAAATCGATAATCTCATCTGTAGACATTGTAATAAATTTAGAAACGTCCGTAATACTCTCGACTTTATTACCATCTATCTCCAGTATTATATCATTTTGTCTTAACCCTCCAACCATAGCTGGACTATCTTTCTGTACTTCGTTGATAACAGCTGGTGTAAAATCTTTACCAATTAAAGTATAAATTGAAAAAAATATCACAAAAGCTAGTAGAAAATTTGCTAAAGGACCACCAAATACAATCAAAGTTCTTTGATATAGAGGTTTTAAGATAAATAATTTTTTTTGTTCTTCCTCATTATACTTTTCCACGATCTCTTTATGATCAGCTTGAGAGTATACATTCCTATCCCCAAAAAATTTTACATAACCCCCAAGAGGTATCCAACATATTTTCCATCTTGTGCCTGATTTGTCATTCCAGCCAAAAATTTCCTTACCAAACCCGATAGAAAAGTCGGTAACTCCAACACCATATTTTTTTGCAAAATAGTAATGACCGTATTCATGTATAAATACAACAATTAAAATAAGAACAATAAAAGGTAATATAAAATTTAACATATCAAAATTCTATAATATCAGACATTTTCGAAATTTGTCCAATACTAAAAATTATCGCATCTTTTTTTTTAAATCCATATTTTTCAGCATTAACTTTGAACCTTAAAGGAGGTTCCATTATTGGTTCTAATGACAAAACAAATGTTCCCCAATGCATACCTAAAATTTTTTTACTTTTCAATTCTCGTCCAATACTTAAAGCCTCTTCGGGATTTGTGTGATAAATAGACCTATCTTTGTAAGGCATTATTGGAAAAAAATTATACGCACCTATATTTATAATTGTAAGGTCGATCGGTCCATACTTATCGCCTAAATTTTTATAAATATTTCCAAGTCCAGTATCGCATGCAAATAGTATCTTTTTTTTATTGTATTCTATCAAAAAATTTCCCCACAAAGTTTTATTAGTGTCAGTTAAGGTTCTTTTTGACCAGTGCACAGCTGGAAGAAATGTAATTTTTAAACTTTCATTAATTTTAATTTCATCATACCAGTCCATTTCATTTATATCATTATAACCATTAGTTTTGAAATATTTACTAAGATTTAGAGGAACTAGTACTTTTGCATCTTTGAAAGGAAATCTTCTTATGGTCATCATATCTTGATGATCATAATGATTATGAGTAAGTAAAAATAGATCAATTTTAGGTAGTTGGTTCAATCTTAAAGCTGGATCTGTAAATCTTTTAGGTCCAAATATAAGTGGTCCTGCATTTTTAGAAAAAATGGGATCTGTAATTATCGTATTATTACCCAATTTAATAATAAACGTTGCGTGACCAATCCAACCGATATAATCATTATCTTTTAATTTTTCTAAATCTCTTAATACTTTATCATTACTTAAAACATGGCCATCGGTTATAGTCATATCTAATTTTTTTTTTTCTTTATTAAATATTTTGTAAGACCACTTTACATTGGGATCTCTTTGAGGTGAGCCTTCAGGATTTCTAAACGTTCCATCAGGAAGATGGTGGTAAGGTTTTTTTTTCGTCATTAGTAATTTTTTATATTTTTTTTTAAAATTATCTTTTCTAATTTTTTGCTAATAATCATTACTCCTTTATAATTTGGATGCATACCATCGCTTAAATTAAGCTCAGGTTTCATAGCTACTCCGTCAAGTAAAAAAGGAACAAGTTCTAACTCATATTCTTTAGATAAATCTGAAAAAATTTTATCAAATTTTTTTTTATATTTTGGTCCATGCGAATTAGGAGCAATCATTCCAGCTAAAATGATATCAATGTTCTTTTTTAATGAAATTTGAATTATTTTTTCTAGATTATTTCTGGTTTCGCCGGGTTCAATACCTCTCAGCATGTCATTAGCACCTAGGCCTAAAATCATTAAATCTATTCCAGGCTCTGATAACGTCCATTCTACTCTATTTAGTCCTCCTGATGAAGTGCTACCTGATACACTTCCATTAATTACCTCTATATTGTAACCCCTAGATTTTAAGCTCTCCTGCAAAATAGATGACAAATGATGCTCATTGGGTAAGCCATAACCTGCCATTATGCTGTCACCAAACAATACAATTTTTTCTATTGCATACGAATTTATGGTTAGTAGACAGAGTACGATTATTTTAATAATAAAACTTTTATACATGAGCGTTCTTCTTAAATTAAAAAAAGTAAATCTTAAATATAAAACTGGCAAGGACAATATAAGTGTATTGAATAATGTTAACTTAATTACCAAAAAAAAAGAAACTGTTTCAATAGTAGGTGAAAGTGGCTCAGGAAAAACAAGTCTAATAATGCTTGTGGCAGGGTTAGAACGTGCAACATCAGGTAAGATATTTTTTCAAGATCAGGATATAACTAAATTGAATGAGGACCAAGTATCAAAGATTAGAAAGAAAAGTATTGGTATAATTTTTCAGTCTTTTTATTTAATTCCTAATTATACAGCCGTTGAGAATGTTGCACTAAGTCTTGAACTTAATAAATTCAAAAATCCTGAGAGAAATGCAAAAGAATTATTGGATAGATTTGGTCTCAAACATCGATTAGATAATTTACCAAGCCAGTTATCAGGAGGTGAACAGCAGCGGGTGGCCATTGCGAGAGCAATTGCTATGAAACCTGAATTAATTTTAGCTGATGAACCAACAGGAAATTTAGATTCGGAAAATTCTATTATGATCTCTAAAATATTATTCAATTATATCAAAGAGGAGAGTTCATCACTAATAATAGTCACACATGATTTAAAACTTGCAAATAAAACTGACAGAAAAATTAAAATTAAAGATGGAAAAATTAAGTAATTTATCTGAAATTAAAATGATTTTTAAATATGCCTTCAGAGACTTAAAAAGAAATTATAAAAAAATTTCAAGTATCATTGTTACACTATTTATTAGTCTTTTTGTGTTAAGTGCAATTTTTACAATCGAGGACAGTTTAAAAAAAGAATTAAATAATAATGCTAAAGCATTACTTGGTGGAGATTTTGAAATTGATTATAATCGTAATCAAGGAAATTTAGAGTTAATAAATAAAGTCAAGGAATTCGCAACAGTCTCCCAGATCATTGAGTTTAGCACAATGCTTTCAACAACCAATCGTAAAAAAAATGAGTCTTTATTTACTAGAATTAAAACAGTAGATAAAAAATATCCTCTTTATGGTGAGATTGTCTATGAGCCTGCAGGAGCTTTTGAGCGGATGCACAATGAACCAAAAACAATTTTAATTAATGAGAGTTTATCAAAAACTCTTGGAATTAAGATTAATGAAATTGTAAATATTCAAGATCAAGAATTCACGGTCATTGGTAAAGTAAAGTCTGTTCCAGATGTAAGTGGGTTTGTAGCTTTTGGTGATTGGGCTTTGGCAAGCGAACAAACTTTGGATATTTTAAAATTAAATGGTATAGGTAGTTTTTTAAATTACGAGTACAAAGTAAAATTTAATCAAAATAAAGATTCGGTTATTTTTGAAAAAAAAATTGAAAAAATTTTTAAAGACGATCAAAAAGTAAAGCTTAGATATCCTGAAAACTCGGCCAGTGGATTGAAGCGAATTATTAATAATTTTTCACAGTTTTTGTCATTGGTATCAATTAGTGCAATGTTAATTGCTGGAATTGGAATTTCTAATACTTTTTTATCTTTCATTAACCAAAACAATATGTCAATAGCAGTAAGAAAGGCTGTAGGTTTTTACTCCGGAAATATTAAAAAGCTTTATTATCTTCAATTATTTATATTATTGCTCATCATCAGTATTTGTGCATATGTTGCTAGCTTCGTTACTGTGCCTATTGCAAATAAATATTTATCTGATGGCATTGGATTAAATATTTATCCAGCTATTTCTTATATTAACTTTATTAAAATATTTTTGATAGGTATATTGGTATTGATCATATTTTCTATTCCAACTATTAGCTCCATTGATCAAGTTAAAGCTTCAAATTTATTTAGAAATGTATTTCAAAATTTACAATTTTATTATTCAAAAAAATTAGTCGTTTTAAGTATTTTTCTGCTATCAATATTAATTTTATTATTCACTTTTAGATCTGAAAATCCTGGTTATAGCATGGGTTATTTTGGAGCATTTTTTATATGTTTGATTATATTTTTTTTATTATCTAAATTTATAATTTTTTCGCTTAAAAAATTAAAAGTAAACTCAGGTATTTCTTTAAAGCTATCTATAAAAAATATAACTCAAACAAAAAGTATTACACCTATTACTATTATGTCTCTAGGTTTAGGTGTAACTTTACTATTAACTTTAGCGCTAGTTGGAACAAACTTTCAAAGAGAAATAGCAAAATCGATTCCTGATATTGCCCCAGATTATTTCTTTGTAGGTATTCAAAATGGAGATAGAGATAAATTTGAGAAAAGTATTTTGTTAATGGATCCTGATGCAAATATTGAAATCGTACCAATGGTTTCTTCGGGCATTATCAAAATTAACGGTATAAACCCCAATACATATATTGATAGTAGTAATGATAGTTTCTGGGTTATTGAAAGTGAAAGAAGATCATCGTGGTCAGAAAAAGTGCCTGAGGACAATCTAATTGTAAAAGGTGAGTGGTGGGACTTATCTAGACCAAATCAACTTCAAATATCATTAGACGCAAAAGTCGCGAAAGATTTTAATATTAATTTGGGCGACATATTCACTTTAAATATTTATGGCAGGGAAATAAATGGTGAAGTAATAAATTTTAGAGAGGTTGATTATAGAGATCTTAACATAAATTTTGCGATGTTATTTAATCCTGAATTTGCAATCAAAATTCCACATGAGTACTTGGCAACAACAAAGTTTGAAAATTTAGACAAATTTAACGAAATAGAAATGCTTAAAGTTCTTCCAAGCTTATCAATGATAAAAATTGCAGATTATTTAAATAAAGTAACATCTATTTTAAATAAAGTTTTTATAGCTGTTATATTAATTTCAACTGTAACAATCGTTATTGGTTTAATAGTGATATCAAGTGCGATAATTGTACAAGGCAAAATGAAAGAATACCAAAATTTAATATTTAAAATTTTAGGATTTTCAAAAAAAGAGATTGTTTTTTCATCGTTAATTGAATTTTTAATCATTTTTAAATCAGTAATATTAATTGCAGTATTTTTTTCGGTTTTTGGCTCAAAATTTATTATTGAAAATATATTTGAATTAGCATGGCAATTTGATTTCAAAGTTTTGATATACCTCTGTATTTGTATTGGATTAACCACTTTAATTTTAATTTTATTAACTAATTTAAAATATTTAAGTCCTAAAGTTTACCCACTTATAAGAAACCAATAATCAAATTTAACTTTAAGAAAAAAAAATTTTTTTATTTTATGATTTCATACTCAAAATTTTGAGAGTTTTCGTTTACTTGTAAAAGCTTCGCCCCATTTTTACTATGAAATTTTGTCGCCATTTTCGTAAGAGGAGAAAGTGTGACAAGTCTATTCAAGTGATTTGATTTTTTTATTTTTTTAAAAACTTCATTAACAATTAATTTTCCACCCCCCTTTTTTTTTGACCAGACAGTGTATGCAATAGCAATTTGACCTACATTTTGTCCTCTGAGAGTGCTTTGTAAGTATGCATCCTGACTGAACTTATCTAATTCCTCTACATTTCTAGGAACTTTATTTGTAAAAGCAAAACACATGACAGCATGAATTTCTTTTTTATATTTTACTCCATAAATTTTCCTTCCATTACTTGTTCGAAAAGAAATATCTAGCTCTGGTCTTACAGGATCCTCCTCTGTATTACATTGTTTAAGCTCTACTAATTCAGCACCCTTGACCCAACCAAAAAAATTATCAATATTTTTATTAATTATTTGTTTATTTTTTCTTAATCTAGCTTTTATTCTAGGTTTAAATTTTTTAACATTTTTTAAGCTTTTTTTTTCAAGATATTTGGCAGTCAATTGATCCTTTACATTTTTAAGTAGGTTACCACTTTTTAAACCATTATTTTCCAAATATTTAGATGTTAATTTTTCTTTTACATTTTTAAATATTTCTTTCATAAACAACTAATTAAAAATACAACAATGTAAAAATTACTCCTAAAATCGCAACAATAATTATTGCAACAATATAATTTATTTTGATATTAAATTTTTTATAGATTGTTTCATTTATATTTTCCCAAAAAAGAACTATTAAGAAAACAATAATTGCTGGTATTATAAATTTAATCATAAAATTTTAAATTTAAGAATTTTTGTCCCCAACATATACTGAAACCCCTCTGGAATTAATATCAACATCAAATTTTTTGTGTAAAGGAGGGAAAGCTCTTTGAGAACAGTCTAATCTATCACATGTCCTACATGACACACCTATTGGTATTTCAGTAGATTTATCGTTAATATTCAAATTTTCAGAGTAGATAAATTCCTTAGCATATTTTGCTTCGCATCCCAGTCCTATAGATAAAATGCTTTTTGACTGTCCAAATCTTCCAATTCCTTTTTCAACAGTTCTTGCAATACACACGTATTTTTCGCCATTGGACATTTTGCTCACCGCAGCTTGAATAACTCCTGGCCTTGTCAAAGCTGAATAAACGTTCCAACGTGGACAAGCGCCACCATATCTTGGGATCTCTATTCCTGATAATGAAAATCTTTTTGAAATATTTCCTGCCATATCTACTCTTAAAAAATGAAATGGTATTCCTGGTAATTTTGGATCTTGTAAACAGGTTACTCTGTGAGCTACCTGTTCAAAAGAAGTTGCAAAAGTATTTTGTAACAACTCCAAATCATATTTAAGTTTTTTACATTCTAAGTGAAATAACTTATAGGGCATTAGTATTGCCGCTCCACAGTAATTTAATAATGCAACTTTAGTCAATTTTTTAGATTCATCAGAAGGAAATTTGAATTTAGTTAAATATTCCTCGATTTCTTTATCAGAACCTTCTTGAGCTATTTGAGCTGCTGCATGAAGTTTTTTTGTTTCCAAAGAACTATAGTCGCTTAATAAAAGTTCTTTTTTATTTTTTTTGTAAATTTTAGAAAAAGGTTTTTTTTCTTCAGGAATAACATCTTTTACAGTTATGTCGTATTCTGATTTTAAATAATCACATAGAGATATGTATCTTGTTCGATTATTTTTTTGTACCTTTTCAAAAACTTTATTTGCAAAATCCTCTAACTTTGGGAAATAGTTTTTATGCTCTTGTAAAAAATCTGAAATAACTTCCCCTGGAAATGAGTTTTTTCTGTTATCAACGATTTTACCAGATATTGTCTCAATTTTATTGATCATTTCATGATCCTTCTTTTTTAAAATATCTCCCAATCTTACAATTGCTCTCCCAATTTTTGGATTTGTACCAACAAGATCTTTTACCTCTGGGGCTAAAATATCTAAATCTTCAAACAATTTATCATCAAGAATTTCTGATAAAGTATTTTCTAAGTTAATATCAGTTTTTGAAGTTAATTGAGAAAGCTCAATATTTAGCTTTTCACAAACTTTTAGAAGTAAATCTCCATCTATTTTTCTTTTTCCACCCTCTATTAAATTTAAATAACTAGGTGAAATATTTAAATCCTCAGCTAATTTGTTGGCTTGAAGACCTAATTGTCTTCTAAAAGCCTTGATTTTTGGACCAATTTTTAAATTTAATTGACTCATATTTTCTATTAGTAAATTTTGTAAATTAATTTTTACAAGATTTTTCTCTAATTTACAATACTTTTAAAGTTTTTTATAGATTTTGTAAATCTTGTAAATTATAAGATTTACATGGACGAAAAATTAAAAAACACGGAAAACGAAGCTCAAATCATCAAATATGAAGATCTGGCTAGACATAATAGCAGAGGAATTTACATGCGAGATGATCATTGTGACTGGGGTTCTAGTGGAATGAACGATTTGACTGAGACACTAACAGACTCAAATTAAATTTTATAAATTCTACTAAATTTCATTTTTCAATAATAGCTTTTAAAACCAAAGGAAACAAAGATGAGTGCTGAAAACATCTCATACGACTTGAAAAGATTTGCAGGGATTAAAAGGGATTATACTCCAGAAGAAGTTGAAAGACTTAGAGGCTCAATTAAAATTGAATATTCCCTTTGTAAACAACAATCTACTAAACTATGGAAATTGTTAAATACTGAAAATTATGTAAATACTCTTGGATCCTTGTCAGGTAACCATGCGGTTCAGCATGCAAAAGCTGGTTTAAAAGCAATTTATTTAAGTGGTTGGCAAGTAGCTGCCGATGCTAACAGTGCAGGCGAAATGTATCCTGACCAGTCTTTATATCCATATGATAGTGCTCCTAAATTGGTAGAATCTATGAATAATGCATTAATTAGAGCTGACCAAATTCAACATATGGAATTAAAAGATGGCGATATGAAAAAAGAAAAAAGAATTGATTATATGCTTCCAATAATAGCTGATGGTGAAGCTGGATTTGGTGGACCTTTAAATGTGTTTGAGCTTGCAAAAAAATTTATTAAAGCAGGCGCTGCTGGTGTTCATTTTGAAGATCAACTGGCAAGTGAAAAAAAATGCGGACATATGGGTGGTAAAGTATTAGTTCCAACAGGTACCATGATAAAAAATTTAAAAGCTGCAAGATTAGCTGCTGACATTGCTGATGTACCTTTAATAATTTTAGCCAGAACAGATGCAAATGCTGCAAAATTAATTACAAATGATCATGACGATAATGATAGACCTTTCTTGACTGGTGAAAGATCACCAGAAGGTTTTTACTATGTAAAAGCTGGAATTGATCAGGCTATATCTAGAGGTTTAGCATATGCACCTTATTCAGATTTAATTTGGTGTGAAACCGCAACACCAAATCTTGAAGAGGCAAAAAAATTTGCTGACGCTATCCATGCAAAATTTCCTGGAAAGCTTTTAGCTTATAATTGTTCTCCATCGTTTAATTGGAAAAAACATTTATCGGATGAAGAAATAGCATCATTTCAACAAAAAATTAGCCAAATGGGTTATAAGTTTCAATTTATTACACTAGCAGGATTTCATACTCAAAATATTGCTATTTTTGAATTAGCAGAAAAATATAAAAAAGAGGGAATGGCCGCATACTCAAAAATTCAACAACTAGAATTTGCTCGTGAAAAAGATGGATATACTAGCGTAAAACATCAAAGAGAAGTTGGTACATCTTATTTTGATGCGGTGTCAAATACAATAAGTAGTGGTAAAAGTTCAACTACAGCAATGGAAGGCTCAACAGAGTCGGAGCAATTTCAATAAAAATATTTACGAATATAATATTAATTAATAAATACCCTAAATATGATGGGTCGATTATGACTTAATATTGTAACCTTTTTTTAAGAGAATTGAGACAGAGATCACACATATCACTAAAAATGAGACCATTGATCCTACACTTATCCAAATATTAAAATCTGATATTCCATAAAATGAAAATCTTAAACCATCAATTAAGTAAACAACTGGATTGAAATAAGAAACAGTTTGCCAGAATGGTGGCAACATATCAAGACTATATAAACTACCCCCTAAAAATACCATTGGTGTAATAACTAATGATGGAACAATAGACATTTGTTCAAAGTTTTTACTTACAACACCAATTAAAAAACCAAATAATGCAAAAGTAAAGGAGACTAAAACTAATAAAAATATCATTAATACTGGATACTCAACAGACACATCAGCAAAAAAAGAAGCTGTAATAAAGATTACAGCGCCAACAATTAAAGTTTTGGTAGCTCCCGCTCCTACAAAAGCCAAGACTGTTTCAAGTGTAGAAATAGGTGCAGCTAAGATCTCAGTAATGGTTCCATTAAATTTTGGAAAAAATATCCCAAATGAAGTATTACTTATTGATTGAGTGAGCAATGTTAGCATTAATAATCCTGGAACGATATATGAACCATAACTCACGCCATCAATTTTTTGAATGTAACCTCCAATCACTGAACCAAAAACAACAAAATACAATGACGTGGATATTACTGGTGATAGAAGCGACTGACCTACAGTTCTTAAAAAT
>CABZBT010000015.1 GCA_902524045.1 uncultured Pelagibacteraceae bacterium | reverse complement strand
TTGATAAATCATCAACAATTGCAGAAATACTGCTATTATTAATCTCAGATCCAATCAACTTTTTAAGTATTTCAGAAGCCATCTCCTTTGCGATTCTATTAATTTTTTCTGGAGCACTTTTTTTTAACACTTTGATTTCTTGCTCAGCTTTTTCTATTTCTTCATCAATTTGTTTTTCTATAGTTTCTTTCTTAGCATTAATTTCTTTTAGGGCACTTTCTTTGGCGTCTCCTAAAATATTTTTAGCATCTGATTTACTTTTTAAAACAATATTGTCATATTCTTTAAGCTTAGCCTCACTACTTTCTCTTCGCTTATCTGCCGCCTCAATGTTGTCTTGTATTTGAGATTTTCTTGACTCTAAGTTTGAACTTATTTTTGGTAGAATTAATTTTGACAAAATAATGTACAGAATACTAAAAGTAAGAGTCAACCAGAATATTTGTGATATCCAAAATTCTGGATTTAATTGAGGCATACCTACGCTTTCAGCTGCAAAAACCTCTTTGAAAAAAAAGAGATTAAAAAATATTGACTGAAAAAATATTTTTTTAATCATTAATTTAAAATGCAAAAAGAATAATTAACGCGACTACTAATCCAAACAATCCTGTTGCCTCTGCAAGCGCAAAGCCTAAAAGTAAATTTGGAAATTGTTTTTGTGCTGCTGACGGATTTCTCATAGCACCTGACAAATAATTGCCAAAGATTATTCCGATACCAACACCGGCACCTGCTAAAGCTATTGCTGCTAAACCAGCCCCGATCATTTTCGCTGCTTCTAATTCCATTATATCCTCCTATGTTTGTTAATGGTGTAAGTTTAATGCATCATTTAAATAGATGCAGGTTAAGATTGCAAAAACATATGCTTGAAGAAAAGCAACTAATATCTCTAAGCCAGTTAAAGCAACCGAAAAACTAAGTGGAAGCCATCCACCTACAGCTCCAAGGCTTATCACAAAGCCTCCAAAAACCTTCATCATTGTATGACCTGCCATCATATTAGCAAAAAGTCTAACTGATAAACTAATGGGTCTGCTTAAGTATGATATAATTTCAATAATTACAATTAAAGGTAATAGCACAATAGGTACTCCACTTGGTACAAATAATTTAAGATAACCAAAACCATGTTTAATAAAGCCAATCATTGTAACGGCTATAAAAATAAAAGCCGCTAATACAAAAGTTACAATGATATGACTAGTAACTGTAAAAGTGTATGGGATCATTCCAAACATATTACAAAAAAGAACAAACATGAATAGAGAAAATATAAATGAAAAATAAGGTTTTGCTTTTGAGCCCGCGGTATCACTTATCATTTTTGATACAAATGTATAACTTAATTCAGCTAATAACTGTATCCTATTCGGTAGTAATGAATTTTTTTTCGAACCAAGATTAAAGATAACTAAAATAGCTAAAGAACTAATGATCATAAATAAGCTTGCATTCGTAAACGAAATATCTAATGCACCTATTTTTATTTCTGGACCAATTCTATAGACCTCAAACTGAGTCATTGGATTTTCTGCCATAAATTTTTCTAATTATTTTTGCATGTTTTTTGCAGACTTAATTACATTCATTATTCCAGCAACTACACCTACAAAAAAAAATATTAAAATTAACCATGGTTTAGTACCAAAGGTCTTGTCTAAAATAAACCCAATAATTGTCCCTACAGCAACAGCAGAAACTAGCTCTGTGCTTAATTTAAAAGCAGTTCCAATGGGTGAGGGGTTTAATTTTCTCTGATTTTTCTTATCTGAGACTTTTTTTTTTGCAATTTCTAAGCGAGTTTTGAATGTATCTTTAGGCATTTTAATTTAATTTTTTAAGCGACCATACTTTCAGCTTTTTGAAGATCAACAGCAACAAGCTGGCTTATGCCTTTTTCTGGCATTGTTACTCCGTACAATCTGTTCATTTTTGACATTGTTAAAGCGTGATGGGTAACGATAATAAATTTAGTATTTGTAATTTTTGTTAGCTCCTCTAGTAAGCTACAAAATCTTGTAACATTGGCATCATCTAGTGGTGCATCAACTTCATCAAGTACACAAATTGGAGAAGGGTTAGTTAAAAAAACTGCAAATATTAAAGATAGTGCAGTGAGTGCCTGTTCTCCTCCAGACAATAAGGTAATAGACTGAAGACGTTTACCTGGTGGGCTTACCAACATTTCTAAACCGGCTTCCAAAGGATCATCAGAGTCAACCAATTCTAGCTTAGCGTTTCCTCCATTAAACAGCTTGGTATAAACTTCGTTAAATTTTCTGTTTACTTTATCAAAAGCTTCGATAAGTCTTTCCCTTCCTTTTTGGTTAAGCTCATTAATACTATCTTTTAATTTCAATATAGCAGTTACCAAATCCCTACGGTCTTTTTCCATTTTTCTTATTTCTGTTTCAAATATATTTGTTTCCTCATCTGCTTTTAAATTAACAGAACCAAGTTTCTCTCTCTCTTGTTTTTTCTTGTCAAGCAAATCCTCTTGATCAATAGCATCTGGCAATTCCTCTATACCAAATAAATTTGAGTTTTCTAAAATGTTTTCTTCTGATAAACTTAACTCAGAATTTATTCTGTCAATTAAATCATTTTTTCTTTTTTTTAATCCTTCAACAGTTGCACCCGAGCTTGCTTTTCGTTCTCTAATTTGAATTGATTGTTCTTGAATTTCATTAAGTTGTGATCTTAATGTCTCAATTTTTTCATCAGTCTTACTTATGATGGTTTCGTTTTGACTTTTTTCTTCCTCAGAAATTCTGAGACCCTCTCTTACCTGACCTTTTTTTTCAGCCTGTAATTTTGGTTGATTATCTAATTCATCTAACTGTATATTCAATTTATTCTTTCTGTTTGTAAGTTCAGTTACCATCTTTTCTGAATTAAGTAATAAATTTTTCCAGCTCTCAATTTCTGTGTCAATGATTTTAATTCTTTCATTTCTTTTTACAGACTCTTTCTTAATGTTTTCATTTTTACTATAATTGTTTGCGTATTCTTGAATAGACATCTTAAAATTATCAAGTGAGTATATTGCCTCTTGTTTTTTATCAGAATTAATTAGCTCTTTAATTTTCTCAATTTTGACATTCAATTTTTCTTTAGAATAATTTAAGTCACTATCAGACTGTTTTTCTGATTCATAATATTTTGAATCAAACTCTATTAATTCTTTTTTTTCTTCCTTAAGCCTTTTTTCATTTGAATTTGCGTCTATAACTATTCCTTTTTCTCTATCAATGTCTACCTCTAATGTTTGAAGCGTTTTTTTTATATTTTTAATGTCATCTTGTATTCTAGAATTTTGTTCATCAAGACTTTGAAGTTCTAAGTTTAGTCTTTGTATTCTAGATAAATTTTCAATATTTTTTTCTCTTAAAGGTGTGACTTTATCTGTTTCAGATTTAATTAATTCATCAATTTTTGAGATTCTATTATTAAAATCTAAAACCTCAGTCTCTGCTTCAACATTTATTTCATTTTCAATTCCAATTTCTTTGTCTATCTCCAATAATTTCAAATAATATAAACCCGCCTCTATCTTTTTAATTTCTTCCGACATTTTTTTGTATCTCGCTGCCTCTTCAGCTTGTTTTTGTAAATTAACAAGTTGTCTCTCTTGTTGACGTCTTAATTCGTCTGCCCTTTTTAGATTATTTTCAGCAGCATTAAGTCTTAGTTCAGCTTCATGTCTCCTCACATGTAGACCAGAAATACCTGCAGCTTCTTCAAGTATAGCTCTGCGGTCGGTTGGTTTTGCTGTTACAAGTGCTCCGATACGCCCCTGACTTATCATTGATGGTGAATGAGCTCCGGTTGATAAATCAGCAAAAAACATCTGTGCATCACGAGCCCTAACTTCTTTATCATTAATATAAAATTTCGAACCCTTATCTTTTTCTATTTTTCTTTTAACACTAATCTCATCAAGTTCTCTATATTGAACTGGACGCTCATTCTTATCGTTTCTCACAGTAACCGAGACTTCTGCAATATTTTTTGATGCTTTATTAGATGTTCCTGAAAATATTACATCTTCCATTCCGGAACCTCGCATACTTTTTGCTGATGTTTCTCCCATAACCCATCGAAGAGACTCGACAATATTCGATTTTCCACATCCGTTCGGACCGACTATACCCGTTAAACCGTTTTCAATTAAGAAATTAGTTTTATCTGCGAAAGATTTAAACCCATTTAATTGGATTTTTTTAAACTCCATGGGAAGCTTATATCATTTTTTCAAGAGATTTTTTTAAATTTTTATAATTAAGAGTTTTTTCAAACTTTTTGTCATTTATAATAATCGTAGGAGTAGCATTAACCTTATATTTTTTCACACCTTCGATTCGATCATTTAAAACGAAATCTTCAATTTCTTTATCATTAATACATTTTTCAAAATCTATCTTAAAACCTTCATTTTCAAGAAATTTCTTTAAATTATTATTAATCTCTTCTGCTGTATTTCCTTTTACCCATTCTTGTTGATTTGAATATAAGCTCTCTAAAATTTCTAAACTTTGATCACTTTTACACTGGGAAACTTTTGAAGCATTGAAAGCAGCTACATCTAATGGAAAATGTCTAAATTCAATTTTAGCCAAACCAGTATCGATATAATCTTTTTTGAGTTGAGGATATATGTCTTTATGAAAATCTGCACAATGACTACATGTCAAGGACTCATAAGTAATTATTGTAATTTTTGCACCTTTATTTCCAGCTACAATTCTATTTATTTCAGAATTTGAAATATTTATTGATCCAAAAAATAAGACTAATATAAGAAATATCTTTTTCATTTTTTTCTAAATACTTTTGATAGCTGTATTAAAGATTTTTTAATTTTCTCATTTTTAACACTATTTATCTTTTTTTGATAATCATGATTTGTCACGTCATAAGAATTTTTATCATTTGTAGAGGGTTCAATTTTATCATCATCAAAACTTGTTAGTTTGATTTTTTCAACCACAGGATAACCAAATAAAATATTTAATTTCTCCAAAATATCTTTTCTTGAATATTCTAGCTCAACTTCATGCCCTCTTTTTACATTGATAATCAAAGTGCTAACACCCAGCCTGTTTAAAGTTTTGAATGATTTTGGGTAACAAACTTTAAATAAATTTTCTCCAACAATATATTTCCAATTGTTTATAGCTTCAGAATACACATGGCCTTTCTTATTAATGACTTTTTTGATATTTTTTGGCAAAGTGTCTTTAAAGGATCTTAAGCCTTGAATGCTATTTCTCTGCTTAGTATATTTTTTAAATTGCATATGAAAAATCAAATAATAACAAAAAAAATTCTTAATTGGTATGATTTAAATAAAAGATCATTACCGTGGCGAAAAAATGTTTCACAATCAAAAAGGCGTTATTATACATTAATAAGTGAATTTATGTTGCAGCAGACACAGGTTGCAACTGTAATCCCTTATTTTAATAGATTTATAAATAAAGTTCCAAATCTAGAAAAACTTTCAAAAATCCGAGATAGAGAACTGATAAAACTTTGGGAGGGTCTTGGATATTATTCAAGAGTAAGAAATCTGAAAAAAACTGCTAAAATTATAATTAATAAATATCATGGAAAAATTCCAAATAATTATGAGGATTTAATATCTTTACCTGGTATCGGTAATTACACAGCTTATGCAATGTTAGCTATTGCATTTAACAAATCTTACATTCCATTAGATGGAAACATTGAAAGAGTTTTAAAAAGATATCTTTATTTAAAAAAAGTCAAGGAAATACAAAAAGACAATCTAACACAAAAAAAATCCATTTTTGGTATTTCATCAAGATCAAGCGATTATGCTCAAGCTTTAATGGAATTAGGTGCAATGATGTGCAAACCAAAAAATCCTGAATGTAGTGAATGTCCTATCTCAAAAGGTTGTAAGTCTTACAAAAAGAAAGATTTTAATCTAGCTAAAATTACAAAAAAGAATAAAGATAAATATTTTATTCTTAAAGTTTATAAAAAAAATCAGAAATACTTGTTAGTAAAAAATACAAAATTTAAATTTCTTAAAAACTTAGTAATTTTTCCAATGGAAGAACTATCTGACCCAAAAAATTTTAGTGAAAATCTTAATTTTAAGATGTCAAACATGAATATGAACATAAAAATTCAATATCTCAAAAATGCGAAAAGATTTCCCTCATCTTATTGGTTTGATAAAAGAAAATTAGATAATTATATGCTTCCAACATTCACTAAAAAAATGGTCAAATATTTAGAAAAAAATTAATGAAAAAAGTAGCTGTAATTGGAGCTGGTATCTCAGGGCTATTCATTTCGAATTTATTTAAGAGAAACAAAAAATATCAACTAACTATTTTTGAAAGAAATCATTTAATCAATTTAAATGAAGGTTACGGTATTCAATTATCTGTTAACAGTATTAAACTTTTAAACAAAATTCAGTTTGATAAATTAGAAATTAATGAGAAATTTAATCCAGATAAAATCAATTTTTATTCAATTAAAAATTCTACTAAGATATGTGAGTTAAATATATCAGATTTTAATACTGAAAATTGTAAATATACTACTCTTAAAAGATCATCACTTATTAATTTTTTAAAAAAAGATCTAGAAAAAGAAATAAAATTTGATCACACTATTTCAAAGATAGAACAACAAGATAAAGTTGTTAAAATCACTTTTGAAAATAATGAAATTTATGAATTTGACTATTTAATTATTTCAGACGGAGTCTTTTCAAATAGTAAAAATCTGTTATCAAAAAATCGAATTAAACCAAAATTTAATGATACTTTAGCCATAAGAGGAAAAATACCAAGTTCTTCGAACATACCCGATAAAAAAAACATCTCATTGTTTTTAGGTTCAAATTTTCACTATGTTATTTATCCAGTATCTCGTGACGGAGATTTAAACTTTATAGCAGTAATGAAATTTAAACTTTCAGAGGATGAGCAAAAAGATTACTCGTTGTTTAATGATAATTTTTTTATTAATAAGATTTTAGAAAAAGTTCCGCACAAAAATAAGAAATTTTTCGATGATATTGAGGATCTAAAGATATACCCAGTATTTATCAGCCGTGATTTTTTTAAAGTAAAAAGTAACAATATTCATTTAATAGGAGACGCTTTTTTTGCTTTTCCACCATCATTTGCTCAAGGTGCATCGCAATCAATAGAAAGTGCATATGAATTATTTGAAAATATAGAGAATAATACTGAAAGTAATTTTTTTAAAAATAGAGTTAATAAAACAAAAATGGTTAATAATCGCTCAAAATTTAATCAATTTGCTTTTCATTTATCTAATCCTTTAACAACATTATTAAGAAATATTTTTTTGAAAATATTAATAAAAAACAAAAAGTTTTTAGAGGTTTACCTTGGTAAAATATATAAAAACTAAATATTGGAAATCAATCTTTGTCTTAAATGATCGATAGGAACTGCGTTTCCATTCAAGTTATAATGCCAATAAGTCCATCCATTACAGCTTTCAGCACCTAAGATTGTGGCTGCTACTTTGTGAATTGAGCCTTCAGTTTGAGCATGTTTGATACTGCCATCAGCCCTTATTTTTGCGCTAATTTTCTTTTTATTGTCGAAAATAGTAGTTCCTGGTTTTATTATTCCTAATTCGACCAAAGAACCAAAAGCTATTCTTGGTTTAGATCTACCGTTCTGAAGAGTATCTAAAATATCATCTTCTATAGGTTTTGCTTTCTTTAGTCTTTGTTCAGCAGCCTTAAGATAAGTTTTATCTTTTTCAATCCCGTAATAATTTCTGCCCAATTTTTTTGCAACTGTTGCTGTTGTTCCTGATCCTAAAAAAGGATCTAAAACTAAATCATTTTTGTTTGTTGTTGCTAATAAAATTCTGTGAAGTAGAGCCTCAGGTTTTTGGGTAGAATGCACTTTTTTACCATTTTTTTTTAGTCTTTCAGAACCATTACAAATCGGCAATTCCCAGTTAGATCTCATTTGAAGATCATCATTTAAACATTTTAAGGATTGATAATTAAAAGTGTATTTTGATTTTTCAGACTTAGATGCCCAAATTAAAGTTTCATGGGCATTCGTGAAACGTGTTCCTCTAAAATTTGGCATGGGGTTTTTTTTATTCCAAATGACGTCATTTAAAATCCAAAAACCCAAATTTTGAATTGCTGCCCCAACTCTAAAGATATTGTGATAACTGCCAATTACCCAGATAGCTCCATCTTTTTTTAAAATTCTTTTACATTCGTTTAACCATGAGTAAGTAAAGTCATCATATTTTTTAAAATTTTCAAATTGATCCCATTTATCATTTACAGCATTTACTTTAGATCTATCAGGTCTAGTTAATTCACTTTTTAGTTGTAGGTTGTAAGGAGGGTCGGCAAAAATTAAATCACAAGTCTCATCAGGAATTTTTTTTAGCTCCTGAAGGCTATCTCCATTAATTAATTTATTTTTAAATTTTAAATTCATTTTATAAAAATAAATTAGACTCCAAAAAGATTCTTCGGTCAACCTAGGATTGAATTAATCAGACTTCATTAGTGTTACATTTCTCGGCTATAACAACATATTGTGATAATACGTGAAAACTATCTAAATTTATTTATTGGTGAAAAAGTTTTTCTATGATGTTTAGTAATTCCTAATATTTTTAAGGCCTTAATATGCTCATTTGTTCCGTATCCAAAATTTTTTTGCCAATTGTAGCCTCTAAATTTTTTCCCTAAATTAGAAATAACTTTGTCACGTGAAACCTTTGCAATAATTGATGCTGCAGAAATTGATGGTATTTTTTGATCTCCTTTAATGACTGATTTTAAACTATAATTTTTTATATTTGGTAAATTTTTACCATCAATTAAAACGTGTGTTGGTTTCTTTTTGAGTTTTTTTATTGCCCTTTTCATCGCTAATAAACTGGCATTTAATATATTAAGATTTTCTATTTCTTTCAATGATGCTTTACCTATAGCCCAAGTAGAATTTTTTTTAATGTACTTACATAGAATTTTCCTTCTCGATCCTGTTATACTTTTTGAGTCTTTTAACAACTTTTTATCGATCGTTTTTTTTAAGATGACTGCTGCAGCATAGACGGGCCCAACTAAACTACCCCTACCAACTTCATCAACTCCAGCTATTAATTTCATTAATTTTTAATTTTTAAATCTTTAATTTTTTGTTTAATTTTTTTTAGATCTTCCCAAGAATATTTTTTATTTTCTGGATACCTTAATAAATAAGATGGATTAAAAGTAATCATAATTGGTATTGTTTTGTTTCCAATAATTATTTCTTTCCATTTACCTCTTTCATTTGTAATTTGATTATTTAAACCAGTTACAGCAGTCATTGCTGTACTACCCATGAGTATCAAAAGTTTTGGATCAATTATCGAAATGTGTTCTTTTAGAAAAATTGAATAACGTTTTATTTCTTGACCAGATGGTTTTCTGTCTTCAGGAGGTCTAAAATTAACAGAATATGTGGAGTATATATCTTTTTTTTTAATATTTATTGCTAATAACATTTTGTCTAAAAGAGCTCCAACATCGCCACAAAAGGTTTGGCACATTAAATCCTCTTTTTCTCCCGGAGTTTCACCTATTAACATTATAGGACTGTTGATGTTTCCATCACCCATTACTAAATTTTTGGAATTATTTCTTAAATTACAATTTTGAATTGAATTAATTTTTTTTTTTAGTCCAATTATTCTCTCCTTCCTATCTTTTTCAATATCGCTGATATTATTTTTAATAATTTTGAGTCTATTTATTGGCTTATTTTCAAAAACAAAATTGGGCTCTATAGTATCAATAAACTTCTGATCATATTTAGCATTTTGATTTAAGAGCTTTTTAGTCATAAAGTATAATTATGTCTGTTAAAAAAATTAAATTAATTTTGATTTTTATTATACTTTATCAAAATCCTTTGTATTCTAAAAGTACTAGTTTTAAAGATTTCAACTCTAGAACTTTATCGAATTATTTTTCAGGAATTGTAGCTTTTGAAAATAAGGAAAACGCGAAGTCACTCGATTTTTTTTACACTTCTAAAGTTTTATTAAATAAACATGAACCATATTTTAAAAGATATATTTACACATTAGTTATAGAAAATAAGATTAATGAAGCAATTAACATAATAAAACAGAAAAAAAATATAAATGAACTTCAATTTTTTGAGAGCCACCTATTACTAATAATTGACAGTTTGAAAAAGAACAACTTCAAAAAAGCATTTGATTATTTATTAAGAACAAAAAAATTTAATAAACAAGATAGGTTTAATAATGCGATTTTAGATAGCCTTAGAAATTATGTGTTTGTATTTAAAGAAAAAAAATTACCCAATGAAACCAAAGATCTTGGAAATCTTTCTTTGATTTCATCAACATTTCAAAGATGTTATTTACAAGATTTAGACACTGAGACGTTTTTTTTAAATTTAATTAATAATAATGAAACCGATTTTACAAGATACACCTTCTTTTATTTAGCTAATTTAATTGAAAAAAATCAAATTAATGATGCGAAAAAAATTACTAACGATATTAAATTTATTAACACCTCATTACTTCTATCCCAGGGTAAAAGTTGGATAGAAAGTGGCAAATTAGCAAAATTAAACGAGGTATTTTCATGTAATAATCATAATGATTTAATCAGTGAATTCTTGTTCCTCGTATCAAATTTGTACTCTTCACAAGATGATTTTATAAAATCAAATTTTTATTTGAATTTATCTTATTACTTAAATCCAAAATTTTATTTTAATTTATCGTTAATTGTTGAAAATCAATTTTTAAATCAAGAATATGATAAAGTGAAAAAAACTTTAAAGAAATTTAAAAAGCAGGATAGTTTTTATTATTGGTATAAATTGAAAAAAGAAGCTCAAATTATATCTAAAGAAAAAAATCAAAAAGAATCAATGAATTATTTAAAAGCGAATTTTGAAAAAATTAAAAAACCTAATGAAAAAATTTTATTTGATATTGCTAATTTTTATAGGAATGCAAAAGAGTATGATCAAGCAATTAGTTACTACACTAAAGTTTTGAATATTGTTGGGAATGACATAGAGATTAAATCTGATTTACTTTACAGAAGAGGAGCTAGCTATGAAAGAGTCGGTAAATATGAGGAAGCAGATAAAGATATGCTTCTTTCATTAAAGATTAATCCTGATGATGCCTATGTTCTTAATTATTTAGCTTATTCATGGCTAGAGAGAGATTACAAAATAAATACAGCGATTGAAATGTTAGAGAGAGCTCATTCCTTAGAAAACAACGATCCTTATATAACTGATTCAATAGGTTGGGCTTATTATTTAATTGGTGATTATGTTAAAGCAGAAAAATATATGAAAAGGGCAGTTGAACTGATGCCGAATGATGCAATAGTAAGTGACCATTATGGAGATATTCTTTGGAAACTAGGACAAAAAATTCAAGCTAGGTATTTCTGGAAAAGTGTTTTTAAAATAAATGATGTGGAAGAGGAGTTACTAAAAAAAATAAATTTAAAAATCATTAAAGGACTTTAAAATGGCATATAAAGTCATTAAATCATATGCCAAAATAAATATAGCACTTAACATTATCGGAAAAACTACAAACTTACATAGAATTGAAAGCATTGTAGCTTTCGTTTCTTTACATGATGTAATTTTTATTAAAAAGATTCAATCACAAAAACATGTTATCATTTTTCGTGGAAAATTTTCAAAAGATATTCCAAAAGATAATTCAGTTTTAAAATTATTTAGTATTTTAGATAAAAAAAAATTACTTAAAAATCAAAAATTTAAAATCAAAATTGATAAAAATATACCTTTAAAAGCTGGGTTAGGGGGTGGCTCAATGAACGCAGCAAGTATATTTAAATATTTAATAAAACATAAAATTATAAAACCAAATAGAAAACAAATAAATTCAATATGTAAATCAATAGGCTCTGATGTAATTTTAGGACTTAATTGTACTTACTCTATATTAAAATCGAACAGTGAGATAAAACAATTAAAAAATTGTGAAAAATTCTATACATTAATTGTTAAACCTAATTTTGGTTGTTCAACAAAACTTATATATTCTAAAGTTAAAGAATTTTCTAAGTCTAAACTTAATAAACCTTCGAAAAGAATGATAAAATTCAATTATTTAAAAAATCTTAATAACTCGTTAGAGAAAATTGCTTTTTCTAAGTTTCCAAAATTGCAAAGTATTAAACATTATTTAGAAAAATCCTCAAATAAAGGCTTTGTAAGAATGACTGGTTCGGGATCAGCATTAGTCGCATATTTTAAATCAAAAAAAATATGTGATAATGTAAAAAAGATATTTCAAAAAAAATATAAAAATTACTGGTGTATAGTTGCAAAAACTATATAAATTTATTTTTTTGTGTTATACGAAATTTATTTTGGGGCGTAGCCAAGTGGTAAGGCACGGGTTTTTGGTACCTGCATCCTAGGTTCGAATCCTAGCGCCCCAGCCAAATATGAAAAACTTTTTTAACAAAATTTTCTCAGGCTCAAAAAACCTACAATTATTTAAGAATAATATCAAAGAACTTTCATTAATAACGCCAGTAGAAATAATTTTTAAGGCAATTAATTCTTATTCGTATGAAAGTGAGATCAGGTATGTTGGTGGTTGTTTAAGGAAAATATTAAATAATGAGAAAGTTGACGATATAGATTTAGCAACAAATTTAAATCCCTCAGAGGTTTCGGAAATCTTAAAAAAAAATAATATAAATTTTTACGAGTCAGGAATTGAACATGGAACAATCACAGCAATTATTGATGATCATAAGTTTGAGATAACAACTCTTAGAGAAGACATTTTTACAGACGGTAGACATGCTAAAGTAAAATTCTCTAGAGATTGGAAAAAAGATGCATCGAGGAGAGATTTCACAATTAATTCTTTATATGCTGATTTAGATGGAAATTTATTTGATCCTTATAATGGAAAAAAAGATATTGAAATTGGGCAAGTTAGCTTTATTGGTAATGCTGAAAAAAGAATCAAAGAAGATTATTTAAGGATATTAAGATACATAAGATTTTTTTTAAATTATTCTAAACAATCTCATAAAGAGGAAATCATAAAGACAATAAAAATGAATATTAGTGGTGTTTCCATAATATCTAAAGACAGGTTGTTAGATGAACTAAAAAAATTATTTAAATCAAATCAAATAGAAAAATTATCTAAAGACAAATTCAGTATTGATTTATTATTGCTTATTTTCCCAGAACTAAAAAATATCAAAAGTGTTATTAATGCGATCAAAGATAAGAAAAAACTATTTGTTAAATTTGATTTTATATTTATCCTACTTTTAATGGTAATAGATGAAACTGATAATTTAGAATATTTCCTGTATAAATATAATATTTCAAAAAAAGATCTTAAAAGAGCTTATGCAATTAATAACTTTTATAATGAAAAAAATGTGTCAAAAACTTTAAATGAGTTAAACTTGAATAAAGTTTTATATTATGATGGCAAGCAAGCAGTGCTTGATATCTTAAACTTTAAAATTATAAAAACAAAGAAAGTAGATAAGAAATTGTTAAGTTTACTGGAATTTTATAGAAATAAGACTCCACCTAGTTTACCTATTGGAGCTGATTTATTAATGACTAGATACAAAATACCAGAGGGAAGAAAATTAGGAAGTATGCTTAAACTCATTGAAGAGGAGTGGCTAAAGAATAATTTTGAAATTTCTGACAAACAAATCGATAATATTGTCAAAGGTTAAAGATATTTAACATCTTTAATTTCAAAATTTTTTACTCCAGCAGGGGTATTTATCTCAACAAGATCATCTTTATTTTTTCCAATAAGACCTTTGCCTATTGGCGATTGAAAATATAATAATTGTTTACTTAAGTCTGCTTCATCTTTTCCAACTATTTTATAATTTATCTTTTGGCCTGTATCTAGATTTTCTAGGAAAACTGTAGCACCGAAAATTACTTTGCCATCATTATTTATTTTAGTTACATCAATTACATTTGCTCTTGCTATAATATCATTTATTTCTGTTATTCTTCCTTCATTATGAGACTGTTCTTCTTTTGCAGCGTGATATTCAGCATTTTCTTTTAAATCTCCGTGGGATCTTGCTTCAGCAATTGCAGCAACTATTTCAGGTCTTTTTTTCTCTTTTAAAAAAATCAATTCTTCTTTTAATTTATTTAATCCATTTAGGGTAATTGGCTCTTTATCCATTTTATTTCCATTTTGCATGAGGAGGTAATGACATTAATATTGCCTCAACATTACCACCTGTTTGTAATCCAAATTTAGTACCTCTATCATACAGCAAGTTAAATTCTGCATATCTTCCTCTTTTAATATGTTGATTTTCTTTATCTTTAGAAGTCCATTTTTTTTTAATTTTTTTATTTATAATTTTTTGAAAAATAGACTCAAAGGTAACACCAACATCTCTGACAAATTTAAAATTTTTTTCAAAATTATCTTTTTTATAATCAAAAAAAATACCACCTATTCCACGAGGTTCTTTTCTATGAGGCAAATAGAAATATTCATCACACCACTTTTTATATTTTTTGTAATATTTTTTATCGTGCCGATCACACATATCCCTGATGGTTTTATGAAATTCTTTTTTTTCTTTATTATCCTTTTTGGAGGGTGTAATATCAATACCTCCACCAAACCAATCAAAAGTCGTGCAAATATATCTAGTATTAAAATGCATTGCAGGCATCAAGGGATTTTTCATATGCATAACAACAGATATTCCCGATGCCCAGAATCTAGGATCTTTTTGAGCACCAGGAATATTTTGTTGAAATTTTTTTGGAAATTTTCCGTAAACTTTTGAAAAATTAACACCTACTTTATCAAAAATTTTCCCATCTTTTAGAATTTTATATTCGCCACCACCTTCATCTCTTTTTAAATTTTTCTTCCATGTGGTTGACTTAAAACTGATTTTATTTTTTTCAAAATTACTAATAGATCTGCAGAACATTTCCTGTAAAGATTTAAACCAATTACTTGTTAATTTTTGTTTTATTTCTAAATCCATTTAAATCAATTTATTTTGTTTTAAACACTCGGCCAATATTATAGCAACAGAAGAAGAGATATTTAGAGAACGCTTATCATTTTTCATTGGAATTTTTAATCTATCCTTTACCATTTTATGTACATATTGAGGTACTCCTGCGCTTTCTCTTCCAAATAAAATTGTATCATTTTTTTCAAATTTAAATTTAGTGTATGAACTAGAGGCTTTTGTAGTCATAAGTATAATTCTTTGATTCCTTTTTTCATCAAAAAATTGATAAGAACTCTCATAATATCTAATCTGTTTTTCATCCATATAGTCCATTACAACCCTTTTAAATCTTTTATCATCTAGTAAAAATCCACAAGGCTCTATTATTTCCAATTTCACCCCTAAACATGCACAAGTTCTTATAATAGCCGCAGTATTTTGTGGAATATCTGGTTCAAATAACGCGATTTTTGGCCCATCATTCAATGATTTCTGTGTCATTCTAACAGTAGTAAATTTAATATTTTATATTATATGAAACCATATATTAAGTATTAATGATTAATTTTAGCATATTAATTTAGATGTCAGAAAAAAAAACTAATAGAAGAGATTTTTTATTTACAGCTACTTATGCTGTTGGAGCTGTGGGGGCGGGTGCAGTAATTTGGCCAATGATAGATCAAATGAACCCAGACGCATCAGTAAAAGCGTTAGCAAGCACTGAAGTTGATGTAAGTACGGTCAATCCGGGAAAAACTATAACTGTGTTATGGAGAGGAAAACCTGTTTTTATCAGACGAAGAACTCCAGAAGAAATAGCTGAAGCAAAATCTGTAAAGATTGAGGATTTAAAGCATCCAGAGAAAGACGAAGATCGAGCTAAAAATCCAGAGTGGCTTGTCATGCTGGGAGTTTGTACACACTTGGGTTGTGTGCCTTTGGATCAAAAAGGAGATTACAACGGATGGTTCTGTCCGTGTCATGGTTCTCATTACGACACTTCAGGTCGAATTAGAAAAGGGCCAGCCCCAACAAATATGGAAATTCCAGAATATAAATTTGTTGATACCAACACAATTAAGATTGGGTAATTTTTATGAGTGAACACGAATACACACCAAAATCAAAAGTCGGAAAATGGTTTAATGATAGGTTGCCACTTTTAACCTTAGCAAACCATTTGACAGACTATCCAACACCCAAAAATTTAAATTACTGGTGGACTTTCGGTGGAATTCTTACATTTTGTTTGATTACCCAAATTGTAACCGGATTAGTTTTAGCAATGCACTACATTGCCCATGCAGATATGGCGTTTCAAAGTGTCGAACATATAATGAGAGATGTTAATTATGGATGGTTAATAAGATATATACATGCGAACGGAGCTTCAATGTTTTTCTTAGCAGTATACATTCATATCTTTAGATCTCTATTTTATGGCTCTTATAAATCACCGAGAGAAGTTATATGGATTATTGGTATAATTATTTATCTTTTAATGATGGCAGCAGCTTTCTTGGGCTATGTCTTGCCATGGGGACAAATGAGTTTTTGGGGAGCTACAGTTATTACAAATTTATTTAGTGCGATTCCGTTAGTCGGTGAAGGAATAGTAACATGGCTATGGGGTGGGTATTCAGTAGATAACCCGACACTCACAAGATTTTTCACATTACATTACTTAATACCCTTTTTAATTTTGGGCTTAGTTGTTTTACATATTTGGGCTCTTCATGTGCCTGGAAATAATAATCCAATTGGTATCGATATAAAAAAACCATCAAAAGATACAGTTCCATTTCATCCGTATATAGTTATCAAGGATGGATTTGCGTTGTTAATGTTTATGATTGTTTTTGCTTTTTTTGTTTTTTACACACCTAATATTTTGGGTCATGCCGATAATTACATTGAAGCAAATCCCCTTGTGACACCAGCTCATATTGTTCCAGAGTGGTATCTGTTACCTTTTTATGCAATTCTGAGGTCAGTTCCTGATAAACTTCTTGGAGTTATAGCAATGTTATCTGCAATTTTAATATTAGCTGCACTACCTTGGTTAGATACATCAAAGATTAGATCAGCAGTTTTTAGACCTTTATATAAACAGTTTTATTGGATTTTAGTGGCTGATGTTTTGATTTTAGGATACGTTGGAGCTATGCCAGCAGAGGGCCTTTACTTATTAGTTGCAAGGATTGCCACTGCATATTACTTTCTTCATTTTTTAGTTGTGCTACCAGTTTTAGGATTTAAGGAGAGGACCACACCTGTTCCTTTGAGTATTACCGAACCTATTTTAGGTGGATCACCAAATCTTGCTGCGGTAAAAAAAAGGGATAGTTTTAAAGATCAGTGATAAATTTTTTTAGAATATCATTTTTACTAGTAATATTTCTTGGATTTCAATTCAGTTCTAATGCAGATGAAAAGATTGAATATTTAAAAACTGACTGGAGTTTTAAAGGCATGTTTGGAAAATTTGATAGAGCTGCACTTCAAAGAGGATATCAAGTTTACCAAGAAGTATGTTCCTCATGTCATTCAATGAAATATTTGAGTTATAGAAATTTAGCAGAAGAAGGTGGACCTGAATTTTCAGTAGAACAAGCAAAAGCCATCGCAGCATCGTTTGAGGTAAAAGATGGACCAAATGCAGATGGTGAAATGTTTATGAGACCAGGAAGATTGTCGGATAAATTTGTAATGCCTTACGAAAATGAAAAAGCAGCTCAAGCGGCAAATGGTGGTGCATACCCTCCTGATATGTCCGTTTTAGTAAAAGCTAGAGGCGGCGGAGTTGATTATATCTATTCACTTCTTCAAGGATATGAGGATCCACCAGCTGGAATTACTTTAGATGACGGCGTTTACTATAATAAATACATGTATGGAAATAAAATTAAAATGTCTAATCAACTTTCTGATGGCTTAGTAGAATATTCGGATGGCACTAATGCCTCTGTGGAACAAATGTCGAAAGATGTCACAACTTTTTTAATGTGGACTGCAGAACCACATTTAGAGACACGTCATAAAATGGGTTTTAAAGCAATTATTTATCTTACTATTTTAACAGTTTTAGTTTACTTCAGTATGAAGAGAATTTGGTCACGTATTGAAACGAAAGTTTAAAACATCACCGTCTTTAACGATATAGTCTTTACCTTCTAATCTCATTTTTCCGTTTGTTTTAGAATTTACCCATCCGTCATTTTCAACAAAATCATTATAAGAAATAGTCTCAGCTCTAATAAATCCTTTTTCAAAATCAGTATGTATTTCACCAGCAGCTTTTGGAGCTAAACAATTTTTCTGAATAGTCCAGGCTCTTGTTTCCTCAGGACCTGATGTAAAAAAAGTGTCTAACTCTAAAATCACATAACCTTTTTGAATCAACATATCTAAGCCAGTGTCTTTTAAACCAATCATTTCCATGTAGTTTTTTCTTTCTTCACTATCTAACTCATTGATTTGATTTTCAATATCAGCTGATACAATCAAAGTGTTTTCAAAACCAAATTTTTCTAAGAATGATTTAGTGTAACCGTTTCCATATTGGACACTTTTCTCATCAACATTACAAACAAATATTTTGGGCTTTAAAGACAATAAACCACTTAGATTTAGTTGTTTTTTGGTAAATTCTGATTTTAAAC
>CABZBT010000014.1 GCA_902524045.1 uncultured Pelagibacteraceae bacterium | reverse complement strand
AGTTTTATTAGGAGCTAAAATTAATGCTGGTCTATTTGTGGCTTCAATAACTTTTGCCATTGTAAATGTTTTTCCAGAACCTGTAACTCCAAGTAGAACTTGATTAAATGCCTCTTTATTAGCCCCATTTACTAATTTTCTGATAGCTTCAGGCTGATCCCCTGCCGGTTTGAAATTTGATTTAATTTTGAATCTTTTTCCCCCTTCAAGTTTTCCACTGATTTTTGGATTTTTACTCTGAATATCTGTAATTAAATCTTGATAAGTATTTTCCATATATTAAGAAAGTAGTAGAATTAAATTATATTTCAATGAGCATAATATCAGACAGTTTAAAGAGAATTAAACCTTCTCCAACAATCGCAGTAACTCAGAAAGCGAGAGAACTTAGATCAGCTGGTAAAGACGTGATTGGCCTCGGTGCTGGTGAACCAGACTTTGATACTCCAAATAATATTAAAAACGCTGCGATTAGAGCCATTAAAAAAGGGGACACAAAATACACCGCTGTAGATGGTACTCCAGCATTAAAAAAAGCTGTTATTGGAAAATTTAGAAGAGAAAACAAATTAAATTATTCAGCTGATCAAATAACTGTAGGTACAGGTGGAAAACAAGTTCTCTACAATACTTTTATGGCAACATTAAATAAAGGTGATGAGGTTATAATTCCAGCACCATTTTGGGTTTCGTATCCGGATATGGTTCTTTTAGCTGGAGGAAGACCAAAAATAGTAAAATGCACAGAAAAAGAAGGTTTTAAACTTACAGCAAAAAAACTTAAAAAGGCAATTTCTAAAAGAACTAAATGGGTCATCTTAAATTCGCCGTCAAACCCTACTGGAGCAGGATACACAAAAAAAGAAATTCAAAGTTTAGCCAAAGTTTTAATTAGAAACAAAAAAATTTATATCCTAAGTGATGATATTTATGAACACGTTAGATATGATAATTTTAATTTTTTTACAATCGCTCAAATTTCAAAACTTAAAGATCGAACAATCACAATGAATGGTGTTAGTAAATCTTATGCGATGACGGGATGGAGAATAGGTTATGCAGCAGGACCAAAAGATATAATTAAAGCTATAGGTAAAATTCAATCACAATCAACTTCAAATCCTTCTTCTATTAGTCAAGCAGCTGCTGTTGAAGCATTGAATGGAAAGCAGAGTTTTATTAAAAAAAGATCAAATGCTTTTAAGAAAAGAAGAGACTTTGTAGTTAAAAGTTTAAATAGTATAAAAGGTATCAGTTGTCTTAAACCTAATGGAGCATTTTATGTCTTTCCAAGCTGCAAAGGTCTTTTAAATAAAAAAACAAAATTAAAAACTGATACTGACTTTGTCAAAAAATTACTTGAAAAAGAAAATGTTGCTGTGGTTCAAGGTTCAGCATTTGGGTTAGATGGATATTTTAGAATTTCCTACGCAACTTCAATGAATAGCTTAGAGAAGGCAATGAACAGAATAAAATCTTTTTGTGAAAGTTTAGAATAGACAATATTATTTTTGGTCTAATATTTTTTTAGCAGGAACTGTTTTTTTTATCCAAGATTTGGGGATAGTTTCCAATCCTCTTAAAGCAGCGAAATATGCTCCAATAAAATTAACTCTTGAACAGTTACAGCCACCAGCTTTAATAGTTCTTAAAATTGCACTTTTATAATTTGTTGAATTAATAATTGAATGAATAGAGCTATTAAAAGTTCCAGGATAGCTACATGCCATACCTAATTTTTTAACTAATAATGAGTGAGGCTTTGATTTTAATCTTTTCACTTTTTGAATGTCATTTACAATATTCTTGAAATATGAATTTTTTTTGAATTTTTTAATAAATTCATTGATAGGATCTTTTCTGCCTTTTAGCGCTGAATCCAATAGATAAAATTTTGCTAAAGCATATTTCAGGCTTATTTTTGAAACAGTTACAATAGAGATAATTTGTTTTATATTTTTAAAATTATAACCATACAAAAAATAAGGTAGAGCTGCACAATAACCATCAGACTCGTTTACTTTTACACCACCAGTTAATTTTTTTTTAGCTCTAATATTTCTGACAGTTTCTATGATATTTTGATGAATCCAAGGACCTTTAATTATTCCACGCCAATCTTTAACTTTTTTATATTTTGCTCTCAGACTTAAATTTTTCCAGTAAATACTTCCAGGACCAAAACTCTTTGTAATATTCTTTTTGAATCTTGCCTCAATATTCCTGTGATCTTCAAGCAATGTTTCAAACATAACTTGGCCAATTGCGTTATATCCTGAAACTTTTCCTGTCTTAATGTTATAAAAAGGACTTTTATTTTTTTTTAAAAAAGTAAAATCTTTTTTCCCTTTAATATAACCAAGAAGTTTTTTTTGATTATAAACCCAGTGTAATGGTCTAGCTGCAGCATCAGCTACAGTTGCTCCTAAAAAAACGTGTAAATTATTCCTCACTTTACTTGTGTGAAAGATGTTTTTCTGCTTCAAGAGCAGCCATACATCCCATGCCTGCTGCAGTTACAGCCTGTCTAAAAGTTTTGTCCTTAACATCTCCTGCAGCGTAAACTCCTGGAACATTAGTTTCAGTCGAATCTGGTTTGGTGATTAAGTATCCTTCATTGTCCATCTTTAATTGATCTTTGAATAGAGATGTTGCTGGATCATGACCAATTGCAACAAATAGTCCATCAACTTTAATTTCCTCTTTTTTATTTGTTTTCACATTTTTTACTTTAATACCTTTCACATTCTTAGGCTCTTTATCACCTATAACGTCCTCAATGATTGTATCCCAAATAATTTCAATTTTTTTGTTTTCCATTAATTTTTTTTGAAGCATCTTTTCTGCTCTTAAGGTATCACGTCTATGGATTAGTTTTACTTTAGAAGCAAATTTTGTGAGGAACATTGCTTCTTCTACTGCAGCATTTCCACCTCCAACTACTGCTACTTCTTTCTCTTTAAAGAAAAATCCGTCACATGTAGCACATGCCGATACACCGAAACCTCTAAATTCTTGTTCTGATTTAATGTTTAACCATCTTGCTTGAGCACCAGTTGAAATAATAATGCTATCAGCAGTAAATTTTTGACCTGTATCACCAACAGCTTCAAAAGGTTTAGATTTTAAATTAACTGATTGAATGTGATCTTGTATCATATCTGTTCCAACAGCTTTTGCTTGTTCTTTCATTTGATCCATTAACCAGGGTCCTTGAATCACATCAGCAAACCCAGGATAGTTTTCAACATCAGTAGTTGTTGTTAATTGTCCTCCAGGCTCAGATCCGTAAACTAAAATTGGATTTAGCATCGCACGTGCAGCATATACTGCAGCAGTATATCCAGCTGGACCGGATCCAATTATTAACACTTTTGTGTGTTTAGTTGGATTTTGACTCATATGAAAGCTATATAGTAATTAATGAACAAATTAAAAGGTATATTATTGACTCAAGGTATGCATGGAATGATCAGCCAAGTAGAGGGATTAGCAAAAGCTTTAGAGATTGATTTTACACACCACACAGTTGAACTAAATAATTTTTGGAAAATAATTCCTCCCAAACTTACTCCAATCTCACAAAGCGTTTATAAAAAAATTAACCAATATGATTTTGATTTAATTATTTCTTGTGGACGTAAAAGTGTAATCCCAGCAATCCATTTAAAAAATAATTCAAAAAAAAAAATTATCAATATTCATATCCAAGACCCAAAAGTAAACTTTAATCATTTTGATTTTATTGTTGCTCCTGAGCATGACTCCATAAAAGGTAAAAATGTAATTAACACAAAAGGTGCGATTCATTACCTTACAGATGCAGAAATTATTAAAAATAAAGATTATTTAAATTCATTTATTAAAAAAGATCATAGAAAAATTTGTTCATTAATTTTGGGTGGTCCTAATAAGTATTATGATTATTCTCTAGAAAATATAGAAAATATTTTCTTCATTTTAAATAATTTATTGAAAAAAAATAATTTTCAGCTTGTCGTAATTCCATCTATGAGAACTCCAAAAAATATAATTGAACATGCCAAAAAATATTTTGGAAAAAATCATACAATTATAGAGAATGTTGATAAAAAGGCTTATTTATCTGCTTTATCAATATCTAATAGAGTTGTTGTTACTTGTGACTCGAGCTCAATGATTTCAGAGGCTGCATTAACCGGAAAACCTATTTATGTAGCAAATATTTTACCAAGAAAAAATGATAAAAGATTTCAAAAGTTTAGAAACTTGTTCAGTGAGTTGAATATAATTAGAAATTTAGGAGAAGATGAGGAAAATTGGAACTATCAAAAACTTGATGAAACGAATAGAGTAGCAAAAATAATAAAACAAAAAATAAATCTATGACGACCTTTTTAAATTCAATTCTAAATCAATCTAAAAAACATGAACTTCCTTTCACTCACTATGAATACCATAATGCGCTCACAGAAGCGGCAATTGAAGAAATTGTAAAAGCAGATATTCCAGATGTTAGCAAACATAATCTTGACTACGATGGTACAAGAGCCATAGATGGTGGCGCTGCAGATTTTAGAGAAGGTGACTCTTCAGGTGGTAAGGCTATTAAATTTAGATGTTTTGTAACAAAAGAAAACTCTAATCAATTTCCACATTTAGTAAAATTTATTAATGAATTACAGTCTAAAGGAGTTTATGAAAAAATTTCAAAAATGATTAATAAAGATTTATCAAATTCATATGTTCGATTAGAAGTTATTTGCGACCGAGAAGGTTTCTGGCTTAAGCCTCATTGTGATATTAAAGAAAAACTAATGTCAGGATTAATCTTTGTTAATAATACTAATGAGTCTGAAAACTTGGGTACAGATTTTTATAATGAGAAATTAGAAAAAGTAAAAACTGTTCCTTATAAACATAATTATGGATACCTATTCACAAGCGGACCAAATACTTGGCACGGTATGGAAAAGAAAAAAATAGTTAATGAAAGAAGATGCATTCAAGTAAATTATGTAACTTTCAAAACTGACTGGAAAGTAAATATCTAAATATCCTGAAGAGAGGTAACCTCTAACTTCCTTGTTTTAAGAGACTTGATAGCTTGTAAACATGCTAAAGCAGTCGACATGTTAGTACAATAAGGGACTTTGTTTTTTAATGTACCTCTTCTAAGAGCAATTGCATCGTTTAATCTGTGTTCACTATTTCCTCCTCCCGTGTTGATAACTAAAGCAATTTTCTTAGAATTTAAGACATCAACTATGTGAGGAGACCCACTGCTGACTTTGTTAATAATCTTACATCTCATCCCATGTTTTCTGATATATTCTGCAGTTCCTCTAGTAGCACATAAAGTAAAATTTAACTTTATTAATTCTTTTGCTAAATCAATTCCTTCATCTTTATGAGAATTTTTTAGTGAGATAAAAGCAAGACCATTTTTAGGCAAAGAGTTTGCAGAAGCTATTTGACTTTTAGCAAATGCCATTCCAAAGTTTTTATCAAATCCCATTACCTCTCCCGTTGACTTCATTTCAGGACCTAAAAGTAAATCACTATTAGGGAATTTATTGAAAGGGAATACTGCTTCCTTTACAGCAAACATTCCTTTTGATCTATCTTTTAGATTGAATTTAGACAGTTTTTCTCCAGCCATTACTCTTGAAGCAACTTTAGCAAGAGGGAGTCCTTTGGCTTTTGAAACAAATGGCACAGTTCTGCTAGCTCGAGGATTTACCTCGATCACATAAATTTTATCTTTTTTAATAGCAAACTGAACATTCATAAACCCTTTAACTTTAAGCGCTAGAGCTAACTTCTTAGTTTGATTTTCAATTTCTTTTATCAAGAAAGGTTTAATTGATATTGGAGGCAAACTACAAGCAGAGTCTCCCGAATGAATTCCAGCTTCTTCAATATGTTGCATAATACCAGCAACATGCACTTCTTTCCCATCAGATATTGCATCTACATCTACCTCCATAGCATGATCAATAAATTTATCTATTAAAATTGGGTTATATTCTGCAGCTTTAAATGCCTCTTGAACAAAATTTTTAAGTTGACTTTTTTCATGAACAATTTCCATTGCTCTTCCGCCTAATACATATGAAGGTCTAACCATTAAAGGTAAACCAATTTTATCTGCTATTTGGATTGCTTGTTTGAAAGTTTTTGCAATCCCGCTCTCTGCTTGTTTAAGTTTTAATTTATTTAGAAGATTTCTAAATCGATCTCTGTCCTCTGCTAAATCAATTGAAGTATATTGTGTTCCTAATATTGGTAATTTATTGTCATATAAAAATTTGGCTAGTTTAATTGGAGTTTGACCACCAAATTGTGCAATAATACCTAATAACTTTCCTTTTTCTTGTTCTCTTTTGACTATATTAAAAACATATTCTTCTTTTAAAGGCTCAAAATATAACCTGTCGCTTGTATCATAATCAGTTGAAACTGTTTCAGGATTACAATTAACCATAATTGTTTCAAAACCTGCATCCTTTAAAGAAAAACTTGCCTGACAACAACAATAGTCAAATTCAATACCTTGTCCTATTCTATTTGGTCCCCCTCCTAATATTATAATCTTTTTCTTGCCTGATGGATCTGCCTCACACTCTGAACTTATTGAAAAATTTCTTTGATAAGTTGAATACATATAAGGTGTAAAGGATTTAAATTCAGCCGCACAGGTATCAACTTTTTTGAATACAGGTAAAATTTTAAGAGCAGTTCTTTTCTGTCTTATTATCTCTTCAGAAATACCAGTTAGCTCAGCTAATTTTTTATCAGAAAAACCAATAGACTTAATTTTATTAAATTCATTAAAATTTTTTGGCAATCCTTTATTCTTTATCTTAATCTCACTATCTATTATTTCCTTTATTTGATCTAGAAACCATGGATCAATTTTAGATAATGAAAATATTTTTTTTAAATTAACTTTCTTTCTAATTGCCTCTGCAACTAATAGTATTTTATTTGGTATGTTTTCCTTAAGTTTTGTCTCAATCTGTTTTTTATTTAAGTCAAATACTCTATCCAATCCTGAGAAACCAGTTTCTAATGAAACCAAAGCTTTTTGAAGAGATTCCTTAAAATTTCTGCCAATTGCCATTGCCTCTCCCACAGACTTCATTGATGTACCCAAAGTTGCTGGAGAGGTTGAAAATTTTTCAAAAGTAAATCTTGGAATTTTTGTAACTACATAATCTATACTTGGTTCAAATGATGCTGGAGTAACTTTAGTAATTTCATTTTTTAATTCATCCAATGTGTAGCCAACCGCAAGTTTAGCAGCAACTTTTGCAATCGGAAATCCAGTCGCTTTTGATGCCAGAGCTGATGATCTTGATACTCTTGGGTTCATTTCAATTATAACCATTCGTCCATTTTTTGGATTAATCGCAAATTGAACATTTGAACCACCTGTTTCAACTCCAATTTTTCTTAAACATGCAATTGAAGCATTTCGCATTACTTGATATTCTTTATCAGTTAATGTAAGAGCGGGGGCGACTGTCACTGAATCTCCAGTATGTATTCCCATTGGATCAACATTTTCTATTGAACAGATAATTATACAATTATCTTTTTTATCCCTTACCACCTCCATTTCAAATTCTTTCCAACCCTCTAAACACTCCTCTACAAGAACCTGACTTACAGGAGACTCGTGTAAACCATTTTTGATAATTTTTAAGTAGTCCTTTTTATTCTTTGCTATTCCTCCACCCAAACCTCCAAGTGTAAAAGCTGGTCGAATTATCGCTGGTAAACCAATTTTCTTCAAAACTTTTGATGATTGATTAATATTATTTACAATTTCAGATTTGGGTAAATCTAAACCAATATTAATCATATTTTTTCTAAATTTTTTTCTGTCTTCTGCGTTAGCAATAGCTTTTGAGTTTGCCCCAATTAATTCAATTTTATATTTTTCTAAAATCCCTTTTTTCTCTGCCTCCATTGCAAGGTTAAGTGCGGTTTGGCCACCCATAGTTGGTAGAATTGCATCAGGTTTTTCTTTTTTGAGAATTTTTTCTAAAATTTCTAAACAAATAGGTTCAATATAAGTTTTATCAGCAACATCAGGATCTGTCATAATTGTTGCTGGATTTGAATTAATTAAAACAACTTTATAACCTTCATCTTTTAATGCCTTGCAAGCTTGGGTTCCTGAATAATCAAATTCACAAGCTTGGCCTATGATAATTGGTCCAGCACCTACAACTAATATTTTTTTAAGATCTTTTCTTTTTGGCATTTTTTTTCATGTTGTTGATAAATTCTTGAAATAAATACACACTATCTTGTGGTCCCGGGTTTGACTCAGGATGATATTGAACTGAGAACACAGGCTTATCCCTTAATTTTATTCCCTCGATGCTGTTGTCGAATAAAGATTTATGTGTAATCTGAATTTTTTTTGGTAAATTTTCTTTAACAACCTCAAAGCCGTGATTTTGACTAGTAATTTCTACGTTGTCATTAATTAAATTTTTAACAGGATGGTTTGCACCCCTATGGCCTAATTTCATTTTCTTTGTTTTACCACCTAATGCTAAGGCTAGAATTTGATGACCAAGACAAATACCAAATAAAGGCATTTTACATTGAATAAGACTTTGAATTATTTGTATTGCATATTTTCCAGTTGCTGCAGGATCTCCAGGTCCATTAGACAAAAAGACACCATTAGGTTTAAGAGCTAAAATATTTTCAGCAGAAGTCTTGCATGAAACCACAGTAACTTTACATTTAAAATCAGAAAAATATCTTAAAATATTTTTTTTAATTCCATAATCTATAGCAACGACATGAAATGAGTTTTGATTATTCTTTCTATAACCATATTCTTTTTTCCAAGTTTTAAGTCCTTTCCAAGTATAATTTTTTTGTGTTGTTACTTTTTCTGCTAGATCTAAATTTTTTAATCCACCCCAATTATTTGTGGCGTTTGTAAGCCTACTAATATTAAAATTACTTTTTTTTGAGTAAGCAATGGTTCCCTTTGGAGCACCTTTATCTCTAATAAAATTGGTTAAACTTCTTGTATCCAATCCTGTTATTCCAACTATTTTATTCTTTTTTAACCAAGCATCTAAATGTTGAAAAGATCTATAATTTGACGGTGAGGTTATTTCAGAATTAAAAATAACTCCCTTTGTCCATATTTTATCTGATTCAAAATCTTCTTTATTTGCTCCTACATTTCCAATGTGAGGGAATGTAAAATTTATAATTTGTCCCGCATAAGATGGATCAGAAATTATTTCTTGGTATCCTGTCAGTGAAGTATTAAAACAAACCTCTCCTGTAGCCTCTCCTTGAGAGCCAATACCAATACCTCTAAAAATCCTTTTGTTTTCAAGAACTAAAATACCTGTACTAATATGTGAATTTTTTGAGTTTGTTTTTTTTGCTTTTTTGATCAATTACAACTCATAAGTTAAAGGTTAATACAATAATTGATTTATTATCGCAACAGAGATGTATTATAAAATTGTAAAAAAACAATTTTTCTTTTGAAGAATTTGTTCTTTAAAGTAGATTAAAAAATTATGTCATTAAAAGTAACCATTGAGACAGAATATAAAAATGCCTTAAAATCTAAAGATAAGATTAAAATCTCAACTTACAGGTTAATTTTATCATCGATTAAGGATGTTGATATTTTAAATAGATCCGATCCAAATAAAAAAGAGACAGATGATGAAGATATTAAAAAATTATTAAAAAAAATGATGAAGCAAAGAGCCGAATCAATTGATATTTATAAAAAAAATAATAGATCTGATTTACTTGAAATTGAGCAGAATGAATTTAATATTTTATCAAGTTTTCTTCCTAAACAACTTAATGACGAGGACACTAAAAAAATATGTGAGGAAATTATTTCCAAATTAGGTGCTAACTCTATTAAAGATATGGGAAAAGTAATGGGAGAATTAAAAAAACAACATGCTGATGAAATTGATTTTTCAAAAGCTGGAACCTTTATAAAAAATTTATTAAATAAATAATGAAATATCCAAAAGAATATTTAGATGAAATTAAAACACGCCTAAAAGTTTCAAGTGTTGTTTCTAAAGTTGTGGCCTTAAAAAAAAGAGGAAAAGAGTTTGTTGGGCTATCGCCATTCAAAAATGAAAAGACTCCATCATTCACAGTCAATGATGAAAAAGAGTTTTACCATTGTTTTGCAACTTCAGAGCACGGTAATATTTTTGATTTTGTTATGAAAACTCAAAATTTAAGATTTGGAGAGGCAGTGAAATATCTTGCAAATACCGCAGGTATGCAACCTTACATGTTTACAAAACAAGATGAAGAAAGAGAACAAAAATGGAAAGAGTACTTATCAATTTATAGTAGGTATGTTGATTTTTATCACTTTGAACTATTAAAAAATGAAAAATATTTTAACGCTAGAGAATATTTAAAAAATAGATCTTTAGGTAAAGACGAAGTTAAAAAATTTAAGATTGGTTTTATTGAAAAAAATCCAAGTTTTTTTAATAAATTAAAACAAGAATTTAGTGAAAAAATTTTATTAGAAAGTGGTTTATTTTATTTTGATGAAAAGAAGGATATTTATGTAGAGAGGTTTAGGGGAAGATTAATATTTCCAATAAATAATATTTCAGGACAGCCAATAGCTTTAGGTGGGAGAATAATAGAAAGTTCAGATTATTTAGCAAAATATATAAACTCGCCAGAGACTATTTTTTTTAAAAAAGGTTCTAATCTTTATAATTTAGATTTAGCTAGAAAATTATCTAATAAGATAGATCATATTTTTTTAGTTGAGGGCTATATGGATGTAGTTGGACTAAGCAAGAATGGAATTGAGAATGTAGTCGCTAATCTTGGAACATCCTTAACAGATAAACAAATTTTAACATTAAATCAGTTTTTTGATGATATCATAATTTGTTTTGATGGTGACGAAAGTGGTTACAAAGCTGCCTTAAGAGCTGCCGAAAATTCCATAAAAGAATTAAAACCTGAAAAACAAATAACCTTTTTATTTTTACCGAATAATGAGGATCCTGATAGTTTTGTGAGCAAAAATGGTAAAAATTATTTTTTAGATTTTACTAAACAAAATAAACTTTCTATTCATCAATTTATTTTTAATCATTATAAAAAGCAAACTAACAATAATCCCTCATCAATGGCAAAATTTGAAAAAAAATTGAGATCTATTGCAAATATGATTAAAGATAATTTTATAAAAAAATATGTCCTTGAATATTTTTTAGAGAAAATTGCCGAATTAACACCCCATTCTAATCAAAATAAGATGAACTTTTTTGTTAGGAAAGCAAAATCACTTGCCTCGACAAAAAAATTTTTCAATGAAAGCCAATCTATAACAGGTGTTGAGTTGAAGGAGTTCTCTTTACTATATCTGCTTATTAATAATTTTTCTTTTTTCCAAGCAAATATTCATCTAGTTGAAAACATTAAATTATTTACAGAAATTAATAAGCAGATATTTAATTCTATAATTAGTCAATTAAAGTCTAGTGATAATGTTGATATTGAAAATCTTAACTTAGATAAACAGTTACTAGATAAAATTAATAAGTTTGCACCAATTAAATATATTCTTAAAAATAAAACTAAAAATGAAAATCAAGTATTAGAGTTACTAGATGATATTTCTAAAGATCTCTTTAACCATGATTTAGAATTAAGAATTCAAGAATTAGAATCGAGATTTTCAAAAGATATGAATGAAACAACTTTTAAAGAGTTAAAAGAGCTTAAAAATGAGAGAAAAACCAATTAATTTTTTAAAATTAGCAATGGATTTTTGCTGGATTGATATTATATAAGTTCCTAGTTTAAATTACTGTGGAAAGAATAATTACTAAATCATTTGCTAGATTAATGGGTCGTGGAACTCATCGAGGTTTCATAACTCATGAGGAATTAAGTAAATCATTGGGTAAAAGAAACCTTTCAAATGAAAACCTATCTCAAGCCTTTATTCACATTCTTAACGAAAAAATAATATTGGTTGAAAAAAAATCAGATTTTAAAGTATTAAGAAAAAAAGAAAGCTCCTCAAAAGATGAGGGTAAAACAATTGAAAAAAGTGACGATCCAATAAGAATGTACTTGAGAGAAATGGGTGGAGTTGAATTACTTTCAAGGGAGGGAGAAATTGCAATTGCAAAAAGAATTGAAGCAGGAAAAGATGTTATGTTAATTGCTTTATCTCAAAGCCCGATAACTGCTCAACAATTCTTCGATTGGGATGACAAATTGCAAAAAGATGAAATACTTGTAAGAGAAATAATCGATATTGATACTAATTACATGGAGGATGAAAATACGGGTCCAAGTGCTAAACAAAAAAATTCTGGGGAAGCTGAAAAAGATGAAAATCAAAACGAGGAGAGTGATGATGATTTTAATCCAACCCTTGCAGCTATGGAGTCCGAAATTAAACCAAAAGTTTTAAAGACTGTTCATTTACTCACAAAAGAATATCGGAAGCTAATAAAATATCAAAAAGAAAAATTAAATTGTATTCTTAATTCACAAACTTTTTCTTCATCAAAAGAAAAAGGGCACGAAAAAATAGTTAACGGTATTTTAGAAAATATTAAATCTCTTCAACTATCACCCTCAGTTTTAGAGGAACTTGTTCAAAAACACTATGTGGAAAATAAAAAAATAGTTTCTTTAGAGGGAAATCTTTTGAGATTAGCGATGGATCAAAAAATACCTAGAAATGAATTTATAAAATTTTATATTGGTAATGAAATAAATCCTAATCTAAAAAAATTTTTAGACACAAATACTTTATGGAAGCAATTTTTTGTAAAAAATAAAGAAGAATTTAAAAACATTAGAGAAAGATTGATTGAAATTAGTTTTAAACTTGGAATGTCAGTTACAGATTTCAAGAAATTAGTAAGCAGAGTTCAAAAAGGAGAGAAAGAGTCAAGGGTTGCAAAAAAAGAAATGGTAGAGGCAAATTTAAGATTAGTAATTTCAATAGCAAAAAAATACACTAATAGAGGTTTACAGTTTTTAGATCTTATCCAAGAGGGAAATATTGGTTTAATGAAGGCTGTAGATAAATTTGAGTATAGAAGGGGATATAAATTTTCAACTTACGCAACTTGGTGGATCAGACAAGCAATTACAAGATCAATTGCTGATCAAGCAAGAACAATTAGAATACCAGTCCACATGATTGAAACAATTAATAAAATTGTAAGAACTCAAAGATTAATTTTAAGTGAGTTTGGTAGAGAGGCAACTCCAGAGGAGTTAGCAAAGAAACTTCGAATGCCATTAGATAAGGTAAGAAAAGTATTAAAAATTTCGAAAGAACCAGTTTCATTAGAAAAGCCCGTCGGTGATGAGGAGGATAGCAGTCTTGGTGACTTTATTGAAGATACAAAAGCATTGGCTCCACTTGAACAAGCGATTAAATCTAATTTAGGAGAAGCTACTACAAAAATATTATCTACGTTAACACCTAGAGAAGAAAGGGTACTAAGAATGAGATTTGGTGTTGGAATGAATACAGACCATACCTTAGAGGAAGTAGGACTTCAATTTTCTGTGACAAGAGAAAGAATAAGACAGATAGAGGCAAAAGCGTTAAGAAAACTAAAACATCCAAGCAGATCAAAACAACTAAAAAGTTTCTTGGAAAGTTAATTTGGGCCGTTAGCTCAATAGTAGAGTACTGCATTGACATTGCAGGGGTAGTTGGAGCGTAACCAACACGGCCCACCATTAAATTCTCTGTTTAATAAATTTTTTATATTGATATAAGAATGTAGTAATTAGGGCCTGTAGCTCAGTTGGTTAGAGCAGTACACTCATAATGTATTGGTCCCAGGTTCGAGTCCTGGCGGGCCCACCATCATTAATTTTTTTAATTATCAGAAAATTCTTTTAATACTTTGAACAAAGCATCGATATTGTTATCATTAGAACTTAAGACGGATGAAAATTCCTCTTTTTGAGTCCTTGCTAAACTCAAACCCTCGATTATCAGATCCCTAATTAGAGGTTTATTAGGATCTTTAGTATAAATTCTCCAGTCAATATTTATTTCAGGTCTTTCTTTAGTTGATTTTAAGACACTATTCACGATTGTATAGTTATTGTTGAGCTTTTCTTTATTTGTTACATCGATTTCTGGATTGGTGTATTCTGCCAATCTACTAGAAAAACTTTTTAAAAAGTATTCCTCAAATAATATCGCATATCTTTTTTTTTCTTCATCACTTAAACTTTTTCTTTTTGCGCCTAGCGTATAAAAACCAATCCCTTTTATGTCAACTGTTTCCTTAGCAATTAATTTTAATCTCTCTACTTTTTTATCTTTAGAAATATCCTCACCTAATAATTTTGAGGCTCTATTAACTGTGGATTGCACAAATACATCTGGTTCAATTGAGAATGAAACAGAGGAAATTAAAAAAAAGCTATTATAAATGCTAACAATTTTTTTTTCATCGTATATTATCACGAAATTATTGTGTTTCTATTTCTTCCCAATCACTATCATCTTGAGTTTCAATAATTTTGGTACTATTCAAAATTCTTTGTTGCCTATCTTGTAAATAAAGACTTTTTACAGAGGCGTAAAAGTCTAATGAATTTTTTTCTAAGTTTTCAATTGAATCAAAATTTTTCGCCCTAAAATCTACACCAGCAGTTACTTTTGATGCATAATAATCTACATCTCTGAAATAGTGGGTATCATTTCTGACCGTCACATTATACCAAGCATCCCCACCAACAAAATTTGATAAACCTGCTATTGTATCTCTAGCAGTGCTAGGTCCTAAAACAGGTAATACCAAATAACAACCAGGTCCAACACCATGTGATGCTAAACTCTGTCCATAATCTTCTTTAACGTATTCATTAAATCCAAGATATGTTGCTACGTCTATTAAACCCAAAACGCCAACTGTTGTATTTATTAAAAATCTTCCAGTATTTACTCCAGCTAAAGCAAATTCACCTTGTAGAATATTATTTGGTATAGTTACAACGTTTGATAAATTGTTTAACGAGTTACTAACTCCAGTTTTAACTGGCGATGGTAAGACTCTGTATATACTAGAAACTGGTTTAAAAATAATTTTATCTAATCCTTGATTAAGAGCGAAAGATGCTTTGTTGAAGGTTTCAGAGCAATCTTTAATTTCAGATGGTTCATTTTTTTTTAAAATAAGCTCACCATCTGAACCTGCGTAAACATTTACAATTAGCGTAAAAGTTGTAATTAAAATTACTAATAATTTCTTAATCATTTCATTTCTGTATATTACAATGTTGACAGAATTAAAATAAGAATTAATCATTTTTATAGCTTAAATGTGGCCTAAAATATCACAAAATTATTCACCAAACTTTAATGTATCCAAGAGACCCCAAAAAAATATTAAATTTATAATCATTCATTACACTGGTATGAAAAATGAGTCATTAGCTATAAATAGACTTTGTAATACTAAATCAAAAGTTAGTGCACATTACTTTATAAAAAAAAATGGATCAGTATTAAATTTAGTCCCACCACTTTATGAAGCTTGGCACGCTGGGGAGTCTAGTTGGAAAGGAATTAAATCACTTAATAGATATTCTATTGGCATTGAAATACAAAATTCTGGTCACGATAACAAATATGAAAATTTTGCTCTAAACCAAATAATATCAATTAAAAAATTATTAAAGTATTTGATAAGAAAATACAGAGTAAATGTTAATAATATTTTAGGTCACTCTGATATTGCACCAGATAGAAAAAAAGATCCTGGAGAAAAATTTCCATGGAAGGAATTATCTAAATATAAATTATCCAAATGGCATAATTTAAACGAAAAAAAACTTAAAAGAAAAAGACTAATTTTATTAAATTTTGATGAAGAGGTTATTTTTTTAAAGAATTTGAAAAAAATTGGTTATTCAAAGATACTCCAAAAAAATTATAATAAAAAAAAATTTTTTTTAATTAAGGCTTTTCAAAGACGTTTTAGACAAGGATTGATAAATGGAACTCCTGATCAAGAATGCCTGATAATTTCAAAGAATTTAGTAAAATCTTAAAATTACTATTGAAATAAATGAATTTAATTATAAATTAGTAATGCCAGATAAATGACTTATCGCTTTAATAAATTAAAGAGGAAAGTCCGGGCTCCGCAAGGATACAGTGCCAGGTAATGCCTGGCGGGGGCAACCCTAGGGACAGTGCCACAGAAAATAAACCGCCATAACATGGCAAGGGTGAAAAGGTGTGGTAAGAGCACACCGGTTCTATTGGTAACAATGAACGCTGGAAAACCCCACTGGGAGCAAGACTAAGTAGAGGTGACATTGTTGAAAAACTAAAAGCCATCCTTGGCTAGTCACCTGGGTTAGTCGCTTGAGTCTGAAAGAGATTTCAGATCTAGAGAAATGATAAGTTTAAAAGACAGAACCCGGCTTATAGTTTATCTGGCAAACTCTCTCTCATTAAAATAATAAATTAAGTATAAACATAAATTACTTAGATTTGTTGTTTTAAACTATAAATTGTATGTATTGACACTATGCTTAAAAACCCATAATATCCCAATTATTCCCATAAAGGGGAATAAAGGAATTTATGGTTTATGTTTTTATCAACATACGAAAACAAATTAGACAAAAAAGGAAGGGTGTCGGTGCCTGCAAGCTTTAGATCTTATTTATCTAATTTAGGATACAATGGAGTGATTTGTTATCCGTCATTTAATAATCAATCAATAGAGGCATGGCCTCAAGATAGAGTAGAAAAAATTTCAAATTCAATAGATACTCTAAATCCATTTGAAGAAAAAAGAGATTTTTTTGCTACATCGATTTTGTCAGAAAGTATTAATTTGCAATTTGATAGTGAAGGTAGAATTTCACTTACGCCAAAATTACTTAAACATGCGAAAATAAAAAATAGCATGGTTTTTGTTGGTCAAGGTAAGACGTTTCAGATATGGGAGCCAACAATTTTTGAAAAATTTAAGGTTAATGCAAGAAAAAAAGCAAATTTAAATCGTGCAAGTCTTAAATGGGAGAGTCAATTAAATAAATAAAAAGAGGGGGATAACAAGATGACAATTAATTTTAAAACTCCTGAGATCAGAGAGTTACAACCAAGACTTTTGGTAATGGGAGTAGGTGGCGCAGGTGGAAATGCAATTAATGAAATGATTGAAAATGGAATGCAAGGAGTAGAATTTATTGCAGTTAATACTGATGCACAAGATCTTAAACATAGTAAAGCAAAATCAAAAATTCAAATTGGTTTAAATTTAACCAAAGGTTTAGGAGCAGGTGCAAAAATTGACATAGGTCAAGCTGCAGCTGATGAGTCTTTAAACGATATTGTTAATGTTTTACAAGGTGCAAATATGGTTTTTATAGCTGCTGGAATGGGTGGTGGAACCGGAACTGGTGCTGCACACGTAATTGCAAGAGCTGCAAAAGAATTAAATATTTTAACTGTTGGGGTAGTGACACTACCATTTTTATATGAGGGTCCCTCAAGAATGAGGAGAGCCCAAATCGGTCTTGAGGAATTAAGAAAACATGTAGATACTATAATAGTAATTCCTAATCAAAATTTATTTAAGATAGCAAATGAGCAAACTACATTTGAGGAGTCGTTCAATCTATCAAATAATGTTTTAATGCATGGGGTTCAGAGTGTAACAGATCTAATGGTAAGACCTGGGATCATTAATTTAGATTTTGCCGATGTTGAAACAGTTATGGCATCTATGGGTAAAGCAATGATGGGAACAGGAGAAGCTGAAGGCGAAGGTAGATCTATGAAAGCTACAGAGATGGCAATCAGTAATCCTTTAATTGATGACTATACTCTAAAAGGTGCAAAAGGATTACTTGTAAATATTACAGGTGGCAAAGATCTTAAGTTATTTGAAGTTGATGAAGTGGTTAACAAAATAAGATCTGAAGTTGAGGCTGATGCAGAGGTAATTATAGGTGCCATAACTGACCCATCTCTTGAAGGTAAAATTAGAGTATCAATTGTTGCTACGGCTTTAGATGGGCAACAACCTGAGACAAAATCAGTAATTAATATGGTACATAGGATCCAAAATAGAAATCCAGGATACTCTGATTTTTCAAATTTGGGATCTAATACCTCTTTTAATTTTTCAACTAGCACGCCAATATCAAGTGGTGCCAATGCTTTAAAATTAGATAATGAAGTATCAACTGAAAATGTTAGTGAGACTGTTGCAAATGAAAATATTAATCAAATTAATGATCAATATCATGAGGAGTTATTAAAAAATCAGCAAGTTGAAAGTTTAGTTGAAAACACTAGTGAAGATGAGGAAAGTTCTTTCACTCAAGAAGCTATTAGTGAGTCAAATAATGAAGATGATATAAAAAATGATTTAAAAGAGTTTGGAGTAGATAGTGATGCACCAGACTTATTTAGCTCTGAAAACGAGACCTCTTCAACAGAAAATCTATTGTCCCAAGAAAATGAGGAAGAGGAGGACGATTTAGAGATACCAGCATTTTTAAGAAGACAAAAAAATTAATGGTCTTCGTAAAAATAAATGGACGCCACCATAGTACAGGATAAAACAAAACATTATCCGGTACTGCTAAAAGAAATTATTAGCATTATTTCCCCTCAATATGGTGGCACATTTATTGACTGCACTTTTGGTCAAGGTGGTTACACTCGAGAAATTCTTAAAAATAAAGACAACAAAGTAATTGGTCTAGACAGAGATTCTGAAAGTTTTATAGTTGCAAAAAAAGTTGAGAAAGAATTTCCAGAACGATTTATATTTAAGAATTTAAATTTTAGTAAACTAGGAAATTTAAAACTCAAAAATGAAAATGTAAGAGGCGTATTATTTGATCTAGGTTATTCGTTTACACAAATTAAAGACCCAAAAAAAGGATTGTCTTTTAATACATCTGGATCGTTGGATATGAGAATGGGGTTGAATGATTTCTCAGCTAAAGAAACTGTAAATAAATTAGATGGAAAAAGCCTTGAAAAAATTTTCAAAACTTTTGGCAATGAAAGAGATTCAAAATTAATCGTTAAAAATATTCTAAAGGAAAGATTATTTAAAGAAATAGATACTCCTCATTTAGTAAAAATTATTGAAAAATCAAAAAAAGGAAACAATAAAAAAATTCACTCTGCAACTAAGGTTTTTCAGGCTTTAAGAATTTTTGTAAATAAAGAAATAAGTGGGCTAATTTATGGAATGATCCATGCTGCGAAAGTTTTAAAAAAAGATGGACTTCTAGTAGTCGTAACTTTTCATTCTTTAGAGGATAAAATTGTAAAATATTTTTTTAGAAGTCTCTCAGAACACAAAAGTGTGTCTAGATATCAACCTGAGGAAATACGTGATGAAATCTTATTTGAATTATATCAAAAAAAACCAATTGCTCCATCAAGTCAGGAACTGAGAGAAAATTATCCCTCTAGGTCTGCAAAATTGAGATGCTTAATAAAAAAGAAAAATTCTTATGCTTTTAAAACTGATATTTTAGACAAATTTAAAGATTTAATAGAAATTGAAAACCTTGGCTTTAATTTATGAAAAGAATCTTAATTATTAGCTTAATTTTTTCACTTATTGTAATTACCTCTTTCATAAAAAATTCTACGAAAAAAATTGATGAGGAATTATTCAGTTTAAAAGAGAATATATCAGATTTAAATTTAGAATTAGATAATGTAAAACTTGAATTCGATTATTTAAGCTCTCCAGAAAAACTGATTAGTTATCAAAATCTTTATTTTGAAAATAAGTTGACACAAAAGAATATAAGTGAAATTTCAAATATTGACTTCACAAAAGAAAAAATTCTTACAAGCGATCTCAAAATTATAGATACTGAAAAATAA
>CABZBT010000013.1 GCA_902524045.1 uncultured Pelagibacteraceae bacterium | reverse complement strand
TTTATGTCCTGGGTCTTATTTTTGGGGCACTTTTTCTTGATTTGTGGAGTGCTGACACCAGTATTATCAAAGGTCTGGTAGGACTCGGATGGACAGCTTTACTTTTAATTGGTCTATTTTTTGCCGAGAGAAATGAGAGAAATTAGATTTTTAATTTCACTTTTATTAATAATTCTACCCTTCCAACATCTTAAATCAGAAATAATCATTATGAGTAAATGTGATGACAAACAAGATGAATTTTTAAAGAATGAATACATCTTAAATCTTGATGAATTAATCATGACTCGAAATTATATTTATAAAGAAAAGACATATCAAAAGTATCGTTTAACTGACCTGAGTGTAAAAAAGTCAAACACTTATGCTAGAAACATCTATGAGGAAAATGGAAAGATATTAACTCATAAACATGGTTATCCTCAATTTTATACTCAAATTTTATTTGAAATAGGAAAACCTGAAATTTTTATGAAAACAGTTCTTAATGACGAAGAGGGAATATCGAAAATTTCGAATTGTGAGAAAATTGAAAGATTTAAAAAAGAAAGTTAATCTTTTTTCTTTTTATTAAAAAAATTTTTTTTATATTTAGAAAATCTACTATTTGTAATGTTGCTTCTGTGTTTGGCGTAGGCTTGCTTTTGCGCTTGTTTCATTGCTTTTTTTGAAGACATAATATTTTAAAAATCAATTTCTATACTTCCTATTATATTCAAGTTTTTATCTGAAACAACTATTTCACCTGATAAAGGACCATAATTTAAAACTTCAAATATAAATACATAGTGAGTTACTAAAATCAGATTTTTTTTATTTCCCAAATTTTTTCTATAGTTATTGAAAGCTTTAACCTGCTTATCTTTATTTTTTAAAAATTCTAAACTGTAAAAAGAGTTTAAAAAACTATTTGTTGAATAATTTTTAAATGCAATTTTTGCTGTTTCTTTACATCTGCACCATTCACTAGAAAGGACTTTATCGATTTCGATTTTATTCTTAATAAAAAATTCACCAATACGTTGAGCTTGTTTTTTTCCATCCTCACTCAAATTTCTTTGAGTAGAACAATCGTTTAAATTGAAACCAGCAGGATCACCATTACCAGGAGCGTATGCATGTCTAATAAATATTAATTTTCCCCCATCCTCTAATTGATTTATTAAATTTTTGTATAAATCTGCTTTAATAGGTGTGGTTAAAGATATAAAAATTATAATAATGAATCTTAATAATTTCATAATATGGATATTAGATTAAACGAATTAAATAAAACAATAATAAATTGTAAAAAATGTCCAAGGTTGGTTAAATTTGTAAAAAAAATAAGTACAAATAAAAGAAAACAAAATATTAATGAAATTTACTGGGGTAAACCTGTTCCAGGCTTTGGGGATTTAAACTCAAAAATTGCAATAATTGGTCTAGCTCCAGCAGCACATGGTGGAACGAGAACAGGGAGAGCTTTTACAGGAGATAAATCCGGTGATTTTTTATTTAGATGTTTGCATGAGGTAGGAATTGCAAATTCACCATTTTCAAAAAATTTAAATGATAATTTGGAATTAAAATCTACTTACATCACAAATATTCTTAAATGTGTTCCACCTGAGGATAAACCACTTAGTAATGAAATTTCAAATTGTTCTAACTTTTTTGATAAGGAAATATTAAGTTTAAAAAACCTAAAGGTAATTGTAACACTTGGCAAAGTTGCTTTCGATAATTGTATAAAACTGTATAAGCAAAAATTTGAAATTAAAAAAAAATTTGTTTTCAAACATGGTAAACAACAAATATTACCAAACGGTTTGATTATTCTATCAAGTTACCATCCAAGTCCAAGAAATGTTAATACGAAGTTAATTTCTAATAAAATGATGGTAAATTTATTTAAAAAGGCAAAAAAATTAGCTAAGTTTTAATAGTATCGCAAAAATAAGGTTTAAATTTTGAATAAATTTCATCTGGTATTTTTACTGGTCTACCTAATTCATTAACAAAAACTAAATGAACTTGTGCTTCAACTATTATGTCATCACCTTTAGTTATTATTTGACTCATAAAAAAAGAAGTTTTGGTGATAGATTTAACAAAAGATCTTATGGTTAGTTCATCTTCAAGGCTGGCAGATTTCTTATATTCAATATTGCAAGCTTTTACAATGATTAATGAACCAAAATCATTTTTCACTTTTTGGTTACTATACCCAATTAAATGCAGAGCTTCTGTTCTTGCTCTCTCTAAAAACTTTAAATAATTAGCATAATATACCACGCCCCCAGCATCAGTATCCTCATAATAAACTTTTAAAGTGTGAAAAAAATTTTCATGCATAAAATGATTATACCAAAAAAGTAAAGTATTTAATAGAAACTAAGGTATAAGTATTCAATGAATATATTCGTAATTTGGTTAGTGATGGTTACCGCGTGGAACTTTGGCTATCCGCAAGCTAGTCCTTTAGAAGATGTTATTGTAGCTGTTATTCTATCTTTATTTAATATTTATTTAAAAAAATATCTTAAATTCTAATTACTGGGATGAAAAATATATATTTTGAAAATAAGCTATAGATTTCATCTTAGAATTGTCAGTATCAGACATAATAGCAAGTCCATCAAGCTCATTAATATCTAGATCGTGTAACCTCTTAAAGTCCTCCTTAACATTGGCTTTAACTGTTACCCATTCATTTAAATTATTTTTTGTGCTGGCTAAAACGTTATCTATTGATTTTTTTGTATATGGGCTAGGGAAATTTTCCCCAACCTTATTATTACTTGAGAAAACATAATTAATCGCTCTATTGGATAATGGTGTAGCTCCAGTTTTTTTTATCACAAAAACTCTCGCAGCAAAATCATGCCCTTTTTTCGTATTTTCTTCGACTCCAGACAGATCTTTCTCAATTTTCCAAGTAATATTTATAAATGGTGTTTTATTCAGATCTATCTTGATCTCTTTACCAAGACCTGAGGCAGCATTATCAGCAACCGATTTTAAATAATTTCCATTATCATTTGTTCCAACAGTATAAATTGTTTTATTGTCAGCTCCTCTAACCTTCCTAACTTGAAGTTCTTCCAGCTCTATTTCTGTAAAATCAAATACCTTTATTTCATTTGCTAAAGAAATATTTAAAGTTAAAAGCCAGGATAATAAAATTTTTAATAAAAGTTTCATCTGATTAAAAAAAATTCTTAATACATTATTTAGACAAATTTTAAACATTCAAAATTCAACATTTAGTCCTATATCGGTAATATGAAGACAATTTCCCTTTTTATACTACTTATTTACTGGTCTATAATGATTTTTGTACCAGTCATGTCAAAAGATATTAAGTTTAGTAGAGCTAAAATTAATAATATTAAAATAGTTGAGCAAAAACCTCGCAGTTAATAGGTCGATCGACCACCACTAATGTCGAATACAGCTGCTGTTGAAAAAGTATTTTCTTCAGATGAAAGCCAACAAATTAATGATGTAAACTCTTTGACCTCTAAAAATCTCCCTCTAGGTACCTTTGAAAGCATCTTTTGAACATGTTCTTTAGTCATTTGATCCAAAATTCTAGTTTTTGCTCCTGCTGGAGTGACTGCATTTACGGCAATATTCTTATCTGCAAGCTCTTTACCTAATGATTTTGTTAAACCTATCGCGCCAGCTTTTCCTACGCTATATGCGCTTGCATTAGCATTTCCATCTTTTCCAGCTACTGAGGCTACATTTACTATTCTTCCATAGTTATTTTTAATCATATTTGGCACGATTGACCTACAACAATTAAATGTGCCCATTATGTTGATTTCGACAACTTTTTTCCACTTCTCTATGTCATATTCCCATAGTGCGGCAGTTGGGCCAGTTATGCCTGCATTATTTATTAAAATATCAATATTAGAATTTTTTATTATTTCTTTAACATTTTTATCAACTTCCTCTAAATTAGACACATCAACGATACTAAAGCTTAAATTTGGATTATTTAAATTTTTAACAGCTAGCTCAACTGCTTTAGGGTCATTATCCCACATAATTACTTTTGCACCAGATAGTAAAAATCGTTTAGAAATGTCCAAACCAAAACCCTGGGCACCTCCAGTAACTACTGCTGTTCTACCTTTAAAATCATAAGTTATTTTTTCCATTAGATTATTCTTTAGCTAATAAATAATATGTTAGTGCTGTGATAAAAGCACCTATTATCCATGAAAACGATTGAAGGAACATTAAATTTGAATTCCAGATTGTTGAAGCTGAAAATATTAATCCTAATAAAACGGAGTAAACTGCTTTTAAATGCCAACCTCCAGAATAATTATAAACACCGTTATTTTCTAAAGAATAAATATCTTTATGATTCAATTTTCCTTTTTGAATAAAATAAAAATCAGTAACCATTACGCCAAATAATGGACCTAAAAAACATGCAAAAGTATCAATAAAAGATAAAGCTCCCACTTGACTAAAGTAAGTCAACCAAAATATACCAATAAAAAAACCAAATATTGAGATTATTAATCCTGCACTTTTAATTGAGAGAGAAAAGGGTAAAAAGTTTATTAAAGTATATTGAGATGGAATAAAGTTAACGATTAAATTTGTTGATGCTGATGATATAACAATAAAAATCAAAGCTAAAACTATTATTAGTAAGTTATCGAGTTTCCCAATAATATCATTTGGATTAGTAAGGATTCTATTAAGATTTTCAGAGTCTTCTTTAAAAAAAGCATCCATACCAGAAACAATAAATAAAGCAAAAAATGTAAATAATATTAAGTTTAACATCAAACTTAAATTTCCTTTTTTTAGCTCTTTATCGTCTTTTACATATCTTGAAAAATCCCCAAAACTTAAAATTACAAAAGAGAAATATGCAAAAATTGTGCTGGTAACTGTAATTAAAGGTCCAAAATTATTTTTATCTATCAAATTTTCAAATTTAAATATGTTGAAAAAAGCTTGAGAAGTAAATTTTACATCTATAAGTAAAACAGACAAAAAAAATAGTATTATTCCCGAATAAACTGCTGTAGCAGAAAAAATAATAATCTTTTTGTTAAAGCTCATGCCGGCACTAAAAAGTAATCCTTGTAAAACTATTGCAGTAATAATTGCAACCCACTCAATTAGGTTCATGCCAAGAAAAAATGTCAAAAAAATTTGTTGTTCAAGAATTGTTGGATCAAATGAAAAAATTGTAATCCTTATCAAATAACTAAAAACCTTTGACAAAAAGTATGTTTGAATGCCAAACAAAAAAATACCTACAAAAAATCTTATCAAACCAAAATATTTTGCTCCTGATATACCCATTGATGATCTAAGCAATACTACAAAAGGTAATCCATATTTTTGAGATGGTTTTCCAATCAAATTCGAAAAAAACAAAACTAATATTGTTCCTAACAAAGTCCCAAAAAAAACTACAAAAGAGTTAAGATTATAAATCAAATAAAGTGATGTTATTAATGAAAAACCTATAACACTCTGGATATTTACTCCCCAAAAACAAAATAAAACTTTCCAATCCCAATTTTTATCATTTGGATTAACTGAAACTAAATCCCAATTAGTAAGGTTTTTTTTTGTATTTTGAAGATTCACTTAGATAATATAAAACTTAAAGTATCTACTGTCCATATAAGAGAGTTGGTAACCAAAGAGCAATTTTAGGAAATATTATAATTAATACTAAACCAAAGACTTGTAAGACCATAAATTGCATCATCCCATAATAGATATCCTTAAGATCCCACTCTGGAACTACACCTTTTAAAAAATACGCAGATAAGGCCACTGGTGGAGATAACCAAGCGGTCTGCAGATTTACTGCAACCAATATTGCAAACCAAGTTAGATTAAATCCTAATGCCTCTACTAATGGCAAGATAATTGGAACAATTATCATTACAATGGGAACCCACTCCAACGGCCATCCTAATAAAAAAATCATAACCATTATCATTCCTAGAATTAAATACTTATTCATTTCCAATCCTAATAAGAATTCAGTAAGTAAAGTTGGTGTTCCTAATCTAGCGAAAACAGCTCCAAAAAAATTTGATGCCGCAACTAATACCATTATCAAAGCTGTAATTTCTAAAGTCTTCACTAAAGCCTCCTGTAATTTAGATAATGATAATTTTTTATACGCTAAAGAAAGAAGCAGTGCTCCCATTGCACCACATCCCGCTGCTTCTGTTGGAGTTGCGAACCCAAACAGTATACTACCCAAAGCTGCAAAAACTAAGGCTGCAGGAGGGACTAAGCCAAGGAAAAACTCAACCCAAACTTCTTTCATACTGGCAGCTCTCATATCATCTGGTAACACTGGTCCTAATTTAGGATTAATAATACATCTTACTGTTGTGTAGGCTGCATATAAACTTGCAAGAAGTATTCCTGGCAAAATTGCTGCAGCAAATAAATCTATTACTGGAATTTCCATTATAGGACCCATAACTACAAGCATGATGCTAGGAGGAATCAAAATACCTAATGTTCCACCTGCAGTGATCGTACCTGCTGCCAACTTAACATCATAGCCTGATCTATTCATCGATTTTGCAGCCATGATTCCAAGGATAGTAACTGATGCACCTACTATACCTGTTGCTGCAGCAAAAATTACGGAGACAAACAAAACTGCGTAATATAGCGAGCCTTTAACCTTTGCTAACATTAATTGAAAAGCTGAAAATAATCTTTCCATTAATCCAGCTTGTTCCATCATTATTCCCATAAATACAAATAGCGGTACGGCGGCGAGAGTTTGTTCAGTCATTACCATGGAAAATTGTAAAGTCATTAAATAAAAAACTAACTTTCCAAAACCAAGATATCCAAAAACAAATCCTAGAAATATTAAAGTGAATGAAATTGGAAATCCTACAAAAATTGCAAAAAGCATTACACCAACTAGAATAAAACCTAAAATTGCTGGATCAATTAACTCAGCTAACATTACTTATTTTCCTCACCTGGCCAATTTCCTTTTTTAGCTGCCCAATAACTTTTGAGTAATTCTGAAAAACCTTGAACAAGTAAAAAAATAATTCCAACTAACAAACAAGTCTTTATGGGCCACATAAAAGGCATCCATGTAGTATCCATACCTCTCTCACCTCTTCTAATAGACTCTTCTACAAATCCAATTGTCATATAAAGAAAAACTAAAAGACCAGGAAAATAAAATAATAAATATAACCAAAAATCTATTAAACCCTGTGTTTTTTTTTTAAAATTTCTATATAAAAAATCTGCTCTAATATGTACACCTCGAGAAAGTGCATATCCAGCTCCAAGCATGAATAATGCCCCATAAAGAAAACGGCTTATGTCGTAAGCCCAAATTGTTGGTGCTAAAAATAATTTTCTTGCAAGAACTTCGTAAGTCATTGCAAAAATTAGTGGAATCAATATCCAACAAACAACATTACCAATCAGCTTACTAAATTTATCAATATTAATAATAGATTTAGCCATCCATGATGGCATATCACTTGGCATTTTACCTGAACCACCTCGCCTTTCGGCAATCATTTCATCTGAAATATCTAGTTTACCGGGTTCTTCAGCCATAAAATTCTAGTTAAAAAAATTAGAGCGGACTTAAAAGTCCGCTCTAAAAAATCAAGATTAATTACTGATTTACTTTAATGTTGCTGCGTGAGCCATTCCTAGCTTCGCATTTGACATTTGAGCACCACTCCAAAAAGGAACAGCAACATCAGCAAAGTTTTTCATTGAAGTATAAACTTCATTGAAGAATTTATTCTTCGCAGCGTTTTTATTCAATGTAGCTTTTGCAGCTGCCATATACTCCGTAAAGTAGTCTGATGGAGTATCTTCTAATTTTACTCCATGTTTAGTAGTAAGTTCTTGTAATGCTTTTCCGTTTTCATAAATTCTGTAACTTAGAGATTTAGCTAATGAAGCATTAGCTGCAACCTCAAGAGATTTCTTCTCATGATCACTCATAGCATTATAAGTTTTTCCAGTAATATAAAAGTCAGCATTTACTACTACTTGGTGTAAACCTTGTAGATAATAATGCTTTAAAACTTTTTGGAAACCAAATGTTAAGTCTGGTTTAGGACAACACCATTCAGCGGCATCAATAGTTCCTGCTTCAAGAGCTGGTAAGATATCTCCACCACCCATTGCAACAGACGCTATACCAATGTCTTTGTAAGTTTGACCTGGAATTCCTGGAGGAGTTCTGAATTTATATTTTCTAAAGTCAGCCATATCTTTAATTGGTTTCGGAAACCAACCTAAAGCTTCTGGTCCTACTGGTTGAAGCATAAATCCTTTGATGTCTCTTCCCATTTCTTTCCAAAGTTGGTCGTATAATTCTTTACCACCACCATATTGAAACCATGATAGAAAAGCTAAGTTGTCAATACCAACACCACCACCAGCTACCGGCGAACCAAATAACATAGCAGCAGGGTGATCACCTGACCAATAGTGTGTCCATGCGAATCCACAATCAATCAAACCTTTATCAACCGCATCTAGAGTTTCTTTAACTCCAACAACTGCACCAGCTGGTAAAATCTCAAATTTTAACGAGCCAGATGTAAGTGTTGTTACTGTATCAGTAAAGTCCTTTAACATCTTAACTTCATCAGCTTTGGTGTTAAGAACGGTCTGACATTTAAGTGTTTTTGCAGCATTAGCACTGGATGCAAATCCAAGCACTAAAACAGTTGCAAACAACATTGAAATGATTTTTTTCATTATTATTCCTATTGTTAGTTAAATTTAACTAAAACATTCAATCAGAAAAACAAACCTGATACAAGTGACAATTGATTAATATAAGTGTAAAGAGAATTAATAAGGAGTAATAAAAAATTTATTCAACTTGAGATGGAAAATTTCGATTTTGTAATTATTGGTGCTGGGTCTGCTGGATGTGTTCTTGCAAATAGACTTTCTAAAAATCCAAAAAATAAAGTTTTATTAATGGAGGCTGGTGGAAAGGACAATTATCCTTGGATACACATACCAGTTGGTTATTTCAAAACGATGCATAATCCTTCAGTTGATTGGTGTTACAAAACTGAGCCTGATGAAACAATGAATAATCGATCAATTCGTTATCCAAGAGGGAAAACTTTGGGAGGAAGCTCAGCAATTAATGGCTTATTATATATTAGAGGTCAAAGTAGAGATTATGACGTTTGGCGCCAATTAGGTAATACTGGTTGGGGCTGGGATGATGTTCTTCCATACTTTATCAAAGCTGAAGATCAAGAACGTGGTAAAAATGATTATCATGGTGTTGGTGGACCTTTATCTGTTTCTGATCAAAGAATTCAGTTACCATTGTTAAATGAATTTCAAAATGCAGCAGGAGAATTTGGTATTCCGAAATCAAAAGATTTTAATACTGGCGATAATTATGGGTGTGGATACTTTCAAGTGACTGAAAAAGATGGGTTTAGATGTAGTACCGCGGTTGGATACTTGAACCCAATTAAAAATAGAAAAAATTTAAAAATTATTACTCACGCTCATGTAAAAAAAATAAATTTCGAAAACAAAACTGCTAAAAGTATCGATTACTGGCAAGAAAATATTCTTAAAAAGGTTTCAGCTAACAAAGAAATAATACTCTCATCTGGATCAATTGGTTCACCTCAAATTTTACAGACTTCTGGGATAGGTAATTCAGAAAAATTAAAAAATTTAGGAGTATCTATGGTGCACGAATTAAAGGGGGTTGGAGAAAACCTACAGGATCATCTAATGTTTAGACCAATTTATAAAGTTCATGGACTTAAGTCATTAAATAAAAAGATTAATAGTTTTTTTGGAAATTTAATGATTGGTCTGGAATATGTTTTTAATAGGAGTGGACCAATGACAATGGGTGCTAGTCAAATGTGTATGTTTGCTAAAAGTGACCCATCTTTAGAATTACCTGACCTACAGTGGCACGTTCAACCTATGAGCATGGATACTTTAGGCGCTACAAAGAATCATGACTTTCATGCATTTACACCTACGGTTTCCAATATTAGGCCAACTAGTAGAGGTCACGTTAAAATTACAAATAAAGATTCAAGAATTTATGCAAAAGTAAAACTTAATTATCTTTCAACTGAGCATGATCGTATGATAGCTGCAAAAGGGTTAAAACTGACAAGAAAAATCGTAATGGAGTCTGAGACTTTTAAAAAATACAAACCAGAGGAATATAGGCCTGGTATAGATATAAATGATGATGAAGAACTTGTAAAAGCAGGATCAGACTATGCACAGACAATTTTTCATCCTGTTGGAACTTGTAAAATGGGACAAGACGAAATGGCAGTTGTTGATGAATCTCTTAAAGTAAAAGGTTTAAATAACTTAAGAGTGATAGATGCATCAATAATGCCTAACATTACTTCTGGTAACACCAATGCACCCACAATAATGATTGCAGAAAAAGGTGCTGATATGATACTGAGAGGTTGATGTTCACTGATCTTATCACTCCAGAACAAATTGCAATCTTAACACAAATCATCTTAATTGATCTAGTTTTAGCAGGTGACAACGCCATTATAATTGGAATGGTTGCATCAAAATTTCCATTAGAACAAAGAAAAAAAATTATCTTTTGGGGTATAGGTGGAGCTGTTGTTTTAAGGATTATATTAACTTTGTTGACTGCATATCTATTACAAATTACAGGTTTAAGATTAATTGGAGGTCTACTTTTATTGTACATAGTTTATAAACTTTATGTGGATGTCGTAAAAGGCTTTGAGAGGGAAAGTGATATTAAAGTTGATAATTCAAGTTTCATAAAGGCTATTTGGACGATTTTATTAGCTGACTTTACAATGAGTTTAGATAATGTTTTAGGTGTAGCTGGAGCAGCTGGAGATCATTATTACTTATTAATCTTTGGTCTTGTTTTATCAATTATATTAATGGCAACTGCAGCAACTTTAATTTCTAATTGGATTAAAAAATATAAGTGGATAGCTTGGGCAGGTTTGATAGCTATTTTAATTGTTGCTATTAAATTGATTTATACAGATATTAAAATATTATTTCTATGATGTTCTTAAAAAACTATAATTTAAAAAATAAAACTGCAGTTGTGACAGGGGCTGGTAAAGGAATTGGTAGAGCGTGTGCTATTGCTCTAGCTGAGGCTGGCGCAAGCTTAGTTATAATAAGTAGAACTAAAAAGGATTTAGATGAGGTTTCAAAAAAGATTAAGAAAATTAAGAGCAAATGTAAATCTTATGTTTGTGATATTACAAATTACAAAGAGATTGAGGATATTATAAACAGACAATCGAAAATAGATATTCTAATCAATAACGCGGGTAATAATATTCCAGAACACTTCACAAAAGTTAAAACTAAAAATATGGAATATATGGTTAAGATAAATACAATGGCAACTTTCAATTTAGCGCAATTATGTGCGCTTAAAATGATCAAGTCTGGAAATAGAAAAAAAATAGGTGGTGTTATTGTTAATATGTCATCGCAAATGGGTCACGTTGGAGGTCCTATAAGAAGTGTTTACAACATGACTAAATTTGGTTTGGAAGGTCTGACAAAAGGAATGTCAATTGACCTTGCTAAATATAACATTAGAGTAAATACTGTTTGTCCAACATTTGTTGTAACTCCTATGACACGTAAGTTTTTAAAAAGTAAAAAATTTAAAAAAGAAGTTCTAGGAAATATTCCTTTAGGCAAATTTGCTGAACTCTCAGATGTAGCAAGTGCCACTGTATTTCTTGCTTCTGATGCAGCATCAATGATCACTGGAACTTCTTTATTAATTGATGGCGGATGGACAGCAAGATAATAATTAGATTATTTTTTTTAATAGTTATTTTTTTTCCAACAAATTTAATTGCAATCGAATTTAAGGGAAAATTTTTACAAGGTCACTATATTGTAGGAATAACTGATCCGTCTTCTCAAATATTGATAGATAAAAAAAAAGTTAAAGTTTCAGATGATGGTTATTTTGTTTTTGGGATTGATCGTGACAGAAAATTTGATTTAACAATTACTAAAATTAGTAATGGAAAAAGTAAAAAAATTATAAAAAAAGTTGTTAAAAGAAAATACAATATTCAAAGGATTGATGGCTTAGAGGAAAGCAAAGTTACACCCCCTGAGTCAGTTTATAAAAGAATTAAAGAAGAAAATAATAGAATTGGGAAAGCAAGATCAATAAATTCCGATTTACCTTTTTTTAAAAATCAATTCATTATGCCTGTTGAAGGAATAATAAGCGGAGTTTATGGAAGCCAGAGAATTTTAAATGGTAAACCAAAGTGGCCTCACTATGGGATTGATATTGCTGCAAAAAAAGGAACAACGATTAAGTCATCAGCATCTGGTGTTGTAACAATGGCAGAAGAAAATCTTTATTATACCGGTGGTACCATTATAATGGATCATGGACATGGAATTTCTACAATTTATTCACATCTTGAAAATGTGATGGTTTCTGTTGGTGATCAAATCAATCAAGGAGATATCATAGGAACTGTTGGATCTACTGGCAGATCAACTGGTCCACATTTAGATTTTAGAGTAAATTGGTTTCAAACTAGGCTCGATCCAATGTCTTTGTTAAATTAACAGTGTTTATTTAAATGATGACTAAGCTTAAAAATTTATTATCAAAAAGTAAATGGGGTAAATATATTCTGGTTGGTGGATTTACTTTTTTTTTGATAAAAGGTTTAGTTTGGTTAATAGTTTTCCTTATTGCCGGTTTTAGTTTGATAAACCTTGGATCATAAAATATAATTTATAATAATTAATTAAATAATATGAGCACACTAATAGAAAAAACCTCTAATAAATTGGTCAAAGCTTTTCTTAAAAACAGAATTATTGCACCATTACCAAGAAAATTTACTAAAAAACTTACTGAAGCCAATAAATTCAGAATGCTATGTGAGAGTAAAGTTAAAAAACCAATTATAGGTTACAAAGCTGGTGGAACTGGAATTCCAGTGATGAAAAAATTAAAAGAAAAAGAGCCATTTTATGCATCAGTTTATAAAGATAATTTTTTAAAAAGTGGTAGAAGTGTAAAGATTAGCAAAACTACTTTTGGCATTGAATTGGAGGTTTGTTATTTAATTAAAAAATCTTTTTTTGATTCTAAAGGAGTAATAACAATAAGGAATATCTCAAAATTTATATCTCATATGGCTCCTTGTATTGAGATTGTGGGTTATAGGCAGAGAAAAAAAGGAATTACCTCATTTGGAGATTTAAGTAGTGATTTTGGAGCAAATGTTAAATTTTTAATAGGTCAAAAGAAAAAGTATAAAAAAATTAATATAGGAAATTTAAAAACTAATATTTCAAACAAAAAAACCAAACAAAATATAAACGGTAATACCAATGCAGTTTTTATTAATCCATTAAACTCATTACGATTTGTTTTGAATAAAATTAAAAAAGATAAATTAAATTTAAACAAAAATTTTTATGTATTTACGGGATCTACTGTCGGGGTCGTTCCAATTGGTAAAGGCCTTTATAAAGGTAGGATAGATAAATTAGGATCTGTAAAAACTATAATTAGATAAAAAGTGAAAACATTTATACTTTTGATTTTGATGGTTGTTATTGTATGGGTATTGTTTAGACCTGTTACTCAGAAAGAGCTGGATAGATACAACAATAAAGATAATAGACCTAATTTAGATTTATAACAAAATCGATTGCTTAACATTTATTTTTGAAGTAGATTCTTTCGACCATATCTCATGGTGAAAAAGAGGCCGATATCGCATCGGTTAAAAGCGAGTTTTGGAAAACTAACAAGGAGAGTGTATGGAAAGAATGCACAGAATACTGAGTTTGTTTAGCCGAGGCTCAAAAAATGCAAGGCTAAATCAACTTATGTTTCGAAATGCAAAAACCGTAAGTGCTAACGATAATGGCACTAGTGGTTATTTAGTAAAGACAGGAAAAAATAGTGGAAAAGTCCTGGGACACATAAGAAGTAGGTCTAAAGTTATTTAAGTTCACTGGGGTATGGGGGCACCTGGCAACAGAACGCCCCTTTACCAAAAGTGAATTAGATAAATATAATGATAAAACTTGTTGTGATATAAATTTATAGAATATTTAATCTAATTCGAATTTTTTTGTGTAATCCTTTTTCAATTTTAGATCTTGTTTAGTTTTATCTAAAATACAATTACCAATCACTAAATAATCTAATTCAGTCCCCATAAAACAATTAAAAGCATCTGTGGGTGAATTAACAATTGGTTCTCCTCTCACATTAAATGAAGTGTTCACTAACACAGGACAACCGGTTTTTTCTTTAAATTTTAAAATAAGATCATAATAAAATTTGTTTGTATGCTTATCGACAGTTTGGACTCTTGCTGAATAATCAACGTGAGTTACAGCAGGTATTAGTGATTTTTTAATATTGAGCTTATTTATTCCAAAAAGTTTTTTTTGATCTTCTGTCATATCTATTTTTTTATTTGAATTAACTTCAGCAACTAAGAGCATATAAGGACTATCAACATCAATATTAAACCAGTCTTGTAAATCCTCTTTTAATATAGATGGTGCAAATGGTCTAAAACTCTCTCTGTATTTAACTTTCAAATTTAAATTTTTTTGCATTTTATCAGATCTTGGATCAGCTAATATTGATCTAGCTCCTAAAGCTCTAGGTCCAAACTCCATTCTTCCTTGGAACCAACCTATTGCTTTTTCATTGGATAAATAATCTGAAGTTTTTTTTATTAAATTTTCATAACTAAGCGTTTCAAAATATGCTCCAACAGATTTAAGTTCCTCCTCTATTTGACTTTGATCAAATTCTGTTCCCAGATATGATCCTTTCATATCATCTTGTGGATTAACTATTCTTTTGTTGTTATATTCAAGATACCATAAAGCTAAGGCTGCACCTAAAGAACCGCCAGCATCTCCAGCTGCAGGTTGGATCCAAATATTATCAAATATTTTCTCTTTCAAAATTTTTCCATTTGCAACGCAGTTAAGAGCAACGCCCCCTGCAAGACATAAATTTTTTGATCCATACTCTTTACGAATTGATTTAGTCAATTTTATCATAATTTCCTCAGTCACCTTTTGGATAGAGGCTGCTATATCCATATGAAATTGCGTAATCTTTTCGTTTTTAGAATTTCGGGGTTTTTGACCAAATAAATTATTAAATTTTTCATTCGTCATCCTCAATCCTGTTGAATAATTGAAATACTTTTGATCTAATCTAAAAGTTCCATCGTCCTTAACATCAATTAATTTTTTTACTTTATCTTCATAAATTGGATTTCCATAAGGTGCCAATCCCATCAATTTGTATTCGCCACTATTTACTTTAAAACCTGTGTAGTAAGTAAAAGCAGAATATAATAGACCCAGCGAATGTGGAAAATGAATCTCTTTTTTAATTTCTAAAGAGTTTCCTTTACCTAAAGCAACTGTTGTTGTTGCCCACTCGCCCACTCCATCAGCAGTTAATATTACTGCCTCATCAAAAGGTGATGGAAAAAAAGCGCTAGCAGCATGACTCAAATGATGATCTGAAAAAAAAATATTTTTATCACTCTTATAATTTTTATCATGTTCTTTTAGCCTCTTAAATAGAAGATTTTTTTGAAAAAGTTTTTCTTTTATCCATATTGGCATAGCCTTTGCAAAAGAAATAAAACCTTTTGGTGCAAAAGCAACATAAGTCTCTAACAATCTCTCAAATTTTAAGAACGGTTTTTCAAAAAAAACTATATGATCTACATCACTTAATTTTAAATTTGCAAATTTCAAAACAAAACTAATTGCATTATGAGGATAACTTGGATCATGTTTTTTTCTTGTAAATCTCTCCTCTTGTGCTGCAGCAACAATTTTTCCATCTTTTAAAATACAAGCTGCACTATCGTGATAAAATGCAGAAATACCTAAAATAGAGTTCACTTTAAAAAATTGTATAAATAAACGGAGCTACAGCGGAACCTTGGGTTAAAACTATTAATCCACCAAATATAAATAAAACAATTATAATTGGTAAAAGCCAATACTTTTTTCTAACTCTTAAAAACTCCCAGAATTCTTTTATAAAACTCATATTAGAATTGATTTTTCATTTTACTTTTTGGACCATTTTTTTCAATCCAATATGATTTCTCTTTATTATATTTTAAATTTAATACATCTTTTCGCAAGAGTCTCATAGTAATAGCTATAGGTGTAACAACCAAAAAAAAAATAATTCCCATTACTATTGGTGAAATCATTTTTCCTAGTGCAATTCCAAACTTAAACCAAATCTTATTTAAAGGAGTTAAAACATTGGAATTTAATAATCCTAAAATTAGAAATATTAATGAAATTGATATTGACCAAATTCTTATTTCACCACCAAATATTAAAGGGTACAGAGCTATTATTAAAAATACTATAAAAAAAACGATTCCAAAACTTCGATTTGAGCTTATCTTAATATCATCCATTTAAAGACTTTTGTGGTCTCATATCCTTTTTGTCTATACCAGCAACTTTAACTGGGGTTTTCATTGCGTCTCTCCTAAAAGGTTCGCCAAGCTCTTGGTTAAGAATAACCTCTATAAAAGTTGTAATACCTTTCTTTTGATCCTCACAAGATTGCTTTATTGCCGTGGTAGTATCTTCCATAGTTTTCACTGTAACGCCTTTTAAACCGCATGCCTCTGCAACTTTAGAGTAACTTAGATTAGGATCTAGTTCAGTACCTATGAAATTATTATCATACCACAAAGTAGTATTTCTTTTTTCCGCACCCCACTGATAATTTCTAAAGATAACCATAGTAATTGCTGGCCACTCTTCTCTTGCACATGAGCTCATCTCATTCATGCTAATTCCGAATGCACCATCTCCTGCAAAGCCTATAACTGGTGTATTGGGACAACCAATTTTTGCGCCTAGGATTGAAGGAAAACCATAACCGCACGGTCCGAATAAACCAGGAGCTAAATATTTTCTTCCTTTTTCAAAAGTTGGGTAAGCATTCCCAATTGCACAATTATTTCCAATATCACTTGAAATTATTACATCATCTGGCATTCCTGCCTGTATTGCTCTCCACGCCTGTCTTGGTGACATTCTATCCTTATCTCTTTCTCTTGCTTCCTTATTCCAAACAGTACCATCATCATCCTCTTCATGATCTAAACTTGATAATTTTTGTAACCAAGCAGATTTTGTTTTATGAATTAAATCTTTTCTTTTTTGTCTGTCTATATCTCCAGCATTTGAGGAAAGTTTTTCAAAAATTTGTTTAGCAACTAATTTTGAATCACCGCTTATTCCTACAGTCACTTTCTTAGTTAAACCAATTCTATCTGGATTAATATCAACTTGAATGATATTTGCATTCTTAGGCCAGTAATCCATACCATAACCTGGTAAAGTAGAAAAAGGATTTAATCTAGTTCCTAAAGCTAAAACTACATCAGCTTTGGAAATTAATTCCATTGCAGCCTTTGATCCATTATATCCTAAGGGTCCTGCAGCTAAAGGATGGCTCCCTGGAAAACTATCGTTGTGCTGATATCCAGAACAAACTGGTGAATCTAGTTTTTCAGCAATTTTTTTTGTTTCTTCAATTGCATTACCGATCACAACACCTGCACCTGATAAAATTACTGGAAACTTTGCATTTGATAAAAGCTTTGCGGCTTCATTAATTGCCTCAGCCCCCCCACCTTGTCTTTCTAATCTAACTATAGGAGGTAATTCGATATCAATAACCTGAGTCCAATAATCTCTTGGAACATTTATCTGAGCAGGTGCAGATCCTCTTATAGCTTTTTCAATAACTCTATTTAAAACCTCTGCCATTCTTGAAGCATCTCTGACTTCCTCTTGATAACAAACCATGTCCTTAAACAAATTCATTTGTTCAACTTCTTGAAAACCACCTTGTCCCATAGTTTTGTTTGCTGCCTGAGGAGTTACTAGCAATAAAGGTGTGTGAACTCCAATTATTGAACCTACAACTAACATTAATACGAGCATTAAATCTATAGAGCCATAGTTGATTGAGTGAAGAAATGTGACAATTACACTGACAAATATTGTAACAAACAAAGATGTTCCAGGGACCAATTTTGTTGGCATTTTAATAATATAAATCATAGCTGGGACTAATATAAAAGCACCGCCTATACCCATAATGGCTGCTATAAAACCAACAGCTAAACCTATTACTATAGGGGTAAATATACTTTCGTATAATTTAGACTTAGGAAATCTCATCCGAAAAGGAAGTCCATGTATCCAATAATGAACATGTAATTTTTTTTTCTCTACTATATTTTTTTTTGCTTTATCGATTTCCCCAAGACTTTCAACCAACATTAATGTTCCGATTATTGCGAGTATGTACATATAAGCTAGAGATATTACTGTATCAATTTTTCCAATATCTTTAAAATAAGTGAAAGTAAAAATGCCTAGAGCTGTTCCTAAAGATCCACCAATGACAATAATCAAGCCCATTTTGTAATCCAAAGTATTTTTTAACCAATGAGTAGTAGATCCTGATACAGACGTTGCTAAAATATTATTAGCCTCATTAGCAACTGCGTATGCTGGTGGAACTCCCATAAAAATTAAAAATGGAGTCATTAAAAATCCACCTCCTACTCCAAATAAGCCTGAAAGAACACCAACTATAGCACTTAACAAAAGTATTTCGACTGGATTAATAAAAACTTGGGCTATAGGTAAAAAAACTTCCATCTAACAACAAAAAAAATTAATTATTAATTATTTAAAAGTTATAAAAGTTCCGACTATTATTACTCCCCAGCAGGCAGCAATAGCAGAAAAAATTCCAGTTTTAATAAAAGTTGATTTTTTGCTAGTTATTTTGTGTAAAATTTTTAAATTTGAAAGATGCATTTAACTCATTGAATACACCCAACAAAAAAATTGTCAAACCTTAATTAATAAATTGTTGCGCCAAAAATCTTGACCAAGCCATCCTCTAAACCAATTACTAATCTTCCCAAAAATTCTCCAGGTATTTCCTTGTTAGTTTGTTTGATTAATACTGTGATATGTTCACCTCTTCTCAGAGTTCCAAAAGGTTCATAAGTTTCATTTAAATTGGTAATTATTTTATTATTAGCCCATTGTTTTCCTAGCTCTACTTCATTAGCTCCAAACAACATTTGAGTAGAAAAATCCTTAGTAAAACCTCCATAATCTTTCATGTTTGAGGCTCGAACTAGGTTTTCCCAAAAAGGTTTAGCAATTGCAAAAATCTCCTCATCTGATTTTGCTAAAAGATCCATTATATTATTTTAGATTTTTATGAGGCTTTCTTCTTCTCTTTTTCATCAACAATATGATAAACAGGAATCTTTTCCATTGTAAATTTTCCAGTTTTAGGATCTCTTCTTGAAACTGTTAAGCAATGCCAATTTTCATCATCCAGTTTCATGTAATCTCCCCTGTAATAATAACCTGGCCAACGAGTCTCTTCTCTAAACAAAGTATGTTCAGTTACACATTGTGATGTTAAAGCTCTATGTTTTAATTCCCATGCTCTCATTAACTGGTGATAATCTTCTGCACCAACATGCTCTAAATCTTCTTGAAGCCAAGCTAAAAGCTCTAAAGCCTTTTTAAGTAAATTTCCGTTGGTCATATAGTTTGAGGTGATACCCCCAACATATTCATCCATAATTTTTTGAAGTCTTTGTAAACCCTGTATTGGAGAAATATAACTTGGAGAGACCGTTCCTCCTGTAATCTCATTTTGTGCAATCGTGTAATTATCTAGTGGTTTATAAACTTCTTTCTTAAAATTATCACATTGTTGATCTGAAACATTAATTCCTTCAGCTTTTTGATCCTCAATATATTTTACTGCAGCTTTTGCAGCCAATCTTCCCTCTGTGAAAGATCCAGATGAAAATTTATGAGCACTTCCTCCAACAGTATCTCCTGCCCCAAATAAACCATCTATAGTCAACATTCTATTGTAGCCCCAAAAATATTCAGGTGGAGAAAGATCTTCAGGTCCACTAACCCATGCTCCAGAACAAGTTGCATGTGAACCCATTACGTATGGCTCTGATGTAGTCAATTCTGGATTTGTATATTTAGGATCTATATTTTGTGATGCCCAAACTACTGCTTGACCAACAGTCATTCCTAAAAAGTTTTCCCAACCTACAGTTTCTAGGTGAGGATCTTGAAAAGCCTCAGTCGTAACCATTTGAATTGGTCCATTACCTGAAGCTACCTCTTGGATAAACGCATGATTTCTTAAACATGTTGGTGTCGGATGATGATCAATATAATTCCCAACTAATTCTTTAGTTTGCTCATACCATTTCTTCTCATAATTCTCCCCATTCGCATTTTGAGTATAAGTTTTTAAATGTAAAAAATATGCTCCTACTGGTCCATATCCATCTTTAAATCTACATAAAACAATCCTATTTTCCATTTGAGTCATTTTAGCACCAGCTGCTATGGGTAATGCGTAGGCAGAACCGTTGCTCCACGGAGCATACCAGGTTCTTCCCATTCCCTCTCCAACAGCTCTTGGTTTAAAAATATGAGATGCTCCTCCAGCTGCGACTATAACTGTCTTTGATCTAAATACATGAAAATCACCTGTCCTCATATTAAACCCAACAGCTCCACCTATTCTATTTTTTTTTGACTCGTCCATTAACAAATGAGTGACAATTATTCTATTATAAATTTTATCTGCTGACTTTTTTGCAGCTTCTGCAACAATAGGTTTGTAGCTTTCACCGTGGATCATAATTTGCCACTTACCTTCTCTCAGGTATCTACCAGTTTTTTCATTTTTCATCATTGGAAGACCCCACTCATCAAACAT
>CABZBT010000012.1 GCA_902524045.1 uncultured Pelagibacteraceae bacterium | reverse complement strand
AATTTTACATAAAAAATATAATTGTATACCTGGCAAATTTAAAGATTATATATCTTCTGCTAAAATTAATGGATATAAATCAATTCACACCTCTGTAATTGGATCTAATAAAAAACCTGTTGAAATTCAAATAAGAACAAATCAAATGCATGAGTTTGCTGAAAGAGGTATTGCATCTCATTGGCAGTATAAATCTTCGGAAAAGTTTAATTCGCTTACCTTGAAAGAATATGATTGGTTGAAAGATTTAGTTGAGATTATAGAAAAAAATGAGAATCCAGAACACTCATATGAATACACTAAACTTCAGATGTTTCAGGAAAACGTTTTCTGCTTTACCCCAAAAGGTTCTGTTATTAAGTTACCTAAAGATGCTACAGCAATAGATTTTGCTTATGCAGTGCATACAAAAATTGGTGATACCGCGACCGGCTGTGAGGTAAATGGTAATAAAAGTGATCTGCAAACGATTCTAAGGAACGGAGACAGAATAAAGATTATCACATCTAAAAATCAATCACCTTCATTGCATTGGATCCCAACTACAAAAACTGGAAAAGCTAGAGCTGCTATTAGAAGATATTGGCATGATAGAGGTGAAAAAAAAGAGGAGACCATAAAAAAATATAATACTACATTATGGATTTCTTTACCTGATAGACCGGGACAATTAGGAAATGTAAGTTCCTTGATTGGTAAACATAAATTGAATATTTCTAACTTAGTAATGGCTGGTAAAACACCCGACTATATTAACTTTAAGTTTCAACTTATAATCAGAGATTTAAAAAATTTTACTAATTTTATTGCAGAGCTTAAACAAAAAGGTATAAAATTTAAGATAATTAGACACGAAGATAAAAGAAATGCTTTCACACAAAAAATCCTTAGATATTTTAAGAAAAACTGATGCGTTACTTGAAGGACATTTTGTTTTATCTTCAGGGTTACATTCCTCAAAATATGTTCAATGCGCAAAACTTTTAAGTTTTCCAAAAAAAGCAGAAAAAATTTGTAAATCTCTTGCAAAAAAAATTAAAAAAGATTTTAAAAAATTCGACCTTATTTTAGCACCAGCTATAGGCGGTATAATAATAGGTTATGAAATAGGAAGACTTTTAAATAAGGAAACAATATTTTGTGAGAGAGTTAAAAATAAATTTAGATTAAGAAGAGGTTTTAATATTAAAAAAGGTTCTAAAGTTTTAATTGTTGAAGACGTTATTACTACTGGAAAATCAAGTATGGAGTGTGCACAGCTGATTAAAAAGTCCAAAGCCTCAGTTGTAGGTTTTGCATCTATTATTGATAGATCAACAAAAAAAACACTTAAAATAAAAATGAAGATTGTCTCTCACCTTAAAATTAATGTTCCTACCTTTAAATTAAAAAATTTACCAAAAGAATTAAAATTAATCCCTATATCTAGACCAGGAAGTCGATTTATTAAGTGAAACGTTTAGGAGTAAACATTGATCATGTAGCTACGGTAAGAAACGCTAGAGGTGAATCTCATCCTGATCCTTATAAGGCAGCTCTATTTGTTAAAAAAAAAGGAGCAGACTCAATAACCATTCACTTACGTGAAGATAGAAGACACATAAGAGATTTAGATGCAAAGAGAATTTGTTCAATAAAAAAACTTAATGTCAATTTAGAGATTTCGACAAATGAACATATTGTTAGAAATGCATTAAAAATCAAACCTAAGTATATTTGTATTGTCCCTGAAAATAGAAATGAAATTACAACTGAAGGAGGATTAAATGTTTCTACTAATAAAAAAAAACTTAAAGAAATAATATCGAAATTTAAACAAAAAAAAATAAGAACAAGTTTGTTTATCAACCCCAAAATAAAAGATATCAAATTATCAAAAGAAATTGGGGCTGATTGCATCGAAATACATACAGGCTATTTTTCCAATTTGATCAAATTAAAAAAAAATTACACTAAAGAATTATTAAATATCAAAAATTGTTCTATTTTAGCTGCAAAATACGGGATCGAAGTTCATGCGGGTCATGGATTGGATTACAAATCAACAAAAATATTATCAAAGATTAATGAAATCAAAGAATTTAACATTGGCCATTTTATAATTGGAGAATCGATTTTTTTTGGTTTTGCTAATGTGATTAAAAAATTCAAAAAAATCATTAAGAGTTAGTATGAAGATATTAGGTATTGGCGTTGATATAATTAATAATGATAGAATTAAAAGATCCATAAAAAATAAAAACTTTCTTTTAAGACTATTTACTTTACTAGAAATAAAAAATTCAAAAAATATAAAAAATAAAGCATCTTATTACGCAAAAAAATTTGCTGCGAAAGAAGCATTTTCTAAAGCTCTTGGAACTGGTTTTAGAAAAGATTTGAACTTTAAAGATATAGAAATATTAAATGATAATTTAGGAAAACCGTATTACAGATTGAACCAAAAATTAAAAAAGTTAATTTTAAAGAATCAAAAAGTAAAGAATTTCGATATACTCTTATCTGTTTCGGATGAAAAGCACTATTCAATAGCCTTTACAATGATTCAAACAAAAAATGTTTAATAAAAAATTCATCTTAGAAAATCTTAAAACTCTTTTATATGCATTTATTATTGCTATATTAATAAGATCTATTTTTATCCAACCTTTTTATATTCCATCTTCATCTATGGAACCTAATCTTTTAGTGGGGGATAGGCTCTTTGTGACAAAATATTCATATGGTTATAGCAAACATTCCTTTCCCTTTAGTCCCCCTATTTTTAGTAATAGAATTTTATTTAGTGAACCGGAGAGGGGAGATGTAGTAGTTTTTAAAACACCAGCTGATAACAGAACTGATTACATTAAAAGATTGATTGGAGTTCCAGGCGACCAAATTCAATTCATAGAATCGAATTTGTTTATAAATAACACCGAGATTCTAAAATCTAAAATATCTGAAACAGACACAATATATTGTGGAAATAAAAAAATTAACGTTTTTACATTTGAAGAAAAACTTCCTAATGGAAAGTTACATAAAACTGTTTATCTTATAAATTTTACTTTTAAGAATTCTGATGTATTTACTGTTCCTGAGGAGCATTATTTCTTCTTAGGGGACAATAGAGATTGTTCTAAAGATAGTAGGTTCTTAACAAGTGTTGGTTATGTTCATAAAAATAATCTTGTTGGAAAAGCTAGATTTATCTTTTTTTCATCTGATATACTAGTAGGAAGTATATTTGAATTTTGGAAATGGAATAAATCTATTCGTTTTGATAGATTTTTTAAAAAGATTATCTAATGAAAATTGACTATTCTAAACTTGAAAAAAAAATAAATATTAAATTTAAAAATAAAGATTTACTTATTACCAGTCTTACTCACAAGAGTTTTAACAAATCGAATAATAATGAAAAAATGGAATTTTTAGGTGACAGAGTACTAGGATTAATAATCGCTAAAAAACTTTTGGAAATATATCCAAATGAAAGGGAGGGTATCTTAGATAAAAAGTATGCATCTTTAGTGAATAAAAAAGCATGTTTAGAAATAGCTGAATACATACATTTGAAAAACTACATACTAGTTTTTAATCCAAAAAATAAATCTATTAATATCGAGGATAAAGTTATATCTGATAGTTGTGAAGCTTTAATTGGGGCAATATATTTGGAAAAAGGCTTTAATATAACAGAAAAAATAATTTTAGAATTATGGAAAGAAAAAATTAAAAAAAGTGAAGTTACTCAAATAGATGCAAAAACTAAACTTCAAGAATTTTCTTTAAAAAAATTTAAGAAACTTCCCATATATAAGATTATATCTAACACCGGGCCAAGACATAAACCTATGTTTAAAGTTGCGGTAAAGTTAGATAACACAAATTTTTTTAACGGTGTAGGCAAATCTAAAAAAGAAGCAGAACAAAGTGCTGCATTACATTGTTTAAAAAAGAATTTTAAATGATGAAATGGGATGACATAGGTTTTTTGGTTTCTAAAAGTAAATATAACGAAAATTCACTTATTTCAGAAATTTATACAAGAAATCATGGTAAGGTGACAGGATTAGTTTTTGGAGGAACTTCAAAAAGAATTAAAAATTATCTCCAAATCGGAAATCAGTTACATGTTAATTATAATTCTAAATCTGAAAATAGCATTGGTTATTTTAAACTAGAAATACAAAATGTATTTTCACCAATCTATTTTGATAATCGTAAAAAAATTACGTGTATATATTCTGCAATGAACTTGGTTCGACTACTAACCGCGGAATCTCAGTCAAATATAAATATTTTTAATCTTATTGAAAAATTCTATCACGTTATCTCAAAGGATAGATGGTTAAAAGATTATATTTTTTGGGAATTAGAATTACTTAAAGCTCTAGGATTTGATTTAGAATTAAATAGTCTCGTCACAAAAGAATTAATCGATAATAAAACAATATATGTTGTTAGGTCACATAGTGAAAAAAAAATAGTGCCAAATTTTTTAATTGATAAAAATCTTCATGAAGATGATTTAAATACACTTTTAAAAGGATTAAAATTAGTGAGTGATTTTTTAGAAAAAAATATTCTGAAACCTAATAATTTAACTTATCCAATTAGTAGGACTCATTTTATAAATTCTATTAAACTTTCAAGGTAAAATTTCATTTAACTTGTCAGCATAATAACTAACAATTGCATTTGCTCCAGCCCTTTTAAAGCTCATTAAATTTTCATAAATAGCCTCTTTTCCTATAATTTTTTTATTAACTGCATTAGATAACATGCTGTATTCTCCAGAAACCTGATATGCAAATACCGGAATTTTAAATTTTTCTTTAACTGATTTTATCACATCTAGGTAAGGTAATGCTGGTTTAACCATAACCATATCAGCTCCTTCTTTTATATCTAAAGCAACTTCTCTAAGAGCTTCATCGCTATTTCTAAAGTCCATTTGATAAGTCTTTTTATTTCCCTTTAGAGCATTTTTTGATCCTACAGCATCCCTAAATGGTCCATAAAAACTTGATGAATATTTTACAGCATATGAGAGCAATTGGACATTCTTAAAATTTTTTTTATCTAATACTTTTCTAATTTTACCAATTCTTCCATCCATCATATCAGATGGAGCTAGCACATCGCAGCCCATCTGAGCTTGCAACAAAGATTGATTTATCAATATCTCTATAGTTTCATCATTTAAAACATATCCGGATTTTAAAATACCATCGTGTCCGTGCGATGTATAAGGATCTAAAGCGACATCACACATTATTCCAATTTTATCTTTATATCTATTTTTTATATATCTTATAGCTTTACAAACTAAATTATTCTCATTTAAGGATTCACTGCCTATATTGTTTTTTAATTTTATTGATGTATGTGGGAATAAAGCAACCATTGGTATCTTATTTTTTATAGCACGATCTAAAATCCTACCTAAGTTATTAATAGAGTATCTATAAACATTAGGCATAGTTTTAATCGATTGTATCTTATTTTTCCCTTCAGTAAGAAATATTGGCAAGATAAAGTCACTCGCAGCTAAATTATTTTCAGCTATTAGTCTTCTAGACCAATTGTTTCTCCTGCTTCTTCTTAGTCTTAAATTGGGATATTTTCCAGTAATCATAACTATATATATTTAAAATATGCGACAAATGTAATATACAAATATATAACAAAAAGAATACAAAGCAATCAAGATGAAAAAAGAAAATACAAAAGTTATAGATTTAAATATAAAAAAAAGTGAGAGAGTTTTGGATTTCAGAGATTTTCAAAAACAAGAACTTAAATTTGATATATTAAAACTTCAAGAAGCTTATAATCAAATAATTCAAATTAAAAAATTTGAAGATGCAGGCGTTACTCACTTTGGAGCCATATCCTTAACACAAATACCTGGTGATCCAGATTCTATAAAAGGAAATAAAGCAAGAGGTGTGTATTGGACGAAACCTGACAAGTCAGGTAAAGAGGTTATAAGAGACCAGACAATTGATGAGTCAGCTTATTCTGAGTTTATAAAAGATTATGAAAATACATATTTTAAACATGTGTATGATGTTTTATCAACTAAGTATAAATTAGGTAGAATGAGAATTTTACTCAAAGAACCTCGATCTACTTTGAGCTGGCATAGAGATCCAGAACCAAGATTACATATACCAATTATTACTAATCCAGGATGTATAATGGTTATAGACAATGTAGCTCAGCATATGCCAGCAGATGGATCAGTTTGGATTACAAATAACACAAAATATCACAATGCATTTAATGGTGGCGAAGAGAATAGAATACATTTAGTTGCATGTGTTTTAGATTATAAATTTAACTAATTTGAAAAAAATTTTTATCTCATCTGATCATGCTGGATTTAAATTAAAAGAAGATATTAAAATTTCTCTTAAAAAAAAAAAATTAGAATTTGAGGACTTAGGCCCAATCAATGATAACAGAGTTGATTACCCTGACTATGCTCACAAATTAGCTAAAAAAGTAAAAATTAATAAGAATAATGTTGGTATTCTAGTGTGTGGATCCGGAACTGGGATGAATATTGCGGCAAATAAGCATAAAAACGTGCGTGCAGCACAATGTTTTAATGCAAAATCAACAAAATTATCCAGATTGCATAATGATGCAAATATCATTACATTAGGATCAAGGCTAATTAGTAAAAAAAATGCCTTGAAATTTGTGAGTATTTTTTTAAAAACAGGCTTCAATGGTGGTAGACACTTAAAAAGAATAAAAAAGATATAAATATGTCTAGTGAAAAAAATTATTTGAACGATAGTTATAAAAGTTTCTTTGAGGATAGTTTATCTGTAAAAGATCCTGAAATTTATAAAGCAATTCAAGATGAGCTATTAAGACAGCAACAACATATTGAATTAATAGCATCAGAAAATATTGTCTCACAGGCTGTATTAGAGGCTCAGGGCTCTGTATTAACTAATAAATACGCAGAAGGCTATCCTGGCAAACGTTATTATAATGGATGCGAACACGTTGATGTTGCAGAGAGTCTCGCTAATGATAGATTAAAAAAATTATTTAATTGTAAGTTTGCTAACTCTCAACCACATTCAGGCGCACAAGCAAATGGTGCAGTCTTTTTAGCTTTATTAAATCCTTGTGATACTTTCATGGGGATGAGTTTAAATTCTGGTGGACATATTACTCATGGATTAAAAATTTCAATGTCAGGTAAATGGTTTAATGCAATAGGCTATGATGTAGATAAAGTATCTGAACTAATTGACTATGACAATGTTGAAAAACTTGCATTAGAGCATAAACCAAAACTTATCATAGCTGGTGGGAGTGCTTACTCAAGAGTTATAGATTTTAAGAGATTTAGGGAAATTGCTGATAAAGTTGGAGCTTATTTAATGGTAGATATGGCACATTTTTCAGGTTTAGTTGCTGGTAAAGGTTATCCCAATCCTTGTGATCATGCTCACGTAGTTACTTCAACAACTCATAAAGTTTTCAGAAGTGCGAGGGGTGGAATAATTTTAACTAACCATGAGGATCTTGCTAAAAAATTTAATACAGCTGTATTTCCTGGTTATCAAGGTGGACCTCTAATGCACATCATCGCAGCTAAAGCTGCAGGATTTCTTGAAGCTTTACAGCCAGAATTTAAAGATTACATAAAAACAGTTTTAGCTAATGCTAAAATTTTAGCAGAAACTTTAAAAAACAACGGATTTAAAATTTATTCAAATGGAACAGACACACATTTAATGTTAGTAGATTTAAGACCTTACAATGTTAAAGGTAATCTTGCAGCTGAAAGTTTATCTAGAGCAAATATTACTTGTAATAAAAATGGAATCCCGTTTGATACAGAAAAACCAATGATTACCTCTGGTATTAGACTTGGAACTCAAGCAGCAACTACAAGAGGTTTTGGTTTAAATGAATTTAAAACAGTAGGTGAATTAATTACAAAAACAATTAAGGGCCTATCAGAAAATCCCACAGATAACAGTAAGATTGAAAATGAAGTAAAAAATGAGGTCATATCTTTAACTTCATCGTTTCCGATATATAAGAACTTATAGTAAATGATTTGTTCAATATGTAAAAAAGGGGAGACCTCTGTCGTCGACTCTAGACCTACAGAGGATGGAACAGCAATAAGAAGAAGAAGACTTTGTGAATGTGGCGCGCGTTTTACTACATTTGAAAGAGTACAATTTAGGGAAATTATGGTAATCAAAAAGAATGGGAGAAAATCTGCATTTGATAGAGATAAATTATCGAAGTCAATTTATATAGCTTTGAAAAAGCGTCCAATAGATACAGAAACTGCTGAAAAGTTTATCAGTAAAATTTCTAGAACCTTAGAGGAACTTGGACAAAGTGAGATTTTAACAAATACTATAGGAACAATGGTTATGGAAGGTTTAAAAGAGTTAGATCCTGTAGCTTATGTTCGTTTTGCATCTGTGTATAGAAATTTTAGAGAAGAAAAAGATTTTATTCAATTTGTGGACAAATTAGATGTCTACAAAAAAAGATAAATTTACATCAAAAGATAAGCAATTAATGAAACTTGCTTTTAATATAGCAAGTTCTCGTAAAGGTCTCACAGGAAACAACCCATCTGTAGGTTGTGTAATAACGAAAAAAAATAGAATTATATCAGTCGGTCGAACTGGTCTAAATGGAAGACCTCATGCAGAACATAATGCAATTAAAGATTGTTACGAAAATTTAAACGGTTCTAAAATGTATGTTACGCTTGAGCCATGTAATCATTATGGAAAAACACCACCATGTACAAAGAAAATTATTAAAAGCGGTATTAGTCAGATTTATTATCCAACCGAGGATATTGATAAAAAAGTAAAAGGAAAAAGCTTTAGAATTTTAAATAAGAATAAAATAAAGGTTAATAAAGGACTTTTAAAAAGTTTATCAAAAAACTTTTATAAATCTTATAATATTAATAGAAAAAATAAACTTCCATATGTCACAGGAAAGATTGCTGTTTCTAGAAATGACCTTATTTATAGCAAAAAAAGTCGAAAAATTACAAATAAGTATTCAGATAAATTCACTCATCTTTTAAGATACAAAAACGATTCTATTTTAATCTCATACAGAACGTTAAATAATGATAATCCAAAACTTAACTGTAGATTAAAAGGATTAGAAAGTTTTTCACCAAAAAGAATAATTCTAGATAATAAACTAAATAGTAAACCTGATAAGCACATAATTACAAATGCAAAAAAAAATAATACAATAATATTTTATAACGAAGCAAGTAAATCAAAAATTTTAAGTTTTAAGAAAAAAAAGATTTTACTTATAAGATCAAGAGTCAATAAAAATAAAATCTTTGATTTTCGTGATATTTTAAAAAAATTATTTAAAATAGGTTGTAGAAATTTATTGATTGAAGGGGGAGGTGTATTGACTAATCATCTCTTAAAGAAAAGAGTTTTTAATGAGTTTTATTTCTATAAAGGTGAAAGAACTCTTTCAAAATTCTCAGATTATTTGAAATTTAGTGATTTTAATTTATTAAAAGAAAAATACAAAAAAAAAATTGAATTAAACTTAAAATTAGGAAAAGATAAAATTACATTATTTAAGAAATAATATGTTTAATGGAATAATATATAATCAGGGTGTTGTTTCAAAAATAACAAAAAGACCAAAAGGTATAAATTTGTTTATAAAAAGCAATCTTAAAATTTCAAAGAAGGATATAGGTTTATCAATTGCCTGTGATGGTGTTTGTTTGACATTAATTTCATATAAATCAAAGATTATGGAGTTTTATCTTTCTAAAGAAACCATTTATCGGTCAAAATTTAAATTTTTGAAAAATAGTGATAAAATTAATTTAGAACTACCTTTAAAATATGGAACAAAAATTTCTGGTCATATATGCCAAGGTCATGTTGATACAGTTGCAAAAATTTTGAATATAAAAAAAATTGACAAATCTTTTCTTTTTGAATTTGAACTTACCAAAAAGGAAAGAAATAATTTGATTGAAAAAGCATCTATTTGTGTAAACGGTATTTCACTTACTATATCAAAAGTTACTAAAAGAGGTTTTCAAATTTGGATTATTCCACATACTTATAAAGAGACGAACCTATCGACTTTAAACAAATCAGACTTAGTGAATATTGAGATAGATATATTATCTAAATACGTTAGAAATTATTTTCATGATAAAAAATAATTTTGCACCAATTGAAACTATTATATCCGTAGCTAAAAAAGGTGGGATGTTCATATTAGTAGATGATGAAAAAAGAGAAAATGAGGGTGATTTAGTAATTTCGTCATCAGATACAAATTCAAAAAATATTAATTTCATGGCTAAATTTGGAAGAGGTCTAATTTGTCTAGCAATGGACTCACTGCAAGCAAAAAGATTAAATCTATCTCTTATGTCACCGGTTAATCAATCTAGAAACAACACTGCATTCACAATTTCTATTGAGGCTAAAAAGGGAATTACTACAGGTATTTCCGCTAAAGATAGAGCGAGGACCATTAAAATTGCATCAAAAAGGAACGTAAAGAAAAATGAGATTGTTTCTCCTGGTCATGTTTTTCCCATAATAGCTAAGGATGGGGGTGTTCTTGTTAGGGCAGGTCATACCGAAGCATCTGTAGATATCTCTAGATTAGCAAAAAAAAATAATTCAGCAGTTATATGTGAAATCATGAATGAAGATGGAACAATGGCCAAAGGTCAAGATTTATTTAATTTTGCAAAGAAACATAAACTTAAAATTGCAAAAATTGAAGATCTAATTGCCTACAGATTAAAAAAAGAAAAACTTGTTAAATTAAAGAAACAAAGTCAAATTAATGTAAAAAAACAAAAATATAAAATTAAAATTTACGAAAACTTATTAGATGGCTCTGAACACTTTGCACTTATTAAAGGTAAGATCAAAAAAGGTACAACACCAAGAGTGAGAGTAATTTCGTCTAACATTGTACAAAATTATTTGATTAATCAAAAATTACCTAATTCATTCAATAAAACCCTTAATTATTTTAAAAAATATCAAAATTGTGTCTTAATATTTATTAAAGATACAAATTTGAGTTCTGTTACTCAAACTTTGAAAAAATATAAAAATAAAGAATTTGAAAAAAAAGGAGGTGATAAATCAATTAAAAATTATGGTATTGGTGCTCAAATAATTAAAGATCTTAATATTAAAAATATGATATTAATAACCAGTTCACTTAAAAAAGTTATTGGATTAGATGGATATGGAATTAAAATTAAAAAACAGGAATTAATTTAATGAAAAAAAAAATTCTTATTGTTTCTGCAGACTATTACAAAGATATTGCAAAAGGTTTGATTAGTAGTGCTATAAAATTAATTCCCAAAACAAATAAAGTTAAAATAATTAAAATACCAGGCACCTTTGAAATACCTGTTGTTATTTCAATGAATATTAATAAATATGATGCCTTTTTAGCCCTTGGTTGTGTTATTAAAGGAAAAACTCCACACTTTGATTTTATCTCTCGAGCATCAATCAATGCAATAATGGACTTATCAATTACAAGTAAAAAACCTATTGGTAATGGAATAATTACTTGCTTAAATATGTCACAAGCTAAAGCTAGAAAAATAAAAGGTGCGGAAGCTGCAAAAGCTGTAATCTCTATTCTAAAAATAAAATGAGGACTTACTTTAATCCTAAAAATAATCCAAGAGTAATTATAATTCAAAAACTATATAGTAAATTTTATAATGATGACAATGATTTAGATTTTCCTAAGCACAGATTCAAAAAGTTTATTAAAGATATAGTTTATGGGACCATTGAAAGAAATGACCTTATATTAGAAGAATTAAATAATAAACTTGGAGAGGATTTTACTTTTGAAAAATTAGATAAGATTTTACAAACAATTTTAAAAGCAGCAACTTATGAATTTCTATATAAACCTAATCTATCTATAAATATTATTATCAAAGAATATTTAAACTCGTCAAATTTTTTCATAGAAAATTCACAAACCAAATATCTAAACGCTTTATTAGATAATTTAGGAAAAAAACTAAGAACTAATAATGCATGAATTTGAATTAATAAATAATTATTTTTCTAAAATTTCTAAGAAAAATAGAGCTGCACTAAACCTTAATGATGATGTTTTTTTTGATAAAAAAAAGGGTGTAGTCATTTCTGTTGATACTTATATTGATGGGGTTCATTTTATTAATTTTAATTCACCTAATTATGTAATAAAAAAAATATTAAGGTCCTCTATATCTGATTTAATTTGTAAAGGAGTGAAGCCAAAATTTTATTTTATTTCAGGTTCTGGAAACAGTAAAACATTTTCAAAAAAAAACTTATCTCAAATTTCGAAATCACTTAAAGAAGAACAAAAAATATATAACCTTAATTTATGTGGTGGTGATACTACTTTTTCAAATAAATTAAGCTTCACTATTACCTCATTAGGTTATTCCAAAAAAATAGTTTATAGAAATAAGGCTCAATTAAATGATGATATTTATGTGACAGGAAATATAGGAGATAGTTATATAGGTCTCCAGATTTTAAAAAATAAAATTACACTTGACAAAAAGATTTCTAGTTTTTTTATAAAAAAATATTTCTATCCAGAGTTACAAATTAAATTGACTAATTATTTATTAAAATTCGCAAATACCTCAATAGATATTTCTGATGGTCTTATCGGAGATTTAGAAAAAATGGTCAATAGGCAAAATTTTTCTTTTTTAATAAATGAAAACAAAATACCAGTATCTTTAGAATTAAAAAAGCTAATCTCTAAAAAAAAATTAAAAAAAATAAATACTGTGACAAATGGAGATGATTATCAAATTTTATTTACAGCAAGTTCAAACAAAAGCAGAATCATTAAAAGGATCTCAAAAAAACTTGGAGTCAAAATAACGAAAATTGGCAAAATAATATCGGGGAAAAAAAAATCCTCAATAATTAATGTAAAAGGTAAGCAAATTATGGCTATTAATAATGCTTATAAACACCAATTTTGAAAGTTAATCATTGTCTTTTTTATCTTTTTTTGTATTGTCCGCCTTTAAAATTAACAACTAATAACTCAAGGTTTATATGAACGAAACAGTTGAAACAATTCTAATATACACAATCGTTGCTGGTTTATCATCTATAGTTTATGGATTTTTAACTGGAAAAAATATTTTAAGTTCAAGTGCTGGTAATTCAAAAATGCAAGAGATAGCATCTGCAATTCAAATAGGTGCTAAGGCCTATTTAGCGAGACAGTACAAAACTATTGCAGTTGTTGGAGCGGTTGTGTTGGTTATTGTTAGTGTTGCATTTAGCCCTTTAGTTGGCATCGGTTATTTAATTGGTGCAGCATTATCCGGAATCGCTGGTTATGTTGGTATGTTAGTTTCAGTAGAGGCAAATGTCAGAACAGCTGAAGCTTCAAGAAAAGGTTTGGCACAAGGCCTATCTGTAGCTTTTAAATCTGGGGCGGTAACTGGAATGTTAGTTGCTGGATTAGCTTTGTTATCAATAGCAGTTTATTATTATTTATTATTAAATTTTAATGTTGAGGAAAGAGAAATTGTAAACGCACTTGTTGCATTAGGTTTTGGCGCATCACTAATTTCAATTTTTGCAAGATTGGGAGGAGGAATTTTTACTAAAGGAGCAGATGTTGGTGCTGATTTAGTTGGTAAAGTTGAGGCAGGGATACCTGAGGATGATCCAAGAAATCCTGCTGTAATTGCTGATAATGTTGGTGATAATGTTGGTGACTGTGCAGGTATGGCTGCTGACTTATTTGAAACATACGCCGTTACAATCGTAGCAACAATGGTTTTGTCATCAATTTTTTTTATTGGTGATTTAAACATGATGATTTATCCTTTAACAATTGGAGCTGCTTGTTTAATAACATCTATAATTGGTACTTTTTTTGTTAAACTTGGGAAAAATAATAATGTTATGAATGCTTTGTACAAAGGTTTTATTGTTTCAGCTATTTCATCATTAGTCATATTGTGGCCTGTCACTGACCAAGTAATTGGTTTTTCAAGTGAATTTACAGTGAATGATAAAACTTTTAATGGTAAAGATTTATATTATTGTGGTGTGATTGGTCTTATAATTACTGGTTTATTAATTTGGATTACTGAATATTACACAGGAACAGGTTATAGACCTGTCAAATCAGTAGCTTTGTCTTCAACTACTGGCCACGGTACAAACGTTATTCAAGGTTTAGCTGTATCAATGGAAGCAACAGCTGTCCCTGCATTAATTATTGTTGGAGGAATATTAATTACAAATTCAATTGCTGGCTTGTTCGGAATTGCTATTGCTGTAACTACCATGCTTGCATTAGCTGGTATGGTTGTAGCTTTGGATGCATACGGTCCAGTAACCGATAATGCCGGTGGAATAGCAGAAATGTCTAATTTAGATAAAAAAGTTAGAAAAACTACAGATGCACTTGATGCTGTTGGTAATACAACTAAAGCTGTTACCAAAGGATATGCTATTGGATCTGCAGGTCTTGGGGCGCTGGTTTTATTTGCAGCATATACTGAAGATATTAAACATTTTTCTAAAGAGGCAGGCTCTGCTTTAGAGGGTATTGTTGTCACTTTTGATTTGTCTAATCCTTACGTTGTCGTTGGTTTGTTAATCGGTGGAATGTTGCCATATTTATTTGGATCAATGGGAATGCAAGCTGTTGGAAGGGCAGGTGGGGCTGTTGTTGTTGAAGTACGAAGACAATTCAAAAAATACCCAGGTATAATGAAAAAAAAACAAAAACCTGATTATGCAAAATTAGTTGATTTACTAACTGTTGCGGCCATAAAGGAAATGATTATTCCATCATTATTACCCGTTCTTTCACCGGTTATTTTATATTTTATAATTTTATCAATAGGTGGTCAAGTAGCAGCTCTTGCATCGGTGGGTGCCATGTTACTAGGAGTAATTATTACAGGACTATTCGTTGCTGTTTCCATGACTGCAGGTGGTGGTGCATGGGATAATGCAAAAAAATTTATTGAAGATGGCAATCATGGTGGTAAAGGATCAGAGGCTCACAAAGCTGCTGTTACTGGTGACACAGTCGGCGACCCTTACAAGGATACAGCGGGTCCTGCGGTGAACCCTATGATTAAAATAACAAATATAGTTGCATTATTATTGTTAGCAGTTATAGCTGGTTAGATTACTTTACACTGCCCCTTTTTTTTCCAAGCGGATCATCTATTTTTTTCATTATATTTGATAAGCTTTTAATTAAGAATGAATCCTTATCACTACTTATGTTAGTTTCTTTCATTGAGACTCGTAGTCTATTAATATCATTTTTGTTTAATAATCTTTTTTTAACAAGCATCCCACGATTATCAATCTCTAATACTAGAACATTATTAGCAATAAGTTTTCTTTTTCCAAGTTTTAGTAATTTTGAATTTGATGTTTTTTGCTCGAGATAAATTAATACATCATCATTAAAATAACTAGATGAAGATGGTGGCCCAAGAATTTTGTTAATATCATTAATATTAGAACTATTAATTGTTAATTTCTTACTTTTACTCTCTAAATTATGTATCCCGTGATGTTTAACAATTTTATTTAATTTACAATTAGACAAAAATAAAGTTAAAATAATTAATAATATTTTCATTATATGAACTATATTAATTTTTATAACAATTTAATTAAATTAACTACCAATAAATTACTTTATAAAAGTCTTAATAAACAAGATAGTTTTAATGATCGTTTAATTGTCTTTCTTTTGCATTTTGCTTTTTTTCTTAAGAACTTTAAAAATGCCGAAAATGAAAAAATACTTCAAGATATTTATGATTTTAATTTTAGACAGCTAGAGCTTAGTATAAGAGAAATAGGTTATGGTGATCAATCTATTAATAAGAAAATGAAAGACTATATAAATGTTTTTCATGCCATTATATCAGATATTCATTTTTGGAATGATAATGATTTTGTAAAAAAAAAAGAAATCATCTCAAAATTTTTAGAAAATTTTACAAATATCGATGAATTAGTTGAATATTTTGATGAATATTTAGAAAATCTCTCAAAAAAAACTTTGAATTCTTACTTAAAAAGTGTAATTAACCAATAATTATGGCTGTACCTAAAAGAAAACAAACTCCATCACGGACAGGAATGAGAAGAGCTCAGAATATGAAATTTTTATCAAAAAACGTCATTGAAGATAAAAAATCAGGTGAGTACAGGTTATCTCATCATTTAGATCTGAAAACTGGCATGTATAAAGGTCGTCAGGTTATAGACCCCAAAGACTAAATAATTTAATATCTTAAGATGTCGGATTTTGTAAAAATTGCAATTGATGCAATGGGTGGTGACAACTCACCTAAAAAAGTAATTGACGGTCTAATTCATAATCACCAGAAAAACAAAAAAATTTTTTTTAAAATTTTTGGTAATAGGAAAGAAATAGAAATATTAATCAACGGCAATATAGATAATAATAATTTTGAAATTGTCCATACAGAAAATTTTATACTTAGCACAGATACTCCATTAGAGGCAGCTAAAAGAGGTAAAGATACTAGTATGTGGTTAGCTATTGAAAGTGTAAAAAAAAGAGAAACAGATATCATTATATCAGCTGGAAATACTGGAGCTTTGTTAGTTATTGCAAAATTAAATTTAAAGATGATTGAAAATATTGATAAACCAGCATTGTCTGCTTTGTGGCCTAATAAAAGTGGAATGAGTGTCGTTTTAGATTTGGGTGCAAACATTGAATGCAGTTCAAAAAATTTATTTGATTTTTCAATTATGGGCGCATCTCTATATACGTCACTATATCCTGATAAAAAACCTAATATAGGTCTCTTAAATATTGGATCCGAAGAGCTCAAAGGAAATGAAACAATTAAAGAAACTTTTAAAATCTTAAATGAAAAAAAAACTTCTAATTATAATTTTGCTGGATATATTGAGGGTAATCAAATTATGGACGGTGATGTCAATGTTATAATTTCTGATGGGTTTACAGGTAATATCGCTTTAAAAACCGCAGAAGGCACTGCTAATTTTATTGTTAAAGAACTTAAAAAATCTATGACTAATTCAATTCTAGGAAAAGTTTCCTCATTTTTAAATTATTCTAATTTAAAAAAATTTAAAGAGCGTCTAGACCCAAGATTATATAATGGCGCTATTTTTTTAGGATTAGATTCACCTGTCGTTAAAAGTCATGGTGGAACAGATTTTGTTGGATTTTCAAATTCATTAGATGTTTGTAATAAAATTGTAAAAGGAAACTTAATAGAAAAAATTAAACTAAATATTTAACTAAATGAGAATAAATTTAACAAAGAAAGATTTAGTGAATCAGATATATATGCAGCTGGGCTTTTCAAAACAGGTATCTGAAAATTTAATAAATGATTTTTTATCAACTATAATTTTTAATATTAAAAATGAAAAAAAATTAAAATTGTCAAAATTTGGCACTTTTTCTATTAGACAAAAAAAATCTCGAATTGGAAGAAACCCCAAGACTAAGGAGGCAAAAATTATATCAAGTAGAAATGTTGTTTTATTTAAACCTTCAAAGGAGCTCAAAGAATTCATAAATAACAAAAATGACGGATAAATTTGATAATGCTTATAAAACTATAGGTGAAGTAGCTAAAATTCTTAGGTTAAAATCAAAAAAAAAAGGGAAACTTCCTACACATACTATTCGATTTTGGGAAACACAGTTTAAGCAAGTCAAACCAAAGTTACTAAATTCTAATAGAAGATATTATAATCAAAAAACAATCAATATCCTAAAAAAAATACAATTCCTTCTTAAGGACCAAGGCATGACTATTAATGGAGTTAAAAAAATCTTAGATAACCCAAATAAAAACGATACTTTAAACCTTGACGAAATTCCAAATAATTCTATAAGAACGAACAATTTTAAAAATAAAGTTTTAAAGATTTCTAAAATTGTTAAAAATTTAAAAAATTATAAGTAATGGCAAAAAAAACACACGTAAAAGTTAGATTGGTACCTGAAAGTAAACCAGATAGTTCGTTTTTTTATTATGTAAAAAAACCAGCAGGTGGTGAAAAAGCAAAAATTAAACTTTCAGCCCGTAAATACAATCCGAGTACCAGAAAACATGAAGTTTTTGTTGAAAAAAAACTTCCCCCTCACAGTAAATAATTATTTTTTATTAAAATTTCTTCTTTCGTAATCAATGTATGACCAAATCATATTTTTCCATATACGATTAGTAATCTTAGGATCTATTTTATTTGCAATGGATTTTTTTCTTATATTTCTTAAAATTATCTTAATCCTTTTATTGTCAACTATTTCTTTTTTTTTATCCTTTAGTTTTAAGACATGATTCACAAGATTAGTTCTTTGTTTTATTAATTTTATTAATGAATTATCTAATCTATCTAATTCTGATCTTATTTTATTAAGTTTTTTTCTTTTTAAAGGCGACATTTATATATTTGGATAATATGAAAATTATTATATTTATCCCCACATGTACACAACAAATACAAAAATAAATAATCAATTATCAATCTGGTTAATTATAATGTTTTGGATTATATCTTTTATGATAATTGTTGGTGGCTTAACAAGACTTACCGACTCAGGTCTTTCAATAACGGAGTGGGAATTATTTTCTGGATTTTTTCCACCTCTTAATCAAAATGATTGGGTTATTTATTTTAATCTTTATAAAGAAATTCCTGAATTTAAATTACAAAACTACAATATGACTTTAAGTGAGTTTAAAGTTATTTTTTGGTGGGAGTGGGCTCATAGATTTCTAGGTAGATTAATTGGTCTTGGATATTTGATACCATTAATTTATTTTTCTTTTAAGATAAGATTTACTAAATTATTAAATCTATATTTCATTTTTTTACTGATATGTTTTCAAGGTTTCATTGGCTGGTATATGGTTAGTAGTGGATTAGTTGATAGAGTAGATGTAAGTCATTTTAGGTTATCCGTACATTTGCTTATTGCTTTTCTGATTTTATCTTTGATTTATTGGAATTATCTAAGAATTAACATATCAAGAAACATTACAAATAAACTAAATACATTTATTCCTTTTTTGTTCTTAATTTTAATTTTTTTACAAATCTCAATTGGTGCCTTTGTTTCAGGCATGGATGCTGGAAAAATCTATAATTCTTGGCCTTTAATGGGTAATTCATATTTTCCCGATGATAATAATGTTAATAATCTATTTAAAGTTTCAGCTTTGAGTGATCCATCTTTAGTGCAATTTATACATCGTAATTTAGCTTATTTGATAGGAATTTTTTATATTTTAATTTTCTTTAAAATTTACAAAAACAAAATGTATGAATTATATAAATCTATAAATTATTTAGGTGGATTTATCATTTTACAAATTGTATTAGGTATTTATACAGTGTTATATGGTGCACAGATTTATATAGCATCTATACACCAAATAAGCTCAATTTTTTTAGTTAGTTCATGTATTTATTTCTTTTATATGAATACAAAGATTAACTAACAGCTTTTAGATTACCCTTTGAAGATTTATTTAAAGCTTGATCTAGATCATCAATAATATCATCAATATGTTCAATGCCTATGCAAAGTCTAACATAACTTTGGGTCACACCTGATGCTGCTAACTCTTTGTCATTCAATTGACTATGAGTAGTACTAGCAGGATGTATAGCTAAACTTCTTGCATCACCAATATTCGCTACATGATAGAACATTTTTAAAGACTCAATAAATTTTTTCCCAGCTTCAATGCCACCTTTAAGTTCAATACCAATCATTGGTCCATTTCCACCCTTCAGATATTTTTTAGCTCTATCAGAAATTTTCTTCTCGTGTTCTGTTGAATAGATAACTTTAGTAACTTCTTTGTGTTTCTTTAAGAAATTAACTACTTTTTCAGCATTTTCACAATGCTGTTTCATTCTTAGAGCCACTGTTTCAAGACCTTGAATTATTGCAAAAGCATTATCTGGTGCTAAAGCTGAACCCAAATCTCTAAGCAAACAAACTCTTGCTCTGACTGCAAAAGGTACATTAGCCCCTGTCAATTCTGGTACAGCTTTTCCCCAAACTACACCTCCATAACTCGCATCAGGTTCGTTAAATAAAGGTTGTCTTTTAGGATCTGCAGTCCAATCAAAGTTACCACTATCAACTATGCTACCGGCAACAGCAGTTCCATGTCCACCAATATATTTTGTTAGTGAATGTATAACAACAGCTGCTCCGTGTTCTATTGGTTTACATATTACTGGGGCAGCAGTATTATCCATTATTAGCGGAATATTGTATTTTCTTCCAATATCAGATACTTCCTTGATAGGGAACACCCTTAAATATGGATTAGGTAATGTTTCACCATAAAAAGCTCTAGTCTTATCATCTATTGCCTTTTCAAAGTTTTTAGGATCACTTGGATCTGCATATCTTATTTCTATTCCAAGTTTACTTAACGTATGTGTAAATAACGAAACTGTTCCGCCGTAAAGATCTGTAGAACTTATAATATTATCACCAGATTGAGCAATATTTAGAACTGCAAAACTTGAAGCTGTTTGTCCAGATGAAACTGTTACACAAGATAATCCACCTTCCAATGCTGCAATTCTTTTTTCTAAAACATCATTAGTAGGATTCATAATCCTAGTGTAGATATTACCAAATTCCTTTAATGCGAATAAATTTGCTGCATGCTCAGTACTTTGAAATTGATATGATGTTGTTCTATATATTGGCACTGCAACAGCATTAGTTGCTGGGTCACTTCTGTAATCACCACCATGTATGGCAATGGTTTCAGGATTGTTTCTTTTTTTAATCATTTTATTCCTTTTTTAGTGCTTTAGCTTTATGCTAGGCGCACAATATAGTTCAAATGCCTACCGAGTTTGTATGATTTCCTCTTTAGCTGTAAGCCCGCAATAGGAT
>CABZBT010000011.1 GCA_902524045.1 uncultured Pelagibacteraceae bacterium | reverse complement strand
TAATCTCAAAACATTTATTAAAAAAAAATACTTTAATTGATTTAGCTGCGGATTTTAGACTAAAAAAAAGCTCTGATTATTTAAGATGGTATAAACAAAAGCATAAGGCGTTAAGTAATATAAAAAATAGTATATATGCCTTACCTGAGATAACAGGAAAATTGGTTAAAAAATTTAGCATTATTGGATGTCCAGGTTGTTACCCTACATCAATACTTTTACCACTTATTCCATTAGTTAATAAAAGATCGATTAACTTAAAGAATATCATTATAGACTCAAAATCTGGATATTCTGGAGCAGGGAGAGGAGTACACCAAAAATTTAAAAATAAAAATTTATACGAATCTCTTAGTGCATATGGAGTTGGATTTCATAAACATAATTCAGAAATTCATCAAGAATTAAAAAAAAACACTTCTTCAAAAATTAATTTTACTTTTACACCTCATATTATTCCAATGTTTAGAGGAATTTTAAGCACTATTTATTTGGATTTAAAACCAGGTACTACTTTAAATAATGTGCAAAATATTTTGAAAAAATTTCATAAAAAGAATAAATTTGTAAAGATAAAAAGTGTTAACTCTTTTCTGAGCACAAATGACGTTATGAATACTAATTATTGCTTTATTTCTGTCTGCAAGACTAAATTTAAAGATAAGATAATAATTTTATCGGTCATTGATAATCTTATTAAAGGAGGGGCAGGTCAAGCAGTTCAAAATATGAATTTGAAATTTGGTTATAAAATTAGTGATGGATTATTATGAAAAAATTACTATTATTGATTTTGTTTGTAGTTATTTCTTGCGCCCCTGTTCAAACTGAAAAAAAAATACATTTTTCAAAAGATCTAACTTTTGAAGAATTTAAATCAAATTTAAAAGTTTATGTTGATAACAGTAATTATCCTAATATAGATGAATAAAATAGTTAACATAGCAATTGTTGGTTTGGGTCAAGTAGGTATTTATCTTTACAATGAATTGAGACTAAAAAAAAAAGAAATAGAAATTAAAACAGGAAAAAAGATAAATATTGTTGCTGTATCTGCTAAAAATAGAAATAAAAAGAGAAAATATAATATTAATAAAAAAATCTTTTATACAAATCCCCTTAGAATTTTAAAAGAAAAAAAGATAGATATTTTATTTGAGTCTATTGGCCAATCTGATGGAATTTCAAAAAAAATTGTTGTGACGGCTTTAAAGAATAAGATTAATGTTATAACGCCAAATAAAGCTTTAATTTCAAAACATGGAAATGAATTAGCTAAATTAGCTGAAAAGAATAATGTAAATTTAGAATTTGAAGCCTCTGTTGCTGGAGGAATTCCAATACTTAGAACAATTAAAGAGGGTTTGGCTACAAACAAAATTAAAAAAGTCTATGGAATTTTAAACGGAACAACTAATTATATCTTGACAGAGATGGAAAATTCAAATGAAACTTTTGATAGAGTTTTAAAAAAAGCCCAGGAACTTGGTTATGCAGAACCAGGCAATCCTAAATTAGATTTAAACGGGTTTGATGCTTTTGCTAAAGTAAGGATCTTATCAGCACTTGCATTTAATAATCAAATTTCAAATCATAAATGTATTATGGAAGGTGTAGAAAATATTGATTTAAAAGATGTTAAAATTGCAAATCATTTAAATCTAAGAATTAAGTTACTTGGTATATGTGAAATGATAAATAATCGTTTATTTGAAACTGTTCATCCGTGTTTAGTTAGTAAAGACACATACATAGGTAATGTAAATGGTGTCATGAACGCTGTTATTACGATAGGAAAGCCCGTTGGTGAAAGCATACTTCAAGGGGAGGGCGCAGGACCAGGACCCACTTCATCTTCTTTATTATCAGATTTATTATCTATTCTTAGAGGAAATATAAAATATCCCTTTGGAATTTCCTCAAATAAAAGAAAAGTTGTAAAAGCCTTTAATAACGATGATTATTCAAACTCATTATATTTAAGATTTGAAGTTAAGGATAAGCAAGGTGTTTTATCCTCTATAACTAATCGACTGGCTAAATATAAAATGTCGGTAAAAAGAATAATACAAACACCTGATAAAAAAAAAAATTCAGCTACAATTGTTATAATTACCCATAAAACATCAGAAAAAAATGCAAGAAACTGTTTGTCAATATTTAGAAAAAATAAGAATATTTTAAAATTTCCAACATTGATTAGATTATATAATTAATGGAAATTTATATCAAAATTTTTGAAGTTATTTTTCCTGTTTTTTTTGTTATTGGAGTCGGTTATTATCTTGGAAAAAAAAATCCCAAATTTGATACTAATTTCATAACAAATTTTGCTGGAAATATTGGTACACCGGCAATGATTTTTTACACAGTTACAACAACTGGAATTACCTTAAGTATTTTCATTCATTATTTCATTTATGCATTAATTATGATCGGTGGATTTGCTGTTATTGGACTTTTACTTCTTTTTTTTCTTAAAAAAGATCTTAGTATGGAGCTACCACCCCTAATACTTCCAAATACGGGTAATATGGGTATTCCAATTTGTCTTTTTGCATATGGAACACAAGGTCTTGGTGTTGCTTCTGCCATTGCTTCTGTTATTATTTTATTTCATTTCACATTAGGTGTTTTTTTAGCAAAAAAAAGTTTCTCTTTTGATATTTTAATTAAAAGTCCACCTGTGTATGCAATTATTGTATCTGTTTTATTTTTATATTTTAAAATCAACACACCTTTATTTCTTGAAAACACAACATTTCTTCTAACTTATGCGACAATTTTTTTGGTTTTGATGTCCTTAGGTATTGCCCTAACAAAATTTAAGTTTTCTCTAAAAAACTCGATAATACTTTCTATATGTAGAGTTATCGTAGGACCCTTAATCGCATTTACTGTTATTTACAATTTTAATTTATCTGGATTAGCTGCTGGGGTATTACTTATCCAGAGCGCAATGCCAAGTGCGATATTGAATTATCTTGTTGGTAGTATGTATTCTCCAAAGAAAATTGTAGATAGTGTAGCTAGTACTATTGTTGTTTCAACTCTAATGTCTTTTATAACGATACCCATTGTTGTATTCTTCGCTTTAAAATACTTTAATTAGACTATATCCTTAAAGTTGATGAGGGCTATAACTTTCAATCTTTTAGCATGGGTAATGCTTCCAATAATGGATGGATTTGCAAAATATTTGAGTGCAGATCTTCCTGTTTTACAAATTACATGGGCAAGGTATTTCTTTACAGTTGTATTTACTCTTCCAATTATGTTTTTCTTTTTTAAAGAAAATCTCGTTTGGACAGATAAACCAAAATTACAATTTTTAAGAGGTCTAATTCTTCTAACAGCTAATATCTGTTTTTTTTTTGCAATTTCAGTAATTTCATTAGCAAAAGCATTAACTTTGGCTTTTGTTGCACCGTTGATTGTTACAGCTTTTTCTCCAATTTTTCTAGGAGAGAAGGTTGGTTTTAGAAGATGGTCTGCTGTAATTATAGGATTTATAGGTTCATTAATCGTTATAAGACCAGGGTTTGTAGAAATTAACTTGGCAAGTATAGCGGCACTTGGAACTGGAATAATGTATGGGTTTTATTTAATTATTACTCGTAAATTAAGTACTTCAGACAATCCCTTATTAACTCTATTATTAACCGGTGTAGTAGGGGCCATAATAGTTTCCACAGTAATGCCATTTGTATGGGTTACGCCTTCTTTTAATCAATGGTCTATGATGGCTGCTATAGGGATTTTTGCCTGTGTAGGGCATTTATTTTTAATATTATCTCTTAAATACGCTGATGCCTCTAAATTAGCTCCATTTAGCTATTTTGAGATCATTACAAACATAATTATAGGTTATTATTTCTTTAGTGATTTCCCAGATAATTGGACTTTTTTAGGATTATTTATTATTGTATTAAGTGGTATCTATATTTCTAGGAGAGAGAGCATAGTTAAAAAGATTAAATAATAGGTAATTTTTATTTACTAATACCTAAACTACTACTTAAATTATACTATGTAAACTATTGTATTTATTAGATATTCATATAATACAAATTTTATAATAAGTTAACTAAAACTGACTTTATTTAATTAAAAAAAAATTATTTTTAGCTTAATTAGTAAAATTTGTACCCAAATCTTAAAAATATTAAATTATCATTTAAAATCAAGGCATTTTGGACATTAGGAAAATTAAAATCATGAATAAATAAGGTGGTCTAAAAGCATTGATATACGTGAATAGTAGAGGGATGCACTAATTGAATATACCTTTTAAACGTCCATAGAGGGGTCAATTTTTAGTGTAGACTTATATTTGGTACAACTGAAGAGTGAATTCAACTATTTTGCTAATACAAGACTAAAATCATTAAAAAACGTTGATTTTACAAGCTTTTTTAAGGCAAAAAAGGTGTAAAACAACCCTAAATAGCTGCTTTTTCAGATCTTAGTAATTTAAGCTTTTTCTTGGTTCCACCTATAACAGAATAACCTCCAAGCCCTCCATCTGACCTAATTACCCTATGACAAGGTATTTTAGGAGCATATGGGTTTTTAGCACAGGCATTAGCTACAGCTCTAGCTGATTTAGGGCTTTTTATACCAATAGCTACCTGTTTATAAGTTTTTACCTTACCTTTTTTAATGGTTTTAAGATATTTCCATACTTTTAATTGAAATTTTGTACCCTTAAGTATCATTATAGGTTAAAAACCCCTGTTTCCTTGCACTTTTAAGGGTGCAAAGAACAGTTGTTTTGGCACGTCGTTGATGCGCTACCGCCATGCCTCCCGCCTCACATGTTCAGCGATGCTTTGTGAAGCTTTCTGCCCCCTGGAATTGTACCTCTCGGTTTTTCTCCAATTGGCCAGTTAAGAGTTGCCTCTTAATTCCTTAAGACATATCAAATACTGATTTTTAAATGTATCACTTTTTAGGTGATTCTATTATTTTTCCTATTTCCTTGTGAATAGTGGGGATAAATCAAGCTTTAAAAAGTAATACAAAATAGCTTAAGAAAAATAAAACAGCCATTATGCTTAAAAAAATAGTATTAATGCTTTTCCCAGTATTTTTATATTGAATTAAACTCAAAATAATAAAACCAATTGAGCTGATCAAAAACCATACTGCCGGAATTTCTCCATCAATTGAACCCATAACTTTTTAATTTAAACTATTGACATAGGAAATCACTTGATATATTACTAATGATAATTAATTGTTATCAATAGTAATTATATGAATGAACTGACAACAGATCTAAAATTGCTTCATGAGGCAACTCTTAATAACCTTAAAAGCTCAAAAGCAAATAATACTTTAAGAGCATACAAATCAGACTTTAAGGATTTTGGAGCTTTTTGTGCTAAGCATGGTTTAAATTCATTGCCATCAGAGCCAAAAATAGTTTCTTTATATCTTACACATCTTTCTAAAAATTCTAAAATTAGCACTTTAAGAAGACGATTGGTATCAATTAGTATGGTTCATAAACTTAAAGGGCATTATCTAGATACAAAACATCCAATCATTGTTGAAAATTTAATGGGAATTAAAAGGGTGAAAGGAAGTTTTCAAAAAGGTAAAAAACCTATATTAATCAATCATTTAAAATTACTAATTAATGTAATAGATAAACAAAAAACTAATGATATTAAGAAATTTAGAGATAAGTCAATAATCTTAATTGGCTTTGGGGGTGGATTTAGACGAACTGAGCTTATTTCAATTGATCACGAAGATTTAGAATTTGTAACTGAAGGTCTCAAAATTAATATTAAAAGATCAAAAACAGATCAATATGGTGAAGGTATGATTAAAGGTCTGCCCTACTTCACTAATGAAAATTATTGTCCAATTATCACTCTTAAAAAATGGTTAGAAATTTCTAAAATCAAATCCGGACCAATTTTTAGAAGATTTTCTAAAGGTTTATCATTAACTGACAAAAGATTGACTGATCAATCTGTAGTATTATTAATTAAAAAATATCTAAATTTAGCAGGTATAGAGAGTAAAAATTTTGCCGGCCATAGCTTAAGATCAGGTTTTGCAACTGTTGCTGCAGAATCTGGTGCTGATGAACGCAGTATAATGGCAATGACTGGCCATAAAACAACACAAATGGTAAGAAGATATATTAGAGAGGCAAATTTATTCAAAAATAATGCATTAAATAAAATTAAAATCTAATTTTATTAAAAATATACTTAATTTTATTTATTATTAAATCAAACAACATTAGAAAATTTAACTTTGGATCAACTAGAGGGCCATTATAGGGTATTATTGAATTATTACCTTTTAAATAATATTTTCTAAAAAATCTTGGGTTAAAACCATATTTTAGCAAAAAAGTTTTTGTTCCATTATTTAATTTTATTTTATTGTTTCTAGTTGTTAGTGAATTAAAATGATAAACTTTAAATTTAGATATACCCTTAAAAACTCTTACATTATTAAGCCATAATTTCATACAAAAATCAGGGTCAGATCCATCACCAGGATTAAATTCTTCGCTAAAACCACCTATTTGACTCCATAACTCTCTATGAATTAAATGAGGAGCCCAATGTGAACTTTGCAAATCAGGAGTAGTATCATCAATACAAAATTTCAAAAATTTATTTTCATCAAAATTTTCAATATTGCTTCCACAATCATAATTTATTAAGCCAAATCTTGTAGAAACATTTGTTCCAGACAAATAGTAAAAATTATTTCTTTGTTTTTCTATTTCGTCTATTAGGTATTTATCCCAATTTTTACAGAAATACATATCGTCATGAGCATATAATATGAGATCCGAAGTGCTTAATTTATAAGCATTATTTAACGAACTACATAAACCTATATTTTCTTTACTATAAGTAAATTTTAGATTTTTGTTTTTAACGTATTCTAAAGTTCCATCTGACCCGTCATTAACGTGAATTATTAATTCATGTTGAAATGTAGAATTATTATTTATAGAGTTAAGAAAAAATTTTAAGTAAGATAAATTATTAAATGTTGGTATTAATATTGATAACTTCATCAATATAAAATCGTCTTATTGCCCAGGGATTTGTCAATTATATACTTTGTAGTTTTTAGTTCATTAAAAAGTTTAAAGTATTTTTTCTTACCATTTCTGGCAATTTTTATTCTTATTTTTTCATTCTTTTTATAAAATTTAATTTTTTCAGATAAATCATTTATGTCACTGTAAAAAATTATTTCGTTATTATTAAAAAAATCACTCATTTGTGTTTTTTTATCGATGAATGTTAAAAGCCCATTACCCATTAAAGAAGCGATTCTGTTGCTAGAATAGTATTTCGTAGGTAATCCCCTACTTAGATTTAGACCCATTTTAGAATTTACTAAAGCTTTATAAAAACTATCACCCCATATGGGTTCTTTATTGGCAAAACCATAAAAATCATAATTAATGTCATCAATTTTTTTAATTAAATTATTTAAAAAATTAATTCTACTATCTGTTTTACCTTTTTTAAGTTTAGCTCTATTTACACCATGGCTCATTGCGTAAAAAATATCTCTTGTAGGATTTAATTTATAAACGTCAAAACACTCAATATTTCTATCAACAGGAACAAAGAAAAAATATAAATTGTTAACTTTTGGATTCTGTTTTTTAAATATACTAGGATCAGTTGTGATAAAGTTATGGTCTACTGAATTTGCGTAATGAGATATATTTCTAATATTTGTTTTTGAGTAATCTAGGCTAGGCATAATAGGATCTTCATTCCATTGAGATATTATAATGTTTTTGTTTATTGTTCTAAATAAATCAATTGTTTCTAAATCAATATTTTTTGTATGCCCAAAAAAAAGAAAATCAGGATTATAATTTTTAAAAGTTTCTATTAAAAAATCTTGAAATTTTGATGAACTATTTTTCAAAGAAAAGGTTCTATTTTGTCTGATAAAATCTCTATCACTGATTTCTAATACATCGTGTCCATTTCTTATAAATCCATTAGTAAATTTTTTACCAAGAGAAATATTGTACAATCTATGATTAAGTTTTTGTCCAGTATTATAAATATTTATAATTCTTAATTTGTTTCGAATAAAGTTTAAGTTAAATTTTTGCGCACAGTTCTCTCGTATTTTGTCTATAAACTTAGAGTTTTCTTTAATAAGATGTTTAACTTTTTTAAAACCATCATATTGAATTTTTTTTCTAAATTTTTCATTTTTGATTAATTTTTTAATTTGTAAATATAATTCATATGAGTTTAATTTTTTTAATATAATACAGTAATCAGTAGTTTCCGGCAGACCACCTCTATTTGAAATAATAGTTGCGCATGCTCGTGATGAGGACTCTAACGCTGTTCTACCAAAAGGCTCTTCCCATCTAGATGGAACTACCGCTATTTCTGATTTATTCAAAAAATCCAAAACTTTTTTGTGTTTCAAAAACCCTAATTCGATATGATTTTTATGATTTATCATTGGTCTACTTCTACTTTCATCACCTATCGAGAAAGCTTTCCAGTTCTTAAACTCATCTAAAATTTTAATTACTGCATCTTTATAAATATCATAACCTTTAGATTGATTTAATTTTCCTACAAAAGTAATTTTTTTTTCTTTTTTAAAAATTTTTTTTTCTTTATGGATACTAGGATAAACTACTTCTGTTTTGTTAATTAACTTTTTGTCTAAATTTAAAAAAAAACGGTTTTGTACCCATTTACTTACAAAAATAATTTTATCAATTTCATCTAAAAGTCTCAATCTTTCATTAATAGTTTTTGATCCATTCATTGATAATGGATCATTATGAAAGTATACAATATACTTTGTATTTATTTCTTTTTTCAAAATATTAAAAACTAAAGGTCTATTATGTATTTCTATAATATCAAAATAGATATTTTCCGTTCTTTTTATAAAGTTTTTACAATATTCGTGTGTGGAGCTTGAAAATTTTGATTTAAGATTATTTATATTAATATTAACATAATTTTTTGTAAGATAATCTTTTCCTTTTGTATTTCCAAAAATAAAGTTTTTATTTTTAAACTTTGAAAATTTGTAAAAATCACATACCCATATTGCGGCAGCTTGAGCTTTATTGAATGTGTAATTTTCTTTATAAGGTAATATAGTAGCAATTTTAAGATCTTTGCTCATTATATTCTTGTAATATAGTTAACCTTTTTTTTCTATTTTTTTTAAGCTCATACTCAAATTTAAGTGCTTTTGATTTAGATTTAAAAAGCTTTTTATAAATTAATATCCATTGATAACCTTTTGTAAACTTGGCTCCCCTACCTGAATTATGTTTAACAAGTCTGTTTTTATAATCAACACTATATCCTACGTACGTCCTGGGTTTTGAACGAGATTTACTTTTTAACATATATACATAATGAGACATTCTTTTGGCGGTCCCTAGGGGAATCGAACCCCTCTTTCGAGGATGAAAACCACGTGTCCTAACCGATAGACGAAGGGACCAAATTTGGATCTTTTATTGTATAAAATAATATTTATCAAGTTTTTATAATGTCTTCTCGTATTACAATTTTACACATATTTGAGTTTTTGTGTGTAACTAAGGTCTCAGTGATTAATTTATTATCTCTCATTTCAACCCCTTTAACTAAATCTCCAGAGGTGATTCCAGTAGCACAAAAAATTGAATCCCCTCTTATGATTTCATTTAAATTATATTTCTTTTTTAAATCTTTGATACCCATTTGTTTTGCTCTTAAAATATCTTTATCATTATCAAAAATAAACCTTCCTTGAAATTTGCACCCATATGCATCAATTGCTGAAGCAGCTAAAACACCCTCGGGACCACCACCGATACCTAAAAAAATATCTACATTATACTTTTTATCTGTTACCATTAATGCACCAGAGATATCGCCATCCGAAATTAATTTCATTTTTACATTCATTTGTTTTAATTTATTAATTATTTCTTTATGTCTAGGTCGATCTAAAAGACAAACAGTTATATCATTAATATTCTTGTTTAAACATTCGGCTACGTTACCTATATTTTTTTCTAATGAAAAATCTAAATCTGTTGCATCACTGGGTATCCTATTAGAGACCGCAATTTTATCCATATAAGTCTCTGGTGCATTAAATAGATTTCCCTTCTCAGCAATAGCTATTACTGAAAGTCCACCAGGTAAATTTTCGGCAACAAAGTTTGTGCCTTCAAGTGGATCTACTGCGATATCGATATCTAAATTGCCACCCGCACCTAATTTTTCACCAATAAATAACATTGGAGCTTCATCAAGTTCACCCTCACCTATCACAACCTCACCATTTATCTTAAGATTATTAATTTCATTTCTCATTGAATCTGTTGCAGCTTTATCAGCATTTTTTTTATCATTTTTTCCTATAAACTTATGGCATGATATAGCTGCTTTAGAGGTTACATTGATAATATCATTAATTAAATCTTTTTTTAAAGCCACTAGATTTTTTCTGTTGATTTTTCCTCAGTATTTATTTTAAGTTTATTTTCAAACTCATTTAATCTTTTCCAAACAGATATTAATTCAACTATAATTGGCCAACTTCTCACAAGATATTGTAATGAAGTTTCTACTCTTCCAAAAGCTCTGATAATTTGTTGAACAAAACCTAAGGTAATTGCTCCAGTTACTATTGTAGGTGCTAAAGCTAAATAAGGAACAATAACCATTCCTTGTAAATAACTCCATTTCACGGCATTAAAATATAAATAATGAAAATACATTTTATAATGTATTTTTCTTACACCACCATATAAATTCTCAATCTTAGCAGGTTGTGCACTTTCTTTGAAATCTTCTCCTAGAACTAATTCTTTTCTGTAAGCTGCCTCTTCTTTTTGAATATCATATTCAATGCCTGGTAATTTAATTCCTACAGATGCAAGTATAAATGTACCTCCAAGTGCAGATAGTATTGCAACCCAAACTAATGCATGATTAACCTCTCCGATCCATGGGAGTACTGTTATACTTTTAGATAAACCCCATAAAATTGGCGTAAAGGCAATTAATGTCATAACACTTCTCAATAATTCAGCACCTAAACCCTCCATAATTCTTGCAAATTTAAGTGTATCCTCTTGCACCCTTTGAGAGGCTCCTTCAATTGAGGAAGCAAAATTCCATTTATCATGATAAAAATCAGCCATTGCTGTTCTCCATCTAAATGTCCAGTGACTGGTAAAATAGTCACTAAAAATTACAACCAATATATAAACAGCTGCAATTTTTGCAAAAGTAAATAGATAAGCAATAAATTCTTTTTCTGTTACTGCTCCAGGCTCAGCTAAAGCCTTCTGTAAGGTATCGTAAAACTCACCAAACCATTCATTTATTCTAACATCTAATTGAACTTGATACCATGTAGCAGCTAGAATAAGTATAGTTCCTCCAACACTCCACAAATGCCATCTTTTATCAGTAAAAAATTTAAACATAATTTTAATTTAGAAAATTATCCGCATACGATTTTTTAACGAACCTTCTTTTTTTGGGTTCTATCAATTCAAAATTAATTTTCTTTTTTTTTGCATAAGTCACTGCTAATTCTTTGGTTGAAAACTCTAGTTTTAATTCAGAATAAGTATCAGCAGAACTTTCCCAACCCATTAATGGGTTTTTAGTTGGGTTATCAGTCTCAAATTCCAATATCCATTTATCTGTTTTACCCAGTCCTGATTGCATGGCAGTTTTATTAGGTTTGTAAATTTTTGCTTTTTTTTTCATAAATGGTCGGAGTGGCAGGATTTGAACCTGCGACCCTCTGGTCCCAAACCAGATGCGCTACCAGGCTGCGCTACACTCCGAATGAAGTACTAATACAGTACTTATTTATTTTTTCAATGTATAAAGATGTGTAAAACAAGGAATTTTTAATCAGAATCTGTTATATATTCCTTATGATAATAGTGTGTCCATCGTGTGGAAAAAAATTCAATGTAGATGAAAGCTTAATTCCAGATAAAGGTAGGTTGTTGAAATGTGGTTCTTGTAATCATACATGGTTCTTTAACAAAAATGAAAATATACAAATTAAACCAGCAATAGATAAGCCTGTTGTTAAAGAAAAACTTGATATTAATAGTGAAACAAATAATAAACCTATTTCTAATTTTTCAACTAATATAAAAAAAGGCTCAGAATTAGTAAAATACCAGCCGACATATAATTTTACTTTTGGAAAATTTTTAAATTATGTAATCGTATCTATTATATCTTTTATTGCAATTATTATTATATTAGATACTTTCAAGAGTCCTCTAGAAATTGTTTTTCCGAATATAGAACTCGTATTATATAATTTATTTGAAACCTTGAGAGATTTAATACTTTTTGCTAAAGATCTAAATTAAAATGATTAATTATTTATCAAAACCCTTTATTTGGTTTTTTAAACTAGAAGCTGCCAGCGGATTAGTTTTATTATTTGCGGCGATTATTGCATTAATAATAAGTAATTCAAATTTATCAGAACTATATTTTTCAACCTTGAATCAATATTTGTTCGTTGGAATTAACGAATTTGGGCTAAAATTATCAGTTCTTCATTGGATAAACGATGCTTTGATGGCAATATTCTTTTTTTTTGTTACTTTAGAAATTAAAAGAGAATTCCTGCAAGGCGAACTTTCTAATATAAAACAGGCATTGCTCCCAATAATTGGAGCAGTGGGTGGAATGTTGGTGCCAGCATTATTTTATGTAGTTATCAATTTTGGAGATAGCGAAACAATGAATGGCTGGGCAATACCATCTGCTACCGATATCGCTTTTTCACTTGGTGTATTATCATTATTAGGAAAAAGAGTACCTTTATCATTAAAAGTTTTTTTGACAGCACTTGCAATAATTGATGATTTGGGTGCTATTGTAATCATAGCCTTATTTTATTCTGGGGATTTAAGTATTAAATATTTGAGTCTTATGTTGTTAGCATTTTTGATATTACTAGTTATAAATAAATTTAATATTAGAAAATTTTTACCTTATTTAATTATTGGTATTTTTCTTTGGGATTTTACTCATAATTCCGGAATACATGCAACAATTGCTGGTGTTCTATTAGCAATGACAATACCTCATCGTAAAAAAGAAAAAGATTTTTCTCTTTTAATCAAAATTGAACATGCAATAAGTCCTTATGTTGCCTTTGGAATAATGCCACTATTTGCTTTTGCAAATGCAGGTGTCTCCTTAGAAGGTTTATCTTTTGCCTCATTACTTAATAAAGTACCTTTAGGTATTGTGTTGGGATTATTTCTAGGTAAGCAATTAGGTGTATTTGTTTTTTCATATGTTGCAATAAAAACAAAAATAGCCCAGATGCCTAATAATACGAGTTGGTATAATTTTTATGGCGTGGGAGTTCTCACAGGGATTGGTTTTACAATGAGTTTATTTGTAGGAAATTTGGCATTCGCTGAAAATATGCAATATATGGATGGTGTTAAAATAGGAGTATTAACTGGGTCTTTATTATCCACTTTATTTGGTTATTTTTTGATATTACTTACACCAAATAAACCTAACAAATGAGAAAAATAATATTTCTATTAACTATAATTATGTTTTTTTTTAAAAATTCAGCTACTGCAAATTATGAGAAAAAAATTTACGATTTCAGCATTAAAGATATAACTGGTGAGACAATTGATTTTAAAGATTACAAAAATAAAGTTATTTTAGTTGTAAATACAGCTAGTTATTGCGGTTTCACAAGACAATATGATGAATTACAGAAATTATGGGATTTATATAAAGAAAAAGGTTTGATTGTACTTGGAGTTCCATCCAATTCATTTAATCAAGAAAAAAATAATAATGAAGAAGTAAAAGAATTTTGTGAAGTAAATTTTAATATTAACTTTCCATTGACAGCTATAACAGAAGTTAAAGGTGAAAATGCTCATGAAATCTTCAAATGGGCAAAAGAAAATCACGGTAAATCAGCTGTTCCTAAGTGGAATTTTTACAAAATTTTAATTAATAAAGAAGGCAAGATAGAAGATACATTTTCATCTATGACTAAACCAATGTCAAAAAAGCTAATTAAAACTATAGAAAATATTCTATAGTTTTACCGTTAAACCATCATGTGCAGGAATAACATTTTTAGGAAGTAGTTTTTTAAGGATTTTATAATCTAGTACTGGTGATAAATTTGTAAGGATAGCTCTTTTTGGTTTAAAATCTTTAATTAAAGCTAATGAAGTTTCTAGATTAAAATGTGATGGATGAAAATTATACCATAAACAATCTATTATCAAATATTTCAAGTTTTTAAAATATTTGAAGTCTTTTTTATAAATTTTGTTTACATCACTTATATAAGCTAGTTTTTTATCAATTATAAAACAATTTGATTTCACATTTCCATGATCAACCATAATTGATTGGATACGAATTTTTTTTTTATTATTTTTGGTAATTATATATTTAGGCAACTTATGTAGTTTAAGAGTCGCAGGGTATTCTTTTGAATTGCTTTTAAATATATAAGAAAAAGTAGATTTAAGATATTTTGAAGTAAATTTATCTGCATAAACATCAAGTTGTTTTCTGCTATTAATATAAAAAGATCTCAAATCATTAATTCCATGAGTTTGATCACCATGCATATGAGAAAATAGTACTTTATTAATTTTTTTAATTTTATGCCTTAAAAGTTGCTGTCGTAGATCAGGAGAAGTATCTATAAGAATATTTTCATCTTTAGTATTAATCAAAGCTGAACATCTTGTTCTATAATTTTTTTTATTGTTAGGATCACAATTACCAAAAAAACCATCCGGTCTTGGCACACCCATTGAACTTCCACAGCCTAGAATTATGAATTTCATAAAATATTATTGAAAAAATAATCTGTTAAAATTTTCTGTAGTTTTATTTATGAGTTCTAGCTTGGAAATTTTTTTTATCTCTGAGAGTTTATTTGCTGTAAAATCAATAAAAGAGGGCTCATTTTTTTTTCCTCTATTTGGAACTGGTGCCAAATAAGGACTATCAGTCTCTATTAAAACTTTATTAATTGGTAAAGATCTAAAAGTTTCCTGAAGATCAATTGAGTTTTTAAAAGTGATAATTCCACTTGCAGAAAAATAAGAATTTAATGCAAGGAGTTTTTCTGAAAATTTTTTTGATCCAGTGAAACAGTGCATCAAAATTTTTGTGTTATGTTCTTTATATTCATTAAGTATTTCAAAGGTATCATCCTCTGCATTTCGTGAGTGAACAATAATCGGGACGTCACATTCTATTGCTGCTTCAATATGAGTTTTAAAACTAGTTATTTGTTTTTCTTTATCACTGTTGTTATAATAGTAATCCAGACCCGTTTCACCTATTCCAATAATTTTTGGGTTCTCTTTCAGACTTTTAATTATTTCATTTTTAGTTATTGTATTAGTATTACTTACATGTGGATGAATACCTACTGTTCCATATATAATCTCATCTTCATTTACTATATTTTTAACTTTAGAAAAACTTTCGAAAGATGTGGATATAGTTAATAGCTTTTTTATACCAATATCTTTAGATCTTTTAAGAACATTTGAAAGATCACTAAGTAATGGTTCATGATCAAGATGGCAATGTGAGTCAATCATTATTTTTTTTTATTTTTTTTATCAATATATCAATATTATTTATCATATTGCCTTTAATAATAAATTCATTATTTGAAATAGTTTTAAATTTGATATCCTTCTCTGATAGATTAAAAATTTTTAGTGCTTTCAATGATGTTTCAGGGATTATTGGATAAAGCAAAAAGGTGATTTTTCTGACTATTTCCAAAGTTGTGTATACAATAGTATTTAATCTAATTATATCACTCTTTTTTTTCCATGGTTCTTGATCATTAAAATATTTATTTGCCTCAAATAGGGAATTGACAATAAAATCTATATAAAAATTTATATTCTGTTCATTAATTTTAGATCTAATAGTGTCTAGGTTTTCTTGATATTTATTTAATATTTCTAAATCATCTGGCTTAAAATCAATTTTACTGGGTACCTTTCCATCACAATTTTTCATTACAAAAGCAATAACTCTTTGACATAAGTTACCATAATTATTTGCCAAATCGCTATTTATACAATCTTCTAGTCTGTCTTGGGAAATATTACCATCGTTTCCAAATGAAACCTCTTTAATCAAATAATATCTTAAAGGGTCCAAGCCATATTCATCTATAATTTTTAAAGGATCCAATATGTTTCCCTTGGATTTAGACATTTTTTCTTCATTAGATAATATCCATCCATGACCATAAACTTTTTTTGGTAATTCAATTTTAGCAGCCAAAAGAAATGCAGGCCAATAAATAGCATGAAATCTCAAAATGTCTTTACCAATTAAATGAATTGAAGCAGGCCAAAATTTCTTGAAAAGTTCATTATTTGTATCTGGATAATTTAATGCACTTAAATAATTTGTTAACGCATCGAGCCACACATAAATAATATGCTTATCGTTATTTGGTACTGATATCCCCCAAGTAAAAGTTTTTCGACTCACAGAAAGATCTTTAAGACCGCTCTTTACAAAACTAATTACCTCATTTTTTCTTGACTCAGGTAAAATAAAGTCTGGGTTATTTTCATAAAACTTTAATAAAGGTTTTTGCCATTTCGAAAGTCTAAAAAAATAGGACTCCTCTTCTATCCATTCTACTGTGGACTTTGATTGTTTTGCAATTTTTTTTCCCTCAAGTTCCTCTATTTCATCCTCATTATAAAAAGCCTCATCTGAAACTGAATACCATCCAGAATAATTTGACAAATAGATATCATCATTTTTTTCAAGAAGAGACCAGAGATGTTGAACTGTTTTTTTATGTCTATCTTCAGTAGTTCTAATAAAATCGGTATTAGATAAATTCAATGTTTTTGAAAGATCTTTAAATGTTTTACTAATTTTATCACAAAATTCCTTAGGCTCCTGCCCTGCTTTTTCTGCAGATCTTTGTATTTTTAGACCATGCTCATCCGTACCAGTTAGAAAATGAACATTATAATCATCGATTGATTTAAACCTTGCAAAAAAGTCAGCAATAATACTCGAATAAGCATGTCCCATATGCGGTCTTCCAGACGGATAGTAAATTGGGGTTGTAATATAAAAACTTTTATCCATTTAAAATTTTATATTCAAATTCCATAAATAAAGACTCCTCATCCAAATTGAATTTTTTAGTATCACTAATTTTTTTAATAAAATAATTATAAGAGTCAAATGGATTTATTTTGATATTACTAATATTTTTTCTGAAAAATAATTCAACATATTCAAATAGAATGTTTTTAATATCTAAATTTTTCTTGTACAAACTATCTTTTATAATCAATTTTAAAAAATCTTTAAGATTATATTTTTTTAAATCATAGCTGTTTGACTCAAAAAAACTAATCAATCTAATAATTTTTCCGGGTGTTGAATAATAATTTAATAAATCCTTATTTATATGGTTGAAAACATCATCATCTAGTAATTTATTTGTAACATCTATTACATTATTATAATTTAAAAAAATTTTATAATTTATACATCTTGATTTTAATGTTGGCATAACAAATCTATCATTATTAATTAGTATAAAAAATGTATGAGAAGGTGGTTCTTCCAATATCTTTAGAAGTGCATTTATCGAATTTACATTTAAATTTTCTATATTATCGATAATTATAAATCTATCATTGTTGTTAAATGAAGATTTATTTAATTTAGAAATTAGACCCCTAATTTGAACTATATCAATAGTTTTTTTTTCAAAAAAAGTATCAATTAAATTTACGTTTGGATTTGACCCATTAATTGTTAGCTTATATGATTTGTTTTCTAGATTAATCTCAAATTTTCCAACATCGTAATTAAATTTTTCATTTTTAGATAACGCATAGTTAATCAAATGGTGAGCTAAAGTTGATTTACCTAATCCTTTCTCACCACTTAACAAAATTTTATTTGGAAGCCTTTTATTTTGATACAATTTTACAAAATCCAAAAAATAATTATCCAATCCATAAAGTTTATTTTGATAAATTGGCTGTAAATTCATTTAATTAACTTTTTAACTTTATCAATTATTAAATTTTCATTTAACTTAATATCTAAATTAGAATTAACAATTTTATATTTAGTTTTGTTTATTTTAGATAACTTTATAAAACCATTTTGTACCTTATTATAAAAGTTTTTATTAAAATTATCGTATCTATTTAATGATTTTCTTGATTTTAATCTTTTAAGCATATTTTTATGATTAACGATATTTAAAAAAGTAAAATTTATTTTAAAACCTGATAAAATATTTTTATTTATTGTTTTTATAAGATCTATGTTTACTCCTAAACCATAATGTTGATAAGCAATTGTTGAGTCAACAAATCTATCAACTAAAATTACTTTTTTTTTATAAAATTTTCTAAGTAAATCTATATTCTCACTTCTTGAGGCTGCATAAAGAAATAAATCAGTATTAGGATTAAAATTTGATTTTTTACTAAGAATTAATTTTCTAATTTTTTCTGAATTAATACTCCCACCAGGTTCTCTTATCTTGAAAAATGAAATTTTTTTCTTTTTTAGATATTTTGAGACAATATTTATATGATGACTTTTTCCACTTCCCTCTATGCCCTCAAAAACAATGACAGGTTTGTTAGACATCGCCCCAAATCAAATAATTTAATGATTTAATTAATCTAGAAAAAATATTAACTTTCTGTACATCATTAGAAGCTAATAAATCATATTCACCGATTAATTCTTGATCATATACAACTTTAAATACTCCTACTTTTTGATTCTTTTCAATTGGTGCTTCAATTGGGCCATCATACTTAATGGATATTTTTAATAATTTTTTTTTAGCTTTTTTTATTATTTTATATATATCTGTATTTAAGTGAACATCTACATGACTTTGTTTACCTAACCATACCTCTATTTGATCAATAGGTTTTTTTGATCTATTAATTTCAACCAAATCAAAATTCGTCAAACCATAGGTAAGTAATTTTGAACTTTCTTTTGATCTCAAACTTTTAGTTTCAAATCCACTTCCAACAGCAATTAATCTTCTTCCCTTCCTAAATATAGATGATGCTAAAGAATACTTTTCAACTGCCAAATAACCTGTTTTAATACCATCTGCTCCTATATTCTTATAAAGAAGTGGATTTCTATTACCTTGCGTTATGGGATCTCCACCAGTTCTATCCCATGTAAATTCTTTTTCTGCAAACCATTCGTAGTATTTCGGGTGCTCTTTTATTAAGTAATTTGACATTTTTAAAATATCTCTAACCGTAGAATAATTATCAGGATCATTGATACCAGATGAATTTGCAAAATTAGTATTTTCCATCCCTAATTCTTTTGCTTTAGACGTCATCAAAATTGCAAATTCTTCCTCTGTTCCAGCTATACCTTCAGCGAGAGCAACACAGGCATCATTCCCAGATGCTATTATTATTCCTAATAACAAATCCTCAACTGAAACTTCATCGCCAACCATAATAAACATGGAAGAGTATCCGGCAGTTGATAACCTCCAAGCTTTTTCAGAAATAATAAATTTATCATCTAAAGAGAGATCACCAGACTTTATTAAATCAAAAGCAATTATTGATGTCATGATTTTAGTCATTGATGCTGGGTAAATAGATTCATCTGCATTCTTTTCATATAAAATTTCTTCAGATAAAAAATCTTGGAGAATTACAGTTCTAGCTTTTATATCAATGTTTGCATTAACATTAAAAAAGGATACGAAATAAATTAAAATAAAAAAAATAAATTTTTTAAACATTTTTCAGTATTTCCAAATTTTCAAAATATAAAGAATTGATTTTCTCAAAAGTATCTTTTAAAGATTTTATATCATTAAAAGGACCTAATATTAACCTATAATTTGTTTTTGATATTTGAATAATCTTAAAATTGGTAAATTGAACTTCTTTTTTAATTTTTTTTATCATATTTTGAGCAGATTTTTTATAATAAAAATCAGCTATTTTTATAGAATAAGAAAATTTTTTATTTTTTTTTGACTTCTTTTTATTTTTTTCAATTTTATTTAAGTTACTTATTTTAATACCATCAATAGGAGCCTTTTCTGCGACTTTTTTTTCCTCATCGAACGTTTTAGATTTTTTTGCAATAAATGTTGAATTTCTTGATATTAATATGATACTTACAAAAGGTTCTGTAAGGTTTAATTCCAAATCTTTAGCTATTCTCTCTGTAATAACAGAATTATAAAATGGTGAAAAATTTACTCTATTAGATTTAACCTCTGCGATTAGAGACTTACCATTTATAGGATTGGTTATTTTAACATATGATCTTTTTTTAAGAGTTTTGTGAAATATAGTTAATGATCTTTGATCAATTTTCTTTATTTTTAATTTATCATTATAAACTAATGAAAAACCACTATTTTTGTATTTATTTTCAAATACAAAACTTTTAATTTGAGATTGATTATTAGAATATTGATCACAGCCAAGTATTAAAAACAAAGTGCCTAAAATAATTAATCTATCAAATTTCATTTTTGAATTTATCTTTTAAAGTACATACTGCAAGTGCAAATCTTAAAGATCTGTTCCATTTAAGAATAATTTCATAATTATCAAAGACTACATATGCAGGACTTAAGGTCAGTGCGTTGGGGATAATATCCTTATCAGGGGTTACTATTGCAACTTTCTGGCTTTCATCTTTTATGTCAAGATCTGAATAATTTCTAATATATTTTTTGTATTTTTTTAACATTTTTTTGCTGTGAATTTTTTTTGCTGAAACATTTAATAACTTTGCAGGAACATTTTCATTCAATTCAACTTTTTTGAAACAGGGGCCATTTTTTTTCCAGCCAATCTTATTTAGATAATTTGCTGCTGACGCATAAGCATCCTCTGAACTTTTTAAATCAATATATCTATCCTTGTTATAATCAAATGCATAATTCTTGATTGTAGATGGCATGAATTGAAAATAGCCAAATGCACCTGCCCATGAACCATAAAGAGTTTGGTGATTAATTTTATCATTATCAACCAATTTTAATAGGGTTAGAAGTTCATTTGTAAAAAATTCAGATCTTCTCTTATCATAACTTAATGTAGCAAGAGATGACAAAATATCCATTTTTCCGACGTAAGTACCAAAATTAGTTTCAATACCCATCAAGGATAAAAGTAATTCCTTTTCTATTTCAAAGTTTTTTTCAACTATATTTATTAAAATGATGTTATCTTTATAAAAATCTAAACCCTTTCTTAGTTTTTTATTAGATGTTCTTTTATTAATATAGGTTTTTGTATCTTCATAAAATTCAGGTTGAAAACGGTCATATTCAATTACCTTAGGTAAAAATTTAACATTTTGCATTGTTGTATCAAAAGTTTTTTCAGAAATACCATTCTTTAAGGCAACAACTTTAAAGTTTTTTTTCCATTTCTTAAAATCAATATTTTCATCTGAAATACTATTCATTGAAAGTAACAATAATAAAAAAATTGTTAAATTAACTAGTTTCATAAAGATCCTTAAGATATATGATTACAGCAATCCAAATGATAATAAAACTACCTAATTTAATTATAGAAAAATCTTCATTGTAAAAAAAATACCCCAAAATAAACTGCAAAGTAGGTGTTATATAAAATATCATGCCTGTAGCGCCAAGTCCTATTAACTCGACACCTCTTACATACAAGAATAAAGGAATCACAGTCATTGGCCCTGCCAATAAAAGAAATAGGCTAAGACTTGGATTGGCAATACTAAAGTCATTAAAACCTTTGGTGATTATCAAATAAAACACAACTAATGCAAAAGGAAAGATATACAAGCTTTCTATTAGAAGGCCAATGTCCGTATCCACATTAATTTTTTTTCTCACAAGGTTATAAAAAGCCCAGCTTAAAGCAACTACTAGACCAACCCATGGAAGTGTTTGTAAATTAAAAAAAATCATAAATAAAATTGAAATGAAAACCAGTATTATTGAAAAGAATCTTTTTCTATTCAATTCTTCTTTAAAAAAAATGTATCCTAATAAAATACTAATAATTGGCATTATAAAATACCCAAAACTAGCATCTATAATCCTATTAGTAGCTACCGCGTAAATCCAAATGGCCCAATTTATGAAAATTAATAATCCAGATAAAAAGAGATATGCCAGTTTTTTTTTGTTAGAAATTATTTCTATGAAAATTTTCCACTTTTTCAAAAAAATTGTAGTGATCATCAACATTACAGCTGTCCACAAACATCTATGAACAACAAGTTCAATGTGGCCTATAAAAGAAACCATTTCAAAGTAAATAACTCCAACAAAACCCCACCAAAAAGAGCCCAATGATGTTAGAATTAATCCTTTATTAAATTTATCGTTCATTAATTTACTGAAACACTATAAAATTGTTTTTAACAACTCTTAAAAAAATATAAAGAATATAGAAAATATAAATTATAAACATATTATTTTTTTTA
>CABZBT010000010.1 GCA_902524045.1 uncultured Pelagibacteraceae bacterium | reverse complement strand
AACACTCCAGGAACCAAACCAGCCTCAACTAAAATTTGAAAGCCATTACATATACCCATTACTAAACCACCAGATTTTGCGAAATTTATCACTGATTTCATGATTTTAGATTTTGAAGCCATACTTCCACATCGTAAATAATCTCCATATGAAAATCCACCAGGCAGAACTATTAGATCACTTTTAGGTAGCTCGAGGTCATTATGCCAGACCATTTTATTTTTAAATCCAAATTTCTTAAGAGCAACATCCATATCTCTATCACAATTTGAACCAGGAAAAGTTATTACAGATGATTTCATTAATTATTGTGTCTCAATAATTTTATAATTTTCAATAACAAGATTCGCTAAAAGCTTTCGACACATTTCATCAACTATAGCCTTAGCTTTTTTAGGATCGTCCTCTTTTACCTCAATTTCAAAATATTTTCCTTGTCTTACATCATTAACAGAATTGAAGCCCATACCATCTAATGCTTGATGAATTACTTTACCTTGAGGGTCTAAGACATCTTTTTTAAGAGTGATGATAGCAGATATTTTCATCTTCTCTTCTTGTTAACAGATGATAATTTAGTAATGTTCACTGCTGAAACATTAGATTGCTCGTGAAGAATTCCTAATCTTTTTGCTACCTCGGTATATGCAGGTATAAGATCTCCCAGATCTTTCCTAAACCTATCTTTATCAAGTTTTTTATCTGTTATTGAGTCCCATAATCTACAGGTATCAGGACTAATTTCGTCCGCTAAAATAACATCCTTTGTTCCGTTGTTTTTTAGTCTCCCAAACTCAAGTTTAAAGTCAATTAATTTTATTCCAACACCTCTAAACATTCCAACCATGAAATCATTTATTCTAAAAATCATTTTTTTTATTTTTTCAATTTCTTTTTTTGATGCCCATTCAAAAGCATAAATATGATCTTCAGATATTAAAGGATCTCCAAGTTTATCGTCTTTAAGACAGTACTCAATTAAAGGCTCTTTAAGAACTGTCCCATCTTCTATTCCAAGTCTTTTTGTAAGAGAACCGGTTGCAACGTTACGAATAATAAATTCTACAGGTATTATCTCTACAAATTTAATTACCTGCTCACGCATGTTAAGACGTTTAACTAAATGATTTTTGATACCTATTTGTGATAAATTTGAAAGTATGTGCTCTGAAATTCTATTATTTAAAACACCTTTTCCTTCAATAGTAGTTCTTTTTACATTGTTGAAGGCTGTTGCATCATCTTTAAAGTATTGAATTACTAGATTTTTATCAGAGGTTGAATAGATAATTTTAGCCTTTCCTTCGTAAATTTTTTTACCTTTTTTCATTATCTAAAAACTCTTCTAAATATAAAATTAATATTTTTAAAATGTTTTGAATAACTAAAAATAGATCTTAGTTTGTTAATTGAAATTTTACTCATTATCAATTTGTCAGATTGAATAAGTTTAAACAAATCTAAATTTTCAGCAAAACATTTTTTTGAATAATCTTGAACTAATTTATAAGATTTTTCTCTTGTAAAACCTGTTTTTGTGAGTTCGAGCATTAATTCCTGCGAAAATATTATACCTTTTGTAAGATTTAAATTTTCTAACATTTTTTTTGGATACACAATCATGTTATCTAAAATATTTGCTAGTCTTACCAGCGCGAAATCTAATGTTATATTTGCATCTGGTCCAATATTTCTCTCAACACTTGAGTGTGAAATATCTCGCTCATGCCATAATGCAATATTTTCAAGTGCGGGAATTACTGAACTCCTCACCATTCTAGAAAGCCCGGTAAGATTTTCACTTAAAATTGGGTTTTTCTTATGAGGCATTGCCGAGGACCCTTTTTGGTTTTTTGAAAAATATTCTTGTAATTCATAAACCTCTGACCTTTGTAAATGTCTTATTTCGATTGCAACTCGCTCTATAGATCCAGCAATTATTGCAAGTATAGAGAAATAAAATGCATGTCTATCTCTTGGAATTATCTGGGTTGATATAGGTTCAACTTTTAACCCAAGTTTTTTTGCAACATGTTTCTCAACATTGGGATTTACATTTGCAAAAGTTCCAACTGCTCCTGAAATTGCACATGTTGATATTTCATCAATAGCATCAACCAATCTTTTTCTATTTCTTTTAAATTCCTCATAGTATGAAGCTAATTTCAATCCAAAGGTAATAGGCTCAGCATGAATACCATGACTACGACCTATACAAGGAGTTAACTTATATTTCCTCGCTTGCTTTTTTAAAACTTTTAAAATTTTATCTATATCTTTCAAAATAATTTTTCCTGATTGAACCAATTGAATATTAAAACTTGTATCTACGACATCAGATGAAGTCATGCCTAGATGAAGATATCTTGCTTTAATTCCAGCCTTTTCTGTAATTGAAGTTAAAAATGCAATAACATCATGTTTAACTTGATTTTCAATTTGATGAATTCTTTTTACATTTATTCTGGCTTTTTTCTTAACTGTTGATGAAACACCTCTTGGTATTTGACCAAGTTTTTCCATTGCTTGAGCTGCAGCAATTTCAACATCTAGCCAAATTTTATATTTATTTTCTTCTGACCAAATATCAGTGAGTTCTTTTCTCGAGTATCTTTCAATCATTAATTATAAGTATGGGGGCTTTAAATAACCTTTAGCAGATTCTGTAAATATTTCATAACTATTTTCAGTAATTCCTACAGTATGTTCAAATTGTGCGGACATTGATTTGTCTTTTGTAACTGCAGTCCAACCATCATTAAGCATCTTAATGTTAAATTTACCTGCATTAATCATTGGCTCTATTGTAAAAGTCATTCCTGGTTTTAATTCCATTCCCATATTTTTTGTTCCATAATGTAAAATATTAGGTGGCTCATGAAATTGAGTGCTTATACCATGACCACAAAAATCTTTAACGACAGAAAATCCTCTTTCTTCCACATAAGATTGGATTTCGTGTCCTATATCACCAAGTTTAATACCAGGTTTCAATATTTTTATAGCTTTCATCATAGATTGATATGTTGCATCAATTAGATTATTTAATTTTACAGAAGTTTTTCCTATGCAGAACATTCTACTAGTATCACCATAATGTTCATTAATTATTGCAGTTATATCAACATTTAGTGCATCGCCTTCAACTAAAATTCTATCTTCCGAAGGAATTCCATGACAAACAACATGATTAAGAGATGTGCACAAAGATTTTGTGAAACCCCGATAGTAAAGAGGAGCAGAGTAACCTCCATTGTCTTTAATAAACTCATAACCTAGTTTATCTATATGTGCTGTTGATACACCCTCTTTGATATTATCAACAAGCATATCTAAAGTTTGAGCAGCTAGCTTTCCTGCTATCCTCATCTTTTCAAATTTTTCAGAATAATTACCCATCAATTATTTCAATTTTTTTTTCTATATAAATTTCTTCTGGACTTACCTTACATCTATAAGCCAAAAAATTAACTCCACTTTTTTTGGCTATTAAATAATTCTTATAGTATTCATTATCAATATCACTAGCTATTTTAAATTTTTTCATACTTTGGATCTGAACTAGAAATATAAGATATGATTTATAACCGTTTTTTATGGCATCAATGAGGGCAAGTAAATGTTTCGAGCCCCTTGAAGTAATTGCATCAGGAAATTCAGCAGTATCTTTATCTCTAAAAAGAGTAACATTTTTAACCTCTAAATAAATCTTTTGATTATTTTTCTCTAATAAGAAGTCAAATCTTGTCTCTTTATCAAAAAAAACCTCAGGTTTAATTGTATTGCTATTTTTAAGTTCAGGAATTAAGTTATTTTCTAATCCATGATTTACTATTTTATTTGCTAAATGAGTATTTACACCAACTAATCTTTTGCCAGCCTTAATTATTTCAAGTCCATATCTTAATTTTCTTTTGGGATCATCATTTTTGTGAAGATAAACTTCATTTCCTTCTTTAAGTAAGCCTTTCATAGAACCAGTATTTGGACAATGAGCAGTAACAATTTTTTTATTTATTTTTACATCTGCAAAAAATCGTTTATATCTTCTGATTAATTTGCCTTTTATTAAAGACTTGGTAAATTTCATAATCAAATTATATATATATAAATGAAAAAAAGCACAAAAGTTAATGCAGCAATACTGATCATAGGTAATGAAATTCTTTCAGGAAGAACACAAGATACGAACACAAGTACACTGGCAACATGGCTTAATTCAATTGGGGTTATAGTAAAGGAAGTAAGAGTTATTCCAGATATAGAAAAAACTATAGTAGATACGCTTAACGTTTTGAGAAAGGAAAATAATTATGTTTTTACAACTGGCGGCATAGGCCCAACTCATGATGATATTACTGCGCAATCAGTTGCAAAAGCTTTTGGTTTAAAATATGAAACACATAAAGAGGCGTTTAAAATTTTGGAAGCATATTATAATCCAGGAGAATTTAATGAAGGTAGACAAAAAATGGTTAAGATGCCAAAAAATGCTGAGCTTGTTTTAAATCCTACAAGTGGAGCTCCAGGCTTTAGTGTTGAAAATGTTTTTTGTCTTCCAGGAGTCCCTTCAATTTTAAAATCTATGCTTGGAAGTTTAAAAAATAAGATAGTTGGTGGTGAACCTATCTTAAGTCATACCATAAGTTTAAAAACAGTCGAAAGTGAAATTGCAAATTCCTTAACAAAAGTTCAAGATCAAAACGTTGAAGTAGAGATAGGAAGCTACCCTTTCTTTCATGCTGGTAAATTAGGTGTTTCAATAGTTTTAAGATCAGAAAATCAATCAAAAATAGACAATTGTATTTCTCAGGTTTTAAAATTTGTAAAAGAAAAAAAAATTGAAATTGTAGATAGATAAATGCTCTACTTTGCTTACGGCAGCAATCTTCACCACTTTCAAATGAAAAAAAGATGCAAAGATAGTATTTTTCTTAAAAAGATTAATTTAAAAGATTTTCGTTTAACATTTAGGAGTCAATACCGAGCTGCAGATATTGAGCTAAATAAAAAATCTATAGTCCCAGGTGGATTGTTTGAAATATCAAAGAGTGATGAAAAAAAATTGGATGTTTATGAGGATTTTCCAGTGCTCTATAAAAAGTTTTATTTTTTCTATTATGGAAAAAGAGTAATGACTTACACAATGGTAAAAAAAACGCCTTTTAGATTTCCTTCAGAAAGGTATTTAAACGTGGTTAAGCGTGGATATAAAGATTGTAAACTTGATGTAAGATATCTTATTAATGCTTTAAAAGAAAAATGAAAATTTATGATTTTACTTCCAAAATTTTTAAAACCCTTTTTTCTTAAAAAAGATGAATTAATTCGACTTGGTTCAATTGATGATGGTGGATATGTTTTACCTTTAAAAGATGTTATAAGTTCTGATGTTTTAATATCATTTGGAATAAGTGATAATTGGGATTTTGAAAAAGATTTTTGTAAGCTATCTGGTGCAAAAATTCTGGCATACGACCATTCTATAGATCAAAATTTTTGGATAACAAAGTTTAAAAAGGATTTAATCAAATTTTTGAAATTAAAAATTTTCAAGCCTAAGAAAATTTACAAAATGATTCAGTATATTGACTTTTTATTTTTTTTTAGATTTAAGAAAAAAAATCAATTTTTTTTAAAAAAAATTGGAAACACTAATGAATGTGTGAATATTGAGAAAATTGTATCTAATCATATTAATGAAAACGATAAAATTTTTTTGAAAATTGATATTGAAGGTTCAGAGTATGAAATTTTGGATCAAATTGTTTCAATTAAAGATAAAATTCAAGGACTTATAATTGAATTTCATAACGTTAGTGAAAACTTAAATACTATTGAAAATTTTCTAAAAAAAATTCAAGATTATTTAAATTTGGTTCACATTCATGCAAATAATTATTCAGTTAAAGAATCAAACCAGTTTCCAGAGGCTTTAGAATTATCTATCTCAAGTATTAATCTGAAAAATTCAGATCTTGATGATTTTAGAGACTATCCTATTAAAGGCCTTGATTTCCCAAATTCAAAAAGATCTTTAGATGTTAAATTTGATTTTAATGTACATTAATTATTTTTTAACCACACTGTTTGAAACGGTTTTAGTGTCAAAAGGTTTTTATTTTTAAATTCTGTTTTAGGATCTATCAGATCTTTGTAGTTAATAATATTTTTGTTTAATTTTGTAGTTTGATTTTTTGAAGATAAATTAGATATACAAATGATTGATTGTTTTTCATCTATACTTGTTCTTTTAAAACTAAATATTTTAGAACCCATATTGAGAGTTGTTCTTGAAGCATTTGGGTGAAAAGCTTTTTGTCTCATTTTTATACTTAAGAGACTTGTTAAACTTTTATAAAAAATACTTTGTTTAGATTTTGAGTTTTTAAGATTATTTAAAATAACTTTTTGGTTCCAACGGTATCGATTTACGTCTCTGTTATTTCCAGTTATTATATATTTAGCTTCATCATTAGATGTTCCAAATAAAGAATTAAAATACATTGCCGGAACACCTTCAAATGAAATCATTACTGCGTGAGCTGAAATGTACCTTTCAAAGTAAAATTTACCCTCTTTATCGAAATCTGATTTTTTTAAAGCATTAAAAACTGTAATATTTGCCTCATAAACTTTTTTAGATTTGTTTTTAATTTTTCTATAAGAAAATTTTGAGCCATTCTTTTTTAATCTATTAAGCAAATTCTTTATTGTTTTTTTTTTTAGAATTCCCTCAGCTGGTCTCATTCCTATACCATCATGTGAAGCAATAAAGTTAAGGTAATTATTACCTGGTTTTGTTGAAGGTAATTTTTTACTCCATTTTGTCAAATAAGAGCTATTTTCAAATAAAAAGGCGTGAATTAATAAAGGAGATAAGGAAAAATTATAAATCCAATTAGCTTCATCCTTTTTTCCAAAATAACTCAAATTTTCTTTTTCTGGCAAATTTGTTTCAGTGACTAAGATCGTTTTGATATTTAAAAAAGTACAAATTAGTCTGAAAAGTTTTATAATTTCATGGGTTTGTTTTAAGTTTATACATTTAGTTCCGCTTTCCTTCCAAAGATAGGCAATTGCATCTAACCTAAAAATTGTTACACCGTGAGTTACAAGATTTATCATTATCTTAATAAATCGTAATAAAACTGCAGGATTTTTATAATTTAAATCTAGCTGATCTGGACTAAAAGTTCTCCATAAATACTCTGTTTTTTTAAAGATATTAATTTTTTTTAGTAGTTGATGATCTCTAGGTCTTATAACTTTAGATGTATTAAATTTAGAATTGACTAGTAAAAAATAGTTCTTACCAGGTTTTTTTTCTCTTAAAAAGTTCCTGAACCACAACCCTCTAGCAGACGAATGATTAATTACTATATCAGCCATAACGTCGTATTTTTTTGCAAAGTTTGAAATATCTGACCACTTCCCAATTCTACTATCAATTTTATAATGATCCTTTACAGCAAAACCACTGTCACTACTTGATGGATAAAATGGTAAAAAATGAACAGTATTAAAATAATTTTTTAGTTTTTTTTGGAAAAAATTTTGAAAGCCTTTTATTAGATATTTTTGTTTACTGTTAAGAATACTGTCACCATAGCAAATTACAATTGAAGTCTTTTCGGAGATTAACTTATTTTTTTTTTTATTTTTTTTGTTAAATTTGTTTATTACCCGAATTATTTCTTTAGAATAGAGATCAATTTCTATCTTAGAGTACAAAAAATTATAAATATTTCTTAGCTTATTTTTAATTTTGTTCTGACCGTCTGGTGATAACATTAACTATATTTTTTGTTATCTTCATTTACTACTTTTTCAAGTCTTCCCAGAAAATCTGGTATGGCACTTTTAACTCTACTCCAAGTTGGTATAAATGGAGTATCCATTGGATTAAGAATAAAAGCTTCACCAGCTTTCATTATATTGATAGCAAACAACTCAACAGCCTTTTCTTCTGTATGTGAGTCAAATTTTAGACCATTCATATATGCATCACTTCTATATATATCTATTAAATCCAAAGCAGATCTATAATAAGTTGCCTTTAAAGATCTAAATTTTTCCCTACTAAAAGAATTACCTTGAGTTGCTAATTTCTTTATAAATGTTTTTATTATATCTATGGACATCCTAGATAATCCTTTGGTTTCATCATCAATGGATAAAACTTGGTGTTTATGATCATAAGTATCCGCTAAATCTACTTGGCAGATATTTTGAGGAGAAAAGCTTCTTTGCATTTCAGATAAAATTCCAACTTCTATTCCCCAATCGGAGGATATTCTTAACTCTGGTAAAACATTCCTTCTAAATGAAAATTCACCTGCTAAAGGATATTTAAATGATCTCATAAAATTCAAATAATCACTCTTACCAATAGTTTTTTCTAGCGCTGTAAGTAAAGGAAAAACCAGTAATCTTGCAACACGTCCATTCATTTTACCACTTGCCACTCGTGGATAATATCCTTTGCAAAATTCAAAATTAAAAAGAGGATTTACCACAGGGTAAAAGAGCTTTGCTAACATTCTTCTATCATAAGTATTAATATCACAATCATGTAGAGCGACTGAACGTGCGGTATCTCTTGCTATAGACATACCAATACAATACCAAACATTTCTACCTTTACCGAGTTCATTAGGTGAAAGATCTTTTTTTTTCAATTCTTGATCAAGTTTTTTTAATGCAGGGCCATCATTCCACAAAAGAGAAAAACGAGTTTTTAATTTTTTAAAAAATTTCCAAGCTTTTTTAGCTTGTGTTTCGTTTGCTTTATCTAAACCAACAATAACGTGATCTAAATATTTGGTTTTACTTATCTCGTCTACGATTTTTGGCAAAGCTGATCCCTCCAGCTCAGAGTAAAGACAAGGTAAAATTAACTCCATCTTTCTTTCTTTAGCAAACTTTAGTAAGTCTTTTTCAATTTCACTTGTAGATCTAGTTCCAAAATCGTGTAAAGTTGAAATTATTCCGTTTTGAGAAAAATCACCCATAATAAATCTTAGACATTATAATTTAATTTATCTAGAGCTTTTTTAATCACATCAGCCCAGCCTTCAGGTGATGGCATATTAGAAAATATCAAATTATCTATGTTTATTTGATCTAACTTAAATTTGTCGTTAAATACTAAACAGGGGACATCACAATTTTTCAACATATCCAAGTCATTATAATTATCACCAACTGCAATTGACTTAATCTTATCTTCTGTTTTTTTTAAAATTTTGATTACTTTATTCATTGATTTTACTTTATTAATATTATCGCAGAGATTTATAACACGGCCCCCTTCTTGAAGTGTTAATGAATGAGAATTTAAAATTTTTGATAATTTATTTTGTTCATTTTTATCGCCCTTAAATAAAAAAGGTGAAGTGTATTTTCTATTTAAAGCATTTTCAAGATTATCATCTTTTTGGCCAAATATTTTTTCTTGTTCTTTTTTGCTTATGTTAGAAATTTGAATACATTTATTTTTTAATTGCTCAGGTACTTTATTATTAAAAATTTTAATTAATTCCTCTTTTTCTCTACTTAAAACAATTTTATCAGGAAAGTTGGCATTAATTAGATTTAACCCTTGTATTGACGATCCATTTTCAGAGATATATGGAAGTTTAACACCAAGCGCTTCATTAAATTTTCCAATTTCTTTCTCAGTTTTACTTGAATTTGGAATTATAATTATTCCTCGATTTACAAGGCTCACAATATAATCTTTGATTGAATGAAATTTAAAAGTATCTCTATGTAAAAGCGACCCATCTAAGTCTGTAAAGATTGCCACTTTAAAATTTTTTTTCATTATTCAAATTACAATAAATATATTTATAAACACTTCAAAAATTAACACTTTTTGGGCCAATTTATTAAATTGACTTAAAAATTTAATGTTTTTGATATTTAAGAATTTCTACTTGAGGATGAATTTAACATGTAAAATATATTATGAGACATAGTGCGGTTTGACTTAAAAAAAAAATATTTTATTTAGAATTATGGTCTCAAAAAAAATTATCGACTTTTCTAAATATTTTGTTCTAAATAAAAAAACCATCTTAAACGATCAGAGCTTGTTAGAAAATTTTGTCAATAACAATTACTTTGAAGATTTATTAATCAGTTTAGCTAAAGCAGACCCCTATGACTTCAAAATATCTGATGAATTTTTAAAATTAAACGCAATTTCTTCATTACCTCATTTAAGAATACTTAAAACTTCTTTAAACTTGACTACTGAAAGGTTTATTCTTGAGCTCTCTTACTTAGTATTACCTTTTAATAAGTATTTATCTAGTGAATTAAGATTTTTGTCTTCAAAAATCAGTAATACAAATTTTGGAGGTGCAAAATTGATTTCAAACTTGCTTAATAGTTCAAAACATTTGTTTTATAAGCAACTTATTTTAAATTTTGAGCAAAAAAATCCTTTAGCCTTATATCCAACCTCTAGTTACAGAAATTCAAGTGGTCATGTTGTAAGTTCAAATGATTATCAGCAGATAGAAGCAACTATGAATCTAAATACTTTTACATCAATTAAAGTAGAGGAGAGCACATTAAATATCAATAATCCTCTTTTAAGAGATAATTATAAATCATTTGGAAGATGTGTTTGTCTAATAGACCAAAATATTGAGGATAATTATGGAGTAGAAATTGAAAATTATTTCAATCATCATTCTATTATTTTAGAAAAACTAGTTTATAGAGCTATGGAAGTCGATAAGCATATAAAAAATGTTGAAAAGATAGTTGAGGATTTTAGAAAGTTAGGTGTAAATAGGAACGAACCTATTCTGATAATTGGTGGGGGAGTTATAGGAGATATAGGAGCTTTTGCTGCATCTATTTATCATCGAAGTACTCCATATATAATGTTGTCAACTTCAGTTGTAAGTGCAATAGATAGCGGACCGAGTCCAAGATCTTGCTGTGATGCTGGTGGATTTAAAAATCTTTTGGGTTCTTTTCACGCTCCTGTGCTTAATATATCTGATCGTTCATTCTTTAAAAGTTTAAGAACTTCTTGGGTTCGTCACGGTATTGCCGAAATACATAAAATGGCTGTAATTAGAGATAAGGAATTATTTCATTTACTCGAAGACACAGGACTTGATTTAATGAAAACTCACTTTGGTACAATTGATTGCAAAATTCATGACAAAATAGTTTCAAAATCAAAAAAAATAATTGGTTTATCTTTAAAAAGTTATGTTGAAAGTGAATATGATAACTTACATGAAGTTCACAGTATTAGGGATCACGCATTTGGCCATGGACTAAGCGCAAACTTTGAACTTAAAGCAGGGTTATTACACGGACATGCTATTAGTGTTGAAATGAATTTAAGTACTTTTATGTCTTACAAAAGAGGCTGGATAAATGAAAAAGATATGCATAGAATTTTTAAGTTATTTAGTGAATATGAATTAAGCTTATGGCATGATATTTTATTAGATGAAAAATGTATGAATGAAGGCTTTGATAAAATACTGCAAAAAAGAGGAGGCAACTTAGCTATTCCAGTCCCAACTGGTATTGGAAAGTGCAAATACATAAATGACTTAACAAAATCTGAATTAAAAGAAATTATTCAGGAATATAAATCGGTAGTTTCAAAATATCCAAGAAAGGGATTAGGTGTTGAACCGCTTTGTTCAGATGCTGGCCTTGAAGATCCAGTAACTGTTTTTAAAACTGATGAAAATATTTCAAAAGAAGTAAATTTAAATTAATTTAATGTATCAATTTGTAATCCCAATTCACCATGTGAATTGGAGTACAAGAGCAGTTCTTGAGGGTATTTATCATAAATATAATCCAAAAAAAATCTTTGTAATAACATCAGAAAATGAGATAAAAATTTTAAAAGACAAATCCAAAAATTGGAAAATTAAAAATTTAACTTTATTGGATGAGGATAACTTTTTTTTAAACAAATATGGTTTAACAAAAACTGACGTTGTTTCACAAATTGCTCAAAACAAACCAAATTATACTCCTGGTTGGTTGTACCAACAGATTATCAAATTAGGAGCCGATGATGTTATTAATGAAATAGACGAAGTTTTTATTGTATGGGACTCGGATTTACTTCCAGTGAAATCTTGGCCGCTTGTTGACAAAAAAAAAGAAAAATTTGCCTTATTACAGGATAAATCATATGGAAACCAGGACGTTTTAAATTCATGGAAAAATTTAATTAAAAATGTATTAGAGATAAATCCTGTAGAGGATGAAAGAGGAACATTCACTTCACATCATATGATTTTTAAAAAAAAGTATTTAAAAAGTCTTAAATCAAAATTTAAGGATCATTTCAAATCTGATCAAAGTTGGATAGAACTAATAATAAAAGCTGCAAATATTTATGGCTCCTTCGGTGAATATTGGACATATGCTAGCTGGGTAAATCATATAAATAAAAACGACCTAAATTATTATCCTTACGAGGAATATGGTTTATCTACAGAAAGATTTTATGATAATGGGAATGGTCTATTTTCTCAAAAATATAAAAAATATATAAATTTTAATGATCAGGAGGATTTTTATCCTTCATACTCTTCAATATTAAATTTCATAGATAAAAACTATCAATCTTATCCATCTTCTCTATCGTTTGAAACAAATATTAGGCATACAAAAAAGAGAAGTGAAAATATTCACCTTGAGGAAAAGAGGTCTATTTGGAGAGAAAAAAAAGCTTCTGATAAAGTTAAGAAGATATAACAAAATTTTTTATTGAGTAACAGGCAAAGATTTCTTTTCTTTTTTACTTTTTACTTTATTTTTTTGATCACAATATCTTCCCAAAGTATAAGCTGCTGATACACTACCAATTAGTATAAGCTTTAATATCTTTAATTTAATGAGTTTTTTAATCATGATAAAATATCAAATTTTTCTAATAAGAAGTTGATTACTAAATTGTAGAGAAATACAAAACAAAAAATATAGAACAAAAAAATTATTCCTTTAGAATTAAAAATGTATCCAGTTGAGGTTAAAAGCGCAAGAAATAGGCTAATTGATAAAGCAAGCTTTGATTGTGATTTTTTTTTTAAATGAGATTTAATAATATTTTTTTTCATTGAAAATAATTATAATTTTTAAAGATATTTATTCACTATTAATTTTGTCCTACCTGGACATTACAATTGTCTATCAATATTCATAAAATATTCAAATAAATAACAATTTTACTTATTCATCTTGTTCAATTATAAATATTGGCATAAATACTCATGAAATTCATTAATGCCCTCGTGGTGAAATTGGTAGACACAAAGGACTTAAAATCCTTGCCGCTTGCGGAGTGCCAGTTCGAGTCTGGCCGAGGGCACCACTAAATGGAAAAAATTCAAATTATTTCTGATAAAAATTTAAACTCAAAAAAAATAAAAAGTTCTTTAGTTAAAATATTAAATAAAACAATTGTCAAAAAACCTAATATCATAATAGTTATTGGTGGTGATGGATTTATGCTCCAGACTTTAAAAAAAAATAAACGATCTAAAAAATTTTTTTATGGAATAAATTCTGGTAATTATGGTTTTTTAATGAATAAATTTTCGTCAAAAACAATTTTAAAAAATTTAAATAAAGCAAATTTAATTACTATTTCACCTTTAGAAATGATTGTAAAAAATAATAAAAATCAAATTAGAAAACATCTAGCGATTAACGAAGTTTCAATATTAAGACAGAGTAGGCAAGCAGCCTCATTGTCGATAAATCATGGTTCAAAACAAGTTATTAAAAGATTAGTTTCTGATGGTGTACTTGTTTCAACACCCGCAGGCAGCACTGCTTACAATTTATCGGTACATGGACCAATATTAAGTTTAAATTCAAAAAAACTATCTATTTCTCCTATAAGTCCATTTAGACCCAGAAGATGGAAGGGTAAGATAGTAAGTTATAAATCGAAAATAATTATTAAAAATTTGAATCCAAAAAAAAGACCAATTAGCGCTGTAGCAGATAACATTGAGGTTAGGAATGCTAAAGATATTATTGTTAAAACTAAACTGAGTATACGATTTAATCTTATGTACGATAAAAATAGAAGTCTACAAAATAAAATTAAAATTGAACAATTGAGAAGAGAAACTTCTTAGTGGTGCCCCCGCACGGATTCGAACCGCGGACCTATTGATTACAAATCAATTGCTAAAGTTTAAATAAACATTTGTTTGCAACATTAATTATAAAATATTTTAAGTCTGGTCACACTATGGTCACAGTGGTAATATTTTTTTTATGTTTGATAAAGCAAAAAAGATTGTAGTTTTTATAGTTATTATCTCATTTTTTAGCAATAACCTTTTGTATGCTGAACGATTGAACGTCTACTTTGAATTAGATAGGATTGATTGTTCTAAAAAGATAGACTTTAATTTATTTGTAGAGTGTCTAGAAAAAAAATTAACAGAGCAAAACAAATATAAAAATTCTTTTAAGTATAGAAAAGACACTATAGCGTTTCTTAATATTGGTTTCATTTATTCTGATTTAGTTAGAGAAAAAATTATAAATAATCAAAAAGCTTATAAAAAGTATAACTATTTAGTTGACGAGGATTATAATAATCAATTAACCAAAAACCTAGAAAATACTATTTTATCTTCAAAATGTTTAGATCTAAATAATTTTAGTATTTTTATAAATTGTTTAAACGACGAATTTAGAACTTATCCAATCTATCAAAAAAATACTTTAGAAAATAAATTTAGATTTGAAGAAATGTTTTTTAATTTATTAATGCATAATAAAGGATCAAAATTAGTATTTGTAGATACAAACGACAAGGTAATTGAATTCAAAAATGAAGAAGGTTTTCAATATTTAGAATTAATGCTTGATAAAATTTCACAAGACTATTTTAAAAACGATAGTGGTATTATGTTAAGTGGGGAAGAGGCAATAATTTTAGTAGATAAATCAGAACAAATTAGAGATGCTTTAATATTAATAGTTGCAATTATTGCAATTAGCTATGTTGCAAGCAAAGTTGTACCTAAAGTCTTGGACAAAATGTCTGCATCATCTGGATCTACATCTGGCACGACTAGTTCGAATGTTGCATCGTCTGGAAACTCATATACTTATTCCCAACCTGGAAAGTTTCTACCCAACCTCTTTAGAAATGCACCTAAGGGCAGTGTATTAAGGCAAACACATTTTAAAAGACTTTTAGTGTCTGGAAGACTGGGTTTTTAAATTTATGAAAAAGATAATTATTTTTCTTTTAATTATTTATCCTTTAGAAGCATTTGCAAAGTATGAGGTTAGAAAAACTTTTATAAAAAAAAAATTTGAGTCCCATTACAAACACAACAATAATAAATCCACCTGGATTGACGTTGAAACTACTACAGCTGCTTATTTAGAGACCTCAAATAGTATAGAAAATTGTCCAATATCTGGATCAAGAACAACAGTCTATAAAACTTCTAAAAAGAAAATACAAAAGATTTTAGGTTTTTTCGATTGTGTTGCATCTTCCAAAATAGATAATAAAGATTATGCGGAATTTTTTGTGAGAAATGGAATTATTTATTTTTATGCAAAACATCCTAGAAATTCTCCTAAGGATATAAACTGGTTAATCCAAAATGGGATTATAAAGAAAGATCAGGATAATCCGATTACAAATGTAGAATTTTATATTCAAAAAGATGAAAAAACTTTTTTTAGTTTTTATGTTCTTAAAAGCGATGTTCATTATCAAAACTATAATGGTTATCTTAATGTAGCTTTGTCAGTTAGCGAGAAAAGAAGAAAAAATGAAACAGAGTGGTATAGATCTACAAAATCTAAACAGTTTGGCTTGAATCAAATTGAAAATCCTGCAGTTAAAAAATTATACGATACGCTTTACAAAGTTGAAAACCATTTCAAAAAATTTGATAAAAAAAAGTTTAAACCGTTAAAACTTAATAATGAATCTGTTAAATATTTGTTAAGTGTTACACCTAGTACAGAATGGGAATATATAACTAGAGGAGCTGCTAATTAATAATATGTGATTTTAAATGACTACTTGATTGATACACAATCTATTCACACTATAGTCACACTTAAGAAAGAAATTTGAAGATTCTTAAAATTTTTAAAAATAATAAACGTTGATTTTATTGAGTGATGGTGCCCCCGCACGGATTCGAACCGCGGACCTATTGATTACAAATCAATTGCTCTACCAGCTGAGCTACAAGGGCATGCGCAATAATTATTAATTATTTATTAATTAATCAACTCTTTTTTTTTATGTAACTTAAATGATGAAATGCTATAGCGGCACTATTTGATATATTTAAGCTTTCAATCTTTTTGTTAATATCAATTTTAACTAAAAAATCAGCATATTTAGACGTATGCATGTGTAAACCTGAACCTTCAGACCCAAATAAAAGTATATTATTTCCTTTCCAATCGATCTCAGTAAAAATTTGTTTTCCTTTACTATCAAAACCATAAACCCAGAAGTTTTTATCTTTGAGATTTTTTAAAGTTGAATTTATATTTGACACTTCAAAAATATTTAAATATTCGATCGAACCGCTTGCAGCCTTGTACATTAATTTACTTTCACTTGGAAAATGTCTCTCTTTGATAATTAGGCCATCAACATCAAATGATACTGCACTTCTTATAAGAGCACCAATATTTCTGGGATCTGTTACACCATCCAAACATACAAAAGTTATATTTTTTTTCCCTTTAATAAATTCTTTAAGTATTGGTCTTTCTAAATGTTCTATTTCAGCTACATATCCTTGATGTAATAAGTCGTCTTTTTTTGAATATTTATCTAATTCTTTTTTGTTTTTGAAAAAAACTTTTACTTCATTCAATAGGTTCTTATTAGGACTGTTTCTATGAAGATTTTTTTTACTTTCCTCTGTTAAAAAAACTCTTAATACCTTTCTCTTAGGATTTTTAAGAGCTTCTGTTACAGCATGTTGACCAATAATAAAAAATGAGGATTTATTCATAAATTTGTTATAGTTTTACACGTTTTTTGAATATTTTCTTAATAAATCACATATTGCATTTACATAAATAAAATATATAAAACCCATGTTGTTTGAAGCTTTATTGAACAAGGGGACACTTCCCCTAAGGGAGGGGTTCCAGAGCGGTCAAATGGGGCGGGCTGTAAACCCGTTGACTTCGGTCTTCGAAAGTTCGAATCTTTCCCCCTCCACCATTCAATAAAACTTTATGCGATACTGGAGTGTTACTCTTGGGGTTGTGCGGGTGTAGTTCAATGGTAGAACGCTAGCCTTCCAAGCTGGATGTAAGGGTTCGATTCCCTTTACCCGCTCCAAGAAAAAAATTATAAAAAAAATAAAACGTAAGGAATAAAAGTAATGTCGAAAGAAAAATTTGTAAGGAATAAACCACATTGTAACATTGGTACAATTGGTCATGTCGATCATGGTAAAACAACTTTAACTGCAGCAATCACTAAAGTTTTATCTGAAACTGGTGGTGCACAAGCTATTGCATATGATCAAATTGATAAAGCTCCAGAGGAAAAAGAGAGAGGGATTACAATCTCAACAGCTCACGTAGAATATGAAACTGAAAAAAGACATTATGCTCACGTAGACTGTCCGGGACATGCTGACTACGTAAAAAATATGATTACCGGAGCTGCACAAATGGATGGTGCAATTTTAGTTGTAAACGCTGCAGACGGTCCAATGCCTCAAACAAGAGAACATATTCTTTTGGCAAGGCAAGTTGGTGTTCCGGCAATTTGTGTTTACTTAAATAAAGTAGATCAAGTTGATGATAAAGAAATGATAGACCTTGTAGAAGAAGAAATAAGAGAATTACTAACTTCATACAAGTTTCCTGGCGATAAAACTCCAATAGCAAAAGGTTCTGCACTTGCTGCTGTTGAAGGAAAAGATGAAGAAATAGGAAAAAAATCAATACTAGAGTTAATGAAAAATGTTGATGAATTTATTCCTCAACCAGACAGACCAAAAGATAAGGATTTCTTAATGCCAGTCGAAGATGTATTTTCTATCTCTGGAAGAGGTACAGTTGCAACTGGAAGAGTGGAGTCTGGAGTACTTAAAACTGGTGATGAAATTGAAATAGTTGGTATCAGAGAAACTAAAAAATCAGTTTGCACTGGTGTTGAAATGTTTAGAAAACTTTTAGACTCAGGTGAGGCAGGTGATAATGTAGGTGTTTTACTAAGAGGTGTTGAAAGAACTGATATCGAAAGAGGACAAGTGCTTTGCAAGCCAGGTTCAGTTACACCACATACTAAATTTGAAGCTCAAGCTTATGTATTAAAAAAGGAAGAGGGTGGAAGACATACACCTTTTTTCACCAAATATAGACCACAGTTTTATTTCAGAACTACAGACGTCACAGGTGAAGTTGAATTACCAGCAGGCACAGAAATGGTTATGCCAGGAGATGATGCTAAGTTTACAGTGAAATTAATTACTCCAATTGCGATGTCTGAAAAATTAAACTTTGCAATAAGAGAAGGTGGAAGAACTGTAGGAGCAGGAGTTGTAACAAAGATTATAGAGTAAACTCTCTATAGGAGTGTAGCTCAATTGGTAGAGCGCCGGTCTCCAAAACCGGAGGCTGAGGGTTCGAGTCCCTCCGCTCCTGCCAATTAGTTATTTTGAATTATGAAAAATCCAATAAAATTTATTCAAGAAGTTAAACAAGAGGCATTTAAAGTTACTTGGCCCACTTGGAAAGAAACTTTGCAAGGTGCATTAATGGTGTTTGCAATGGCGGTCGTGATGTCTATATTTTTTTTATTGTTAGATCAGGTTTTAAAATTCTTCCTAGAAATATTACTTAAAGTTAGCATATAATGAAAAATTGGTACATTGTTCAGTCACATTCAAGTTTTGAAAACAAGGTTGCAGGTTTAATAAAAGAAGAAGCAGAAAAAGCAAATATTTCTGATAAGTTTGATGAAATTATTGTGCCCACACATGATATCACTGAGGTAAAAAGAGGAAAAAGGGTCCAAAGGAAGAAAAAATACTTTCCCGGATATGTCCTTATAAAGAGTGAAATGGATAATAGCATTTATCACATGATCAAGAATATAAAGAGAGTAAGTGGATTTTTGGGGACAAAAGGAATCCCAGTTCCTGTTTCTGATAAAGAAATAGAAAAAATTTTAGGACAAATAAAAGATGGTGTAGCTCAGCCAAAATCTGGTATAGAATATAATATTGGTGAAAAAGTCCAGGTTGTAGATGGTCCGTTCGCTTCGTTTAGTGGAATGGTTGAGGGAATTGATGAGGATAAATCAAGACTAAAAGTTTCAGTCTCAATATTTGGTAGACCAACACCAGTTGAATTGGAATATAATCAAGTGGAGAAGATTAGTTAATGGCTGCAAAAAAAGAAATTAGTGGATTTATAAAATTACAAATTAAAGGTGGTCAAGCAAATCCTGCTCCACCAGTTGGTCCAGCATTGGGTCAACGTGGTGTGAACATTATGGAATTTTGTAAAGCTTTCAATGATAAAACTAAATCAATGGCAGGTAAACCTGTTCCAGTTGAAATTACTGTTTATAAGGATAAAAAATTTGATTTTAAAATTAAATCACCTCCTGCATCTTTTTTTATAAGAGAGGCAGCAAAATTAAAAAGTGGATCTAAAGAGCCTGGTAGAAATATTGTTGCATCTATAACAAAAAAACAAGCTGAAGAAATTGCAAAACAGAAAATGAATGATTTGAATGCTTTTGATATAGAGGAAGCAATTAAAATAATAGCAGGCTCTGCGAGGTCAATGGGAATTGAGATTAAAGAATAATGACATCTAAGAGATTTAGAAAATTACCTGAAAAAACTTTTGAATTAAGCGCTGAGTCTATCGAAAAGATCTTACCAAATATCAAAAAAAATTGCACAGCTAAATTTGATGAGTCGATAGATTTAAGTTTTCAAATTAATAACAAACAAAAAAAAAATGAAATTAATATAAGAACAGTTGTTAATCTTCCAGGTGGCACGGGAAAAAAAGTTAAAGTTGCTGTTGTTTGTGAGGAATCAAAAATATCAGAGGCTAAAGATGCAGGTGCAGATATTGTAGGTAGTGATGATTTTATTGAGAAAATTAAAAATGGGGAAATAAATTTTGAAAAATTGATTTGTACATCATCTATGATGATTAAACTTTCAAAACTTGGTAAAATTCTTGGTCCTAAGGGGTTAATGCCTAATCCAAAGTTAGGCTCTGTTACAAACGATATTAAAAAAGCAGTTACCGATGCAAAATCAGGCCAAGCCGAAATAAGAAATGATAAAGATGGTAATATAGGTGTTAGTATAGGAAAAAAATCTTTTAATGATAATCAATTGATTAAAAATTATAATGCAATAATTGAAACTTTAGATAAAGAAAAAGCCAACAACACTTTAAAAGGTGATTTAATAAAATCTGTATTTATAACTTCAACTATGGGAGTTTCTTACAAATTAAAAATGGTGAAAAATATTTAGTTATTATGATGAATAAAAAACAAAAACAAAAATACATCACTGATATATCTTCTCAATTTGAAAATAGTAAAGCAGTGATGGTAACACATTATCAAGGTTTAACTATGGTTCAACTCGATGAATTAAGATCTAAGATGAGAGAGCATGGTATTATTTTTAAGATTACAAAAAATAGGATTACTAAATTAGCTCTAGAAAAAACTAAATGTAAAGATTTATCAAATTTGTTTAATGGCCCTACAGCAGTAGCTTTTGGTGAAGACGCAATTATGTCAGCAAGAATTCTATATAAATTTGCCAAAGATAATACGAATCTTAAATTACTTGGTGGGCTCATGGATAATGAAATTCTTGATCAAGCTGGGGTATTGAATGTTGCTAATTTACCCACTTTAGATGAGGCAAGGGCAAATATTGTTGGTATTTTGAACGCTTCTGCATCAAAATTAGTAAGTATTTTACTTGCACGATCAGAAAAAATGAGTAATTTACCCCCAGAAAATTCTGAAACCCAACCAAAAGAGTAAATTATGCCTGACCTTAATAAAATTATTGAAGACTTATCAAGTTTGACTGTTGCTGAAGCAGCAGATCTTTCGAAAAAATTAGAAGAAAAATGGGGAGTTACCCCGATGGCAGCAGCAGCTCCAGCAGCAGCAGGTGCAGCAGCAGCATCAGAAGAAAAAGATGATTTTTCAATCATGCTTGTTTCTGCAGGTGATAAAAAAATTAATGTAATTAAAGAGGTGAGAGCCGCTACGTCTCTTGGTTTAAAAGAAGCAAAAGATTTAGTTGAAGGTGCTCCTAAGGAAGTTAGATCAGGCGTACCAAAAAAAGAAGCTGAAGAAATTAAAGCTAAGCTAGAAGCCGCTGGCGCTAAAGTAGAACTTAAATAAAATTAATAAGGAATTTTTAAGTGCTGATTAGTTTTATTAATCAGTATTAAATATAGATGCAAATATCTTTTACTGAAAAGAAAAACATAAGAAAAAGTTTTGGTAAACTTAAAGAAAGTTTATCAATACCAAATTTGATTGAGGTCCAAAAAAATTCATATAATGAATTAACAGATTTTAAACCAGAAAATTTAGAATTAACTAAAGGTTTTGATAGAGTTTTTAAAAGTATTTTTCCAATTGAAGATTTAAATGATAAAGCAACTTTAGAGTATGTTTCATATAGGTTAGAAAAACCAAAATTTGATGTAGAGGAGTGTATTGCGAGAGGTTTAACATATTCTTCTGCTTTAAAATGCACTTTAAGGTTAGTTGTATATGAGATAGATCCAGAAAATAATACAAAAGACATATTATCTGCAAAAGAGCAAGAAGTCTATATGGGCGAAGTTCCCATGATGACAAACAGTGGAACCTTTATAACTAATGGTGTTCAAAGAGTAGTTGTTAATCAAATGCACAGAAGCCCAGGTGTTTTTTTTGATCATGATAAAGGAAAAACACATGCAAGTGGAAAACTTTTATTTAATTGCAGAGTAATACCCAACAGAGGCTCTTGGCTGGATTTTGAATATGATGTTAAAGATTTTTTATACTTTAAGATAGATAGAAAAAAGAAAATATTAGCTTCAACATTATTAATCGCTCTTGGTTACAATAAAGCCGATATAGTCAATGAATTTTATGAGAGTGAAAAGTTTTCTTTTGATATTCAAACACAGAAGTGGAAAACCAAATTTAATCCTGAAAATTATAGAGCTAAGAACTTTTCTGAGGAAGTTGTAGACGCAAAAAATGGTAAAGTTGTAATTAAATTAGGTGATAAAATAAACTACCTTAATGCAAAAAAACTTTCTAATGACGGACTAAAAGATATTTTAGTTTCTAAGGACTCTTTGTACGGTAAATTCCTACATAGCGATATAAAAATAAACGAGGAAGAAAATGGAGTTTTTAAAATTGGAACTGAATTGAATGAGACTATAATCGATCAAATCTTAGAAGCGAAGATATACTCTTTGGAAATATCAGTAACAAATTCAATTAATAAAGGTGGTTACATGTTGACCACAATCTTCAATGATAAGAACAACACAAAAGATGAGGCTATAACAGAAATATATAAAATGCTAAGACCAGGAGAGCCGCCAACTATTGAGATTGCAACTCAAATATTTAATAACCTATTTTTTAGCTCTGATAGATATGATCTCTCAGATGTTGGCAGAGTAAAAATGAACTCAAGATTAGATCTGGAATGCTCCGATAAAATAACAATCTTAAGAAACGATGATATAATAGCAATTATCAAAAAAATGCTTGATCTTAGAGATGGGAAAGATGACGTAGATGACATTGATCATCTTGGGAATAGAAGAGTTCGTTCTGTGGGAGAATTGGTAGAAAATCAAGCAAGAATAGGTGTGTATCGAATGGAAAGGGCAATTAAAGAAAAAATGACAACTTTGGATATTGAGTCAGCAATGCCACAAGATTTAATTAACGCTAAACCATTAACAGTTTCACTAAAAGATTTTTTTGCTAGCTCACAATTATCTCAATTTATGGATCAAACTAACCCTTTATCGGAAATCACTCACAAAAGAAGAGTGTCGGCTTTAGGTCCAGGTGGTTTAACAAGAGAAAGAGCAGGTTTTGAGGTAAGGGATGTGCACCCAACACATTATGGAAGAATATGTCCAATAGAAACTCCTGAAGGACCAAACATTGGATTGATTAATAGTCTATCAACATATGCCAAAATTAATAAATATGGTTTTATTGAAAGTCCATATAAAAGAGTTAAGGATGGAGTAGTTCAGGATGGTGTTGAATATTTGTCCGCAATGCAAGAAACTAAATATACAATAGCACAGGCTAATACAAAGCTCGATAAGAATAATAAAATTGTAGAAGAACTGGTATCTTGCAGGCAAAATTTAAACTTTTTATTGTCCAAACCTGAAACTATAGATTATATCGATGTCTCTCCTAAACAACTAGTTTCTGTTGCAGCCTCTTTAATTCCTTTCTTAGAGAACGATGATGCCAACAGAGCATTAATGGGATCAAATATGATGAGGCAAGCAGTTCCGTTACTTAAACCAGAAGCTCCTTTAGTGGGAACAGGGATTGAAAGTGATGTAGCCCTAGACTCTGGAGTAACCATTGTTGCTAAAAGAGATGGTTTAGTTGATAAAATTGACGGGAAGAGAATAGTTGTAAAGGTAACAGAGGAAACTGATTTTAATAAATCTACTGTTGACATATATAATTTACAAAAATTTAAACGATCAAATCAAAACACATGCATAAATCAAAGACCATTAGTTAGAGTTGGAGACAAAGTAAAAAGTGGTGATATCATTGCAGATGGTCCATCAACAAGATTGGGTGAATTAGCTTTGGGAAAAAATGTAACTGTAGCTTTTATGCCTTGGCAAGGATACAATTTTGAAGACTCAATTTTAATTTCTGAAAGATGTGTGACTGATGATGTATTTACATCTGTTCATATAGTTGAGTACGAAATAATGGCTCGTGACACAAAATTAGGTGAAGAAGAAATAACTAGAGACATTCCAAATGTAAATGAGGAAGCACTGAAAAATTTAGATGAATCAGGTATTGTTTATATTGGAGCTGAGGTAAATGCTGGTGATATTTTGGTGGGAAAAGTAACTCCTAAAGGCGACTCAGCTTCAGGACCAGAAGAAAAATTATTAAGATCAAT
>CABZBT010000009.1 GCA_902524045.1 uncultured Pelagibacteraceae bacterium | reverse complement strand
ACTAAATGTGAAAGATGTAATGGTCATAGATTAAAAGATGAGGCATTATGTGTTAAAATAGATAATCTCCATATCAGTGAAGTGACCGAAAAATCAATATCAGATGCTGCAGTATGGTTTGCTAATCTAAAAAATAATCTAGATAAGAGACAAGTAAAAATTGCCGAACATATTTTAAAAGAGATTAATGAAAGATTAAATTTTTTATTAAATGTGGGTCTTGATTACTTAACCTTATCAAGAGAGTCCGGAACTTTATCTGGTGGAGAAGCACAAAGAATAAGATTAGCATCACAAATTGGCTCAGGATTAACAGGTGTATTATATGTACTAGATGAACCATCAATTGGACTTCATCAAAAAGATAATGTTAAATTAATTAATGCTCTTAAAAGGTTGAGAGATTTAGGTAATACAGTTGTTGTAGTTGAACATGACACTGAAACGATGGAAAATGCAGATCATATAATTGATCTTGGACCTGAGGCTGGAAATAGAGGTGGTGAAATAGTTGCCCAAGGATCAATTAAAGAAATAAGTCAAAATCAAAATAGCATCACAGGTAAATACTTATCAAACAAGTTTAAAATAAATGTGCCTATAAAAAGAAGATTGGCTAAGAATGGAAGGTTTTTGGAAATTACAGGCGCAACAGGTAACAATCTCAATGATGTAAACCTTAAAATTCCGCTAGGAAGTTTGACATGTGTAACTGGTGTATCTGGCAGCGGCAAATCTACTTTAGTATTACAAACGCTTTATAATGCTCTAAACCTTACATTAAATAATAATAAATCTAGAAAAATACCAAAACCATTTAGAGGTTTTAAAGGAACTGAATTAATTGATAAAATTATTGATATTGATCAATCCCCTATTGGAAGAACACCAAGGTCTAATCCGGCAACTTACACGGGAGCATTTGGACCAATTAGAGACTGGTTCACAAACTTACCAGAGTCAAAAACTAGAGGATATAAGCCTGGACGATTCTCTTTTAATGTAAAAGGTGGGAGATGTGAGGCGTGTGAGGGAGATGGTGTAATAACCTATGAAATGCACTTTTTACCAGATGTTTATATTCAATGTGATGAGTGTAAAGGAACTAGATATAATCGAGAAACACTTGAAATAAAGTTTAAAGATAAAAGTATTGCAGATGTTTTAAATATGACTGTAGATGAAGGTTGTGAATATTTCGAAAATATATCAAACATAAAAACTAAATTACTTACTCTTAAGAAAGTTGGTTTGGGCTATATCAAAATTGGCCAGCAAGCCACAACATTATCAGGTGGAGAAGCTCAACGTATTAAATTAGCAAAAGAACTTTCTAAAAGATCTACAGGAAGAACAATGTATATACTAGATGAACCAACTACTGGTTTGCATCAACATGATATTAAAAAATTACTTGAAATCCTCCATACATTTGTAGCTTTAGGAAATACAGTTGTTGTAATAGAACATAATCTAGATGTAATAAAAACAGCAGATTATATTGTTGATATGGGACCCGAAGGAGGTGTTAAAGGTGGAAGAATTATAGCAGAGGGAAAACCAGAAGAAATTTGCAAAATTAATGAGAGTTATACAGGGAAATTTTTAAAACCTCTTTTAAAACATTAAAAAAAAATTATATTACTAGCTATATGAATAATACTGAAAAAACAAAAACTGATGAGTTTAAAGCATTTGGAATGACTATAGAAAAAATATCACTTTTTTATGGTATATTTCTTATTGTTTGGGGTATTATAATTAGTTTTTTAAGTGATAGTAATTCATTTACTTCATACATACCGTCTTTTTTGGGTGTTCCAATTTTAATTTTCTCCTTTTTATCAATAATATTTATTAATAAAAAGAAAATGTTTATGCACATCGTTGTTCTTTTTGGATTAGTAATTTTTTTAGGTGGTTTAGATTTTATAAGAATAATTATTGGAGGAAGTATTTTTGAAAATTATTGGGCAGATATATCTAAATTAATGATGATGTTAACTGGTTTATTTTTCACTATTCAATGTATAAGGTCGTTTATCCATGCCCGAAAAATCAAAAATTTAAATAATTAACTAGTCTAGTAGAGAGTCTACATACTCCCAATTGACTAAATTCTCAATAAACTTATCTAGGTATTCAGGTCTTCTGTTTCTAAAATCAATATAATAAGAATGTTCCCAAACATCACATCCTAAAATAGGCACCATATTTGAAACTAATGGGTTAATAGCATTGGCAGTTTTTGTTACCGTCAATTTGCCGTTACTAATTGACAACCAACACCAGCCAGAACCGAATTGTGTAATACCAGCTTGTTTAAAATCATTTTTGAATTGCTCTATGCTTCCAAAATCGGAAATTAATCTTTTTTCAAGCTTGGGTGGAATTTTTCCACCACCTTTTGGTTTCATGCATTTCCAAAAAAGATTATGGTTCCAGTGTTGACTTGCATTATTAAATATCCCAACTAACGATTTATCCTCAGAACTTTTTAAAATAATTTTATCTAAAGACATATTTTCCATTTCTGTATCTTTTATAAAATTATTTAGATTGGTTATATAAGTTTGATGATGTTTACCATGATGTAATTCTAATGTTTCTTGAGACATAATTGGTGATAATGCGTCATTTTTATAATCAAGTGTTGGTAGTTTATAGGGCATAATAAATAAATTGAATTAACATTAAACTTATATGAAAATTCTTATAAAAGTAAATTAATAATTATAAAAAAGTTATTAATAAAAATTATAATGTAGTGTATAAGTTGTTAAATATGATTGATTTACTCTCATCATTATCAAGAACCATTTATGTCTCAATAGCTATTTCCGTGGTTTTATTTCTAGCTTTATTTTACCAAAATGACGGTTTTTCTTTTGATAGAATTTTTTGGAGCTGGATGTTGAGATTACTACATGTTGTATTTGCAATTATGTGGATTGGCCTTCTTTGGTATTTTAATTTTGTACAAATTCCAAATATGGCAAAAATTCCAGATGAGCAAAAACCTGCCATTGGAAAGGTTATAGCTCCAGCAGCACTTTTTTATTTTAGATGGGCAGCAGCATTTACTATATTAACTGGTTTGATCTTAGCTTTAATCAACGGTTATTTGTACGATGCTATGACTTTGAGTTTTAAAAATGGCGTACCAAAACATACATCAATTGGTTTAGGTATGTGGTTAGGTCTCATTATGGCCTTCAATGTTTGGTTTGTGATTTGGCCAAACCAAAAAAGAGCACTTGGAATAGTAGAGTGTGAACCTGAATTAAAGGCTAAATCTGCAAAAACTGCAATGTTGTTTTCAAGGACAAATACACTTTTATCGTTACCAATGCTATTAACTATGGTAGCTGCACAAAATTTATATTAAATTTTACTATCGTCTTTAAGAACTGTTTTTTGTGAAACATTAAGTCTTACAAGCACTGTATTAGCAATGTAAATTGATGAATAAGTTCCAAATATCACACCAAAAATCATTGCTAATGAAAACCCTTTTAAGACTTCACCTCCAAAAAAGAATATTGATAGCAAGGCTAATAAAGTAGTTATAGAAGTTATTAAAGTTCTAGATAAAGTTTCGTTAATTGAAATATTTGTTAATTCATAAATTTTAATATCCGAGTATTTTCTTAAATTTTCTCTTACTCTGTCAAATATGACAACGGTATCATTCATAGAATATCCAACTATCGTCAATACTGCCGCTATAATTGATAAATTTATTTCAAGACTTAACAAAGAAAAAATTCCCATAGTGACTATTACATCATGAAACAAAGCTATTATTGCGCCTAAACTAAACTGCCATTCAAATCTTATCCAAATATAAACCAGCATCAAAGCTAAGGCGACTGATATGGCTATTACACCTGATTTTAATAATTCAGCACTTACTTTTGGACCAACGTTTTCAACTCGCCTAAAATTAAAAACATTACCAAATGATCCGTCTAAATTTTTTTTAATTTTCTCAATAACATTCTTGTCATCACTATTTTCAAACTTAATTAAAAAGTCTTTTTTATTACCAAAATTTTTTACCGAGACATCACCTAAATTCATCTGATTTAAATTATCTCTTAATGACGATACATTTATTTTTAAGTCTGAGCTCCTCAATTCAATAAGAGTCCCTCCCTTGAAATCTATCCCAAAATTAAGACCTTTAAATGTCAATAAAAACAAGGAGACAGTGACTAATAACAAAGAAAAAATATTAAATTTATTATAGTATTTATTAAAAGCTATCATTTAAATTAGTCCTTCTTTTTCTTTATTTTTTGATACATATAAGACAGTCAGTAACCTTGCTATGAAATAAACTGAAAAAAGTGTTGTAAATATTCCAATCCCTAACGTTAATGAAAAACCTTTAATTGGACCAGATCCCATAAAAAATAAAATAATTGCAGCTAATAAAGTTGTTATATTTGCATCTAAGATTGCAGTTCTTGATTTCACGTAGCCACTATCAAAAGCAATTAGATTATTTTTCTCATCTTTTAATTCTTCCCTAATTCTCTCGAAAATTAATACATTTGCATCAACAGCCATACCTACGGTTAAAATAATTCCAGCTATCCCAGGTAATGTCAATGTTGCTTCAAATAAAGTAAGAATACCAATAAGTATAAATAAATTTATGACTAAGGTTATATTAGTAATTGCTCCGAAAATTTTATATTTAACAAATATAAAAATAATTACTAAAATAAATCCAATAATTAAAGCAATTATACCTGCCTTAATTGAGTCTTGACCTAAATCAGGACCGACTGTTCTTTCCTCAATGATGTTAAGCGGGGCCGGTAGTGCCCCTGATCTTAAAAGTAGGGCCAGATCAGTTGCCGATTGAAACGTAAATCCTCCACTTATTTGACCAGATCCAGTAGCAATTTTATCTCTTATGACTGGTGCACTAATAATCTTTCCGTCTAATACTATAGCTAGTCTTTTACCAATACCATTTGATGTTGCTTTACCAAATCTTTTAGCACCTACTCTATCAAGTGAAAAAGTTACAACAGTCTCATTGTTTTCACTATTCATTCTTGGCTGAGCATCTAAAAGATTATCTCCACTAAGGATAATTCTTTTACTTACAATTGCCTCTTCTGAGCCATCTTCAAACTGCAATTTATCTGCACCAAAAGAATCTTCATTGCTATTTGTTACAAATCTGAAAGTTAAATTTGCTGTTTTTCCTAATAATGATTTAATTCTCATTGGATCATCCAATCCAGGCAATTCAACTAAAATTCTATCATTACCTCTTTTAAGAATATTTGGCTCGTTAGTTCCAATCTCATCAATTCTTCTTCTAACTATCTCTAAAGCCTGATCTTGTGAAGATGTTTTAAGATTAATAATACCTTGCTTAGAATAAGAAACTTTAAAAAAATTTTCTTCTTGTTTTATATCTAGTTGATGTGATTTAAATCTTTGATAATAAGGGTTAATCTTACTATCTTCTGATTGAAATTCATCTAAAACAATTTGTTGAAAATTTTTATCAGTGGAAAATAATAATGTTTGTTCAATAAGTTTAAAATTTGTGACTTTAATATCTTTGTCTTTAAAATAATTTCTGATAATAAGTGTTAAATTTTGAAGTTTTTGTTCAATTACTGGATCATTATCAATTTCCAATAACAGATATGAACCGCCTTGCAAATCTAAACCAAGATTTATTTTTTTGTCCAGTAAATCGTTATCAAATTTTAAAAGGTTTGATGATGCAATTACAATAAAAAATAAAGATATTAAAGTGATACAAATGATTCTTAATTTTGAGAAATATAGCACTTTATATTTGTAAAAATTATTTTTTTATTTCTTGAGAATTCATCAAACTCTGCACACCGGTGCCCCTGATAACTTCTACAGTAACATTATCAGCAATTTCTACTTCAATTTTGTCATTGTCTATCACTCTTGATATTGTTCCTGTGATGCCTCCAGAAGTTACAATTTTGTCACCTTTTTTAAGTCCTTCGACCATTGCTTTATGTTCTTTAACTTTTTTTTGCTGAGGCCTTATTAAGAAAAAATAAAAAATAACAAAAATTAATATTAGAGGTATAAATTGTCCTATTCCTGCACTATCCATAAAACTCCTTAATTAAAGTTGATTATTTATACTATCTAAAAGAGTAAAACAACTTTATTTGAGTGAAATTATTTCCAAATTGTCCATATAAGGTCTTAAAACTTTTGGAATTGTAACCGAACCATCTTTTTTTTGATAATTTTCTAAAATTGCTATTAAAGTTCTTCCCACTGCTAAGCCACTACCATTTAGAGTACCCACAAACAGAGTTTCATTTTTTTTACTCTTATATCTGGCTTTCATTCTTACTGCTTGAAACGTAGAACAAGATGAACAAGAGGAAATTTCTCTATATTTATTCTCAGAAGGAAGCCAAACTTCAATATCGTAAGTTTTTTCAGCACTAAAACCCATATCACCACTACACAAAATCATCTTTCTGTAAGGTAATTCCAAAAGATCTAAAATTGATGTTGCACACTTTGTCATTCTTTCCAACTCTTCTAAACACTTCTCTTGTTCAACAATACTGACCATTTCAACTTTATAAAATTGATGTTGTCTGATCATACCTTTAGTATCTTTACCATAACTGCCCGCTTCTTTTCTAAAACAAGGGGTAGAAGCAACAAATCTCATTGGTAGGTCTTTTGTATTAATAATTTTATCTTTGACAATGTTGGTCAAAATTACTTCTGCTGTAGGTATTAAAAATTTACGGTCACTTCCCTCTTCTAGTTTAACTTCAAATTGATCATTTTCAAATTTGGGGAGTTGACCAGTGCCAAACATTGTATTTTCTGACGCTAATAAAGGAGGGGAAATTTCCTCATAACCATTTTTAGAAATATGAGTATCTAACATAAAGTTTGAAATAGCTCTCTCTAATAATGCTAATTTATTTTTGACAAATACAAAACGTGAACCTGTGGTTTTTGTAGCTAAATCAAAATCAAGCATACCCAGTTTTTCGCCTAATTGGTAATGAGATAGTGGTTTAAAATTAAAATTAGGTATTTGACCAGATTTCATTAATTCCATATTGTCATTCTCATCTTTTCCAAGTGGAACATCTTTGTGGGGAATATTTGGTATAATAGATAGTATTTGGTTAAGTTCATCTTTTATTTTCTTTTGTTGATTAGAAATTAGTTCTATTTTAGTTGAAATTTTTTTTGATTTTTCAAATAGTTTTTGGTCTTTAGATTTTGATATTTCTTTTTTTTCATTTTCTAAACTCTCTTTTTCTTGGATAAAGCTTCTATTTTGAATATCTAAATCCTTAATTTGATTAAAATCAATTTTGACAAATCTCCCCTCAAGAGACTTTTTAAAAAAATCAAAATTTTTTCTAATTTCTTTTAAATTATGCATTCGAGTCTTTTAATTTTTTATCTTCTATAAATTTTACAGAAAAAATAGACAATTCATATAAAATTAATAATGGTATAGCTAAACCAATTTGAGTGACAGGATCTGGAGGTGTTAGTAATGCTGCAGCAGCAAAAATTATCACCACAACATATTTTCTTCTTTTTTTTAAAAATTCAGAATCTACAATTCCTATTCTTGCCAATAAACTTAAAACAACAGGTAATTGAAAACTTATACCAAATGCAAAAATCAACTTCATAACCAATGAAAGATATTCGTTTACTTTGGCCTCTAATTGGATCGGTAAATTTGTTGATAGTCCCGTACTTTCAAATGATAAAAAAAACTTTATAGCTAAAGGCATTATTAAGTAATAAACCAGCACACCACCTAGAAAAAAAAGCACGGGTGTTAATATTAGATATGGTAATATTGCGTTCTTCTCATGTTTGTAAAGGCCAGGCGCAATAAATTTCCAGATTTGTATTAATATAAATGGACACGTTACAAAAAATGCTGTGAAAAATGAAATTTTTAGATAAGTTAAAAATGTTTCTTGAAGTGCCGTAAAAATTAATCTTCTATCATTTCCATCATCTTTGACTGCCTGAGCAAAGGGATCGACAAGAAAACCATACAAGTGTTCTGCGAAAAAGTAACAACCTACAAAAAAGATCATAAGAAAAATAAAACTATGTATTAATCTTTTCCTTAATTCTACTAAGTGACTTGTGAAGCCACCTTCTTTCTCCTCATTATTCATCTTTTTTATCTTCTTTTTTTTCTACCTTACTATCCTCGATATCAATATTTGAAACTTCATTTTGAATATTGTTAATATATTTCTTACCAGCACCAATCCAAGATCCGACTTTTTTTAACATTATAGGAAAATCTTTTGGACCAAGAACAACTATGGCTATGGCTACTACAATTAATATCTCAAACCAACCAATAGTAGGCATGTGATTTAATCTTTTTTATCGCTATCTTGATTATCTTTGGAAATATTTTTAGGTTCATTGTCATCAGTAACATCTGATGCCATCCCCTTTTTAAAACTTTTAATACCTTTAGCAACGTCACCCATCAAACTAGATATTTTACCTCTACCAAAAAGAAGAACAACAAGTATGACCACTATTGCTATTTGCCAAATTCCAATGCTCATAAGAAATCTTATATATCTTTTATTATCAATTTGAAAGTAACTTTTTTAGTCTAAATATATAGTCTTATTTTTTATCCTCTGACTCTAATGTGCTACTTAACATTTCATCTATATTTGAATAAATATCTTCTTTTTTATTATTTTCTTTTTCTTTATAAAATTTACCTGTCCCAAAAATTGCACTATCGATATTTGTATTGTCTATTAATCCAGCCGCACCTAATTCATCTACAGTTGGCAAATCAGATAATTTTTGAAGATTAAAATGACTCAAAAAATCATCTGTAGTCACATACTGAATTGGTTTTCCTGGTACATCCTTTCTACCACCTGGTTTAACCCAATTTAACTCCATTAAAATATCAAGAGTATTAGTTCCAAATGCAACACCTCTTATCTCTTCAATTTCGGCTCTGGTAACTGGTTGATGATAAACAATAATTGCAAGTGTTTCAATTGCTGCACGTGATAATTTTTTTTCAAAAGTTTTTTCTTGTTGCATTAAATTAGATAAAGAGGTGGAGGTTCTAAACGACCACTTTTTTGAAATACAAATTAAATTTATTCCCCGGTCTGAATATTCATTTTGTAATTTTAATAATATCTTTTCAACATCAACTTTTTTTGAAATTTTACTTTCAATTGTTTCAATATCTAATGGTTCTGCAGCAGCAAATATTATTGCTTCAATTTCTTTTTCAATAGATGATAATTTTTTAGGGAAATTAATAACGTTATTTCCACTCTTAATGTTCTTTTTATTCATTTTATTCATTATTTTTCTCTAACATAAATATCGCTAAAGGGTTCTTCTTGTTTTATTCTTAAGTTCCCTTCTTTTACCAATTCTAATGAGCCAGCAAATATTCCAGCTTTACCAGTTCTTTTATATTTTGAGTTATTTCGAAAATTATCAGGTATCAAGTCATCTAATTTTTTCCAATCACTCAATTTTCCTAAAAGATCTCTAATTGTTTTAATTCCTTCCTCCGTTGTAAGAACTGGTAATTTAGGAATATTCATTTTTTGAAAATCTTTCGTCATTATAATCATTGAATAAGTTTTTAATAATTCAAACAAATTTACTTTATACTCACTATTGTAAATAGATTTTATACCTACCCTCATACCTCTTGTCCTGATTTCTCTACCAAGTCTTTTTCTCTTTAGCATTTGATCTGATAATAGCCTTATTAACTCTAATTTCTTTAACTGTAGTTTTAATCTTTCGGCAACCTCCTGCACTTTAAATTCCTCTTCCGGGGTTTCAGGTAAAAGTAATTTTGATTTTAGATATGCTAACCAAGTAGCCATTAATAAATACTCAGATGCAGCTTCCAAGTTCAAATTTTTTTGATTTGTAATAAAATCATGAAATTGATCAGCGAGTTTTGTGATTGAAATATCTTCCAAATTTACTTTTTGCGATTTAGCTAAATCTAGTAATAAATCTAATGATCCACTATAATTTTCAATATTAACGTTAAATAAAGAAGAATCATTTTTCATCATAAAAACATATTAACTTATAATCTTATAGAATTGAGATGTTTTTTTTATTATATAGTTACTTATAAGGGGTGAATTTTTAGCGACAATCTTCATTTCTTTTAAATTTGCATTGCAATGTAAGGCGAGATTACAACCAGCTTTAAACGCCTTGATTGTATTTTCATTTATATCTCCTTTTAAACTTTTCATTGATAAATCATCAGAAATCAAAATATTTTTAAAACCAATTCTATTTCTTATTAAACTAATCATTTTTTTTGAGTGTGTAACAGTATTTTTACTATCAATTTTTTTAAAAATTACATGGGCGGTCATTGCAAAAAGAGATTTTTTATTTTTGAAAGAATAAAAATCATTTTTTAATAAATAATTAAGATTCTTATTTACCACTGGTGTAAATAAATGACTGTCAACTTTTGCTTGACCATGACCGGGTATATGCTTAATTACTGTTGCTATTCTATTCTTATGGTAATGACTAATACAATAATCGCCTATTTTGGACACAATTATTGGATTTTTAGAAAAAGACCTATCTCCGATAACGTTTGAAGATCCTTTAATTCGAAGATCTAAAACAGGTGATGTGTTGATATTAACACCAATTAATTTTAAAAGATATGAAGTTTTATCGATAAATAAATTGTAAAAAAAAATAAATTCATTGGGTTTAGAAATAAATTTTTTTCCGAAAAATTCTGATGTCAAATTGCTGAAGGATATAATATTTTTTAATCGATTTACTCTTCCTCCTTCCTGATCAATTAAAATTGGATATTTGCTATCTTTGAAAATTTTACGTATTGATAATGTAAGTCTTTTTGCTTGTTTTATATTTATTATATTTCTAGAAAATAATATAATTCCCCATGGTTTATATTTTTTAATAAACTCTCTTTCTCTTGAAAGAAGTTTTGTAGATTTTATACCAACAATGAAAGATCGACGATTATTCATTGGTCTCTAAAAGTTTCCAAAAATTAAATTTTTTTTTCTTATTATCGTTAGATTTTTCAACATATTGAACAATATCTTTTGTGTCATTCTCTAGCACTGGTAACTTTTCAGAATATATTTCAATTTTTTTATCTATATCAAGTATGGATCTATAGAATTTTTTTTTATTAAAATCTGAAATATAATATTTTCCTGTAAAAAATATAAAAAAAGCAATAACTAGTAAAAATATAAAATATCTTATTTCTTTAAGCATTACATTTTTTTTGGAGTAGAAACACCAACAATATTCATACCAGATTTAATTATATTTGAGATAGATTTTAAGAATATCAACTTATCATCTGATATCTCATTTTTATTATTAATAAATCTCTTCTCAGGATTGTCTTTACCTAAATTCCAATATGAGTGAAATAAAGACGATAATTCGTATAAGTATGTTGGGATTCTATGTGGTTCAAGATTATTACAAGAAGTATCGATACACTTAGGCCACTCAGAAATTTTTTTTAAGATGTCGATTTCGTCCTTAGAGTATTCAAAGTTATAATTTTCAATTTTTAAATCAGATTCTAAATCTTTATTGAGATTATTAAAAACTGAAGCTATTCTTGCATAACAATATTGTACATAATAAAGAGGATTATCTTTGGATTTTTCAATAACACTATCAAAGTCAAAATCTAGTTCAACATCGCTGCTTCTGTTTAACATTATAAATCTTGTAGCATCTTTACCTACTTCATTTATCACATCATCTATTGTTATGTAATCCCCTTTCCTTTTTGACATCTTAAAAGGTTTTTTGTCTTTAATGAGTTTAACAAGTTGGCTAACCTTACATGTTAGTTTACTTTTTGTGTTTGATAAAGCTTCGACAGATGAAGTTATTCTCTTAATATAACCAGCATGGTCTGCTCCTAAAATATTAATTAAGTGATCAAATTTTCTATCTAATTTATTCTTATGATAAGCAACATCACTTGCAAAATAAGTCCAAGAACCGTCAGATTTTTGTAATGCTCTATCTTTGTCATCTCCAAAATCTGTTGATCTAAAAAGTAATTGTTCTCGTTCTATCCAATTTTTATCGTTCTCTCCAGCTGGGGCTTTTATTTTACCATTATAAACAAATTTATTTTTTTCAAGAAAATCAACCACTTTTTTCACTTCATGATTTTTAACCAGCTTTTTTTCACTAATAAAATTGTCATGATTTATGCCAAGACTATTAAGATTTTTTTTAATTAAAATAAGTGCCTCACTAATTGATAATTCAGTAAGTTTTTCAGAAATATTATCAAAATCTTTTAAATCAATATCTTTATTTGAGTTTAAAATATTTTTTGCAAAATTAATTAAATAATTCCCAGGATATAAATCTTCGTTATTTTCAGGAAAAGGTTCTTTAAAGGTTATTTCCCGCATTCTAAAATAAACCGATTTTGTAAAGTTAATAACTTGATTACCATAGTCATTTACATAATATTCTCTTGTAACTTTATGATTATTAAATAAGAGAACATTAGCGATTACATCGCCTATGATTGCTCCTCTACAATGACCTACGTGTAAAGGTCCTGTAGGATTAGCAGAAACAAATTCTATTAGATAATTTTTCTTTTTTTCTTTTTTGTTAATTCCATAAGTTTTAGAGTTTTTAATAATTTCTTTGATGAAATTAGTCCAAAAAATTCGTTTAAATTTTAAATTAATAAAACCAGGTTTTACAATATTCGCTTCTTCAATAAAATCATCTTTTTTCTTGATTAATTTAGCTAAATCATCAGCTAAATCCATCGGTGATTTCTTATTAATTTTTGATAATACCATTGCAACATTTGTTGAAATGTCAGAATTAAATTTTTTGGGAGGTAATTCTGTATTTATACCCTCTAAAGTACCTGGCAAAATTAGTTCGCCTTTATCGGAAAGACTCAAAATAATCATCTTAATTTTTTCTAAATATTGATCAAAAATATTCATCTAAAATTTTTGTGAAGGTTGATTGCATATCTATCAGTCATTCCTGAAATAAAATCTGAAATAGCTCTGTACTTATTCTTTGAAAGTTCTTCTTTTGAAATAAATTTTTTAGGATTGAGTCTAATTTTTTCAAATAATTTTTTTATAATTGATTTCCCTTTATTATTTTTTTCAAGCACTTTCTTATTATTATACATTTTAGTTTTTAAAAAGTATCTTATTTCATTATCAGAATTTTTAATATCATGAGAAAAATCAACCATCAAAAAGGTTGTTTTATTTATGTCTTTAAAACTTTTAATATTACAATCAACAAAATTTTTTTTTGTATTTCTAATAAGATCTTTTATCATTAAATCAATTGAGTCTCTTACAATTTGATATGTTGCGATTTTATAATTCTGTTTATTTATTTTTTTTTCATATTTTTTATAAATATCTTTAAAAAAATTAATTTCTACTAACTCATCTAATTTAAATAAATTTGCATTTATTCCATCTTGAATATCATGATTATTATAGGCTATGTCATCTGAAATAGCAGAAATTTGAGCCTCTATCGATGGATATGTTTTAAAGTTAATCATATTTTTGAATTTTTTAATGCCAATTAATCTATTAACTAAGTCTAGATCATCCACTGGTCCATTATGCTTTAAAAGTCCCTCTAATGTTTCAATAGATAAGTTTAAACCACTAAATTTGAGGTACTTATTTTCTAAAAACATTACAACACGTAATGTTTGTAAGTTATGATCGAAACCTCCATGCTCATACATACATTCGTTTAAAGCATCCTCACCTGCATGACCAAAGGGCGTATGTCCCAAATCATGTGCAAGACTTAAGGTTTCAGCTAAATCTTCATTTAAATTTAAATATCGTGCTATAGATCTTGCTATTTGAGCAACTTCCATAGAATGAGTAATTCGAGTTCGATAATGATCACCTTCAGTATTCACAAATACCTGTGTTTTATGTTTTAATCTTCTAAAGGAAGCGCTATGAATAATGCGGTCTCTATCCCTTTGAAACGGACTTCTATATTTTGTTACCAATTCTTTAAATATTCTACCTTTACTTTTAAATTGGCCAATTGGTGAGTATTTTTTCATCCTTTAAAATAAAATTATAAGTATTATATTAGTAATACCAATGATCACTCATGATAAAAGAAATTAAATTTACTGAAAAAGCCCTTAAACAGATCAATGTTTTGTTATCAAAAAAAGATAAAGGGTCTTTTTTTAGAATCGCTATTAAAGGTGGTGGTTGCTCAGGCTTCCAATATGAGTTTACTTTTGACAACGAAAAAGCAGTAGATGATTTGAATTATGAAAATATATTGATAGATAAAACATCTGCTGATTTATTAAAAGGGTCGGAAATAGATTATGTTTCCGAATTAATTGGAGAACAATTCAAAATTACTAATCCACAAACTAAATCATCTTGTGGTTGTGGTGTTTCTTTTTCTCTTTAATGATTATTTCCTCGTGGAATGTGAATTCTGTTCGAGCACGTATTAAAAACATCAAAAGTTATTTATTAAAATATAAACCTGATATTTTAATGATGCAGGAAATTAAGACAGAAGATGTAAATTTTCCATATGATGATTTTTCCTCGATGGATTATGAAAGTCATGTATTTGGTCAAAAAAGTTATAATGGTGTTGCAATAATTTCAAAAGGAAAATTGAAGAATATCAAAACAGATTTAATAAAAGATAAACTAAAACAATCAAGAATAATCTCAGCTGAGCTTGAATATAAAAAGAAAAACATTCAATTAATTAACATTTATACTCCAAATGGTAATCCTGTTGATACTGAAAAATATGATTACAAAAAAAAATGGCTTGATGATTTAATTAAACAATTAAAAGCTTTAACTAAAAAAAATCAAAATATAATTCTTGCAGGTGACTTTAATATAATTCCAGCAGCCGATGATGTTTATAATCCAAAAAGTTTTGAAGATGATGCTCTATTTAGATTGGAAATAAGAAAAAAACTAAGAGAAATGATCAATCTTGGTTTTAATGATGTTTATAGACATTTTAATGAGACTAAAGAAGGATATACTTTTTGGGATTATATGCGTGGAGCATGGCAAAAGAATAATGGTATGAGAATAGATCATTTTTTAGTATCTAATTCTTTAATAGATCAAATAAAGTCTATAAACATAAATAAAGATCCCAGAGGAAGAGAGAAACCCTCAGATCATACTCCAATAGAGATAACTTTAACCTAACAACCTTTAAAAGATTTTGACATGTTTCCAATCAATTCAAAATATAAATCTTTACCAGGGTCTAGTGTAGCTCCTAACGGATCTATAACTCCTGTTGCAACATTCGTATCTTTTGCAACTGCCTTGATAATATCTGGATTGAATTGAGGTTCTGAAAATATACAACTCACTTTATCATGTTCAATAATTTCTCTAATTTCAGCTAATTGTTCAGCTCCAGGCATTACATCAGTGTTAACAGTAAATGCTCCTAGAATATTTACACCAAATCTTTTTTCGAAATATTGATATGCATCATGAAAAACAATTGATCTAAAATCTTTATTTAAATCAGATTTTACTTTTTTAGTAAGCTTATCTAAATCTTTATGAGCTTTTTTAAGATTGGCCTTATACTTTGACTCATTTTTTTTATCATTTTCGATCAGATGTTCTGCCATTTCACTCAAAATTACTTTTGCATTCATTGGGTCTAGCCAAATGTGTGGATCAAATTCACCGTGTGCATGACCTTCGTGACCATGATCATCGTGGTCGTCTTCTTTATGCCCTTCTTTGTCATGATCATCATCATGTCCATGTTCTTTATCTTTATCATGGTCGTGATCGTCGTGATCATCCTCTTTTTTCGCATGATCATCATGATCATCCTCTTTATGCCCATGATCATCATGTTCCTCAAAAATATTTCTTTCTCTAAATTTAAGTTTAGTTAAACCTTTAATTTCCATTAACTCAATTTTTTCGGCTTTTTTCGCTATAGACTTTAGTGGTTTTTCTAAAAAACTTTCTATGTCCTCACCAACCCAAAATATAATGTCTGCATTTTGGATCATTTTTGCATGCGACGGTTTAAGTGCAAACCCATGTGGTGAGGCGTAACCATCAACAATTAAATCTGGTTTACCAACGCCATCCATCAGATAACTTGCAAGAGAATGAATTGGTTTTATTGTTGCTACAACTTTGATTTCGGCATTAACAGGTGTAAAAATTGTTAAGAATGATAATAATGATAATAATAATGGAAGTTTTTTAATAGTTTTCATAGTTTAATTAAGTTAAATTGTTATAATATAACATTTTGTAATAATATAACGTTTGTAAGTCAAGAGATAAAATGAGTGCTAATCAAAATATATTGGTCAAATTAAAAGATGCTGGTTTTAAAATAAATGACAAATGGCTTGTGCAGGGAGTATCACTTCAAGTTGAAAAAGGTAAAATAGTTACTCTCATTGGGCCGAATGGGTCAGGAAAAAGCACCACTGCAAAAATTGCTTTGGGAATTTATAAAAAAATCGAGGGCGCAGTTGAAAAATTCACTAATAAGGTTGGATATGTTCCCCAAAAAATTTCAATTGATTGGACGTTACCACTTAGAGTTAATGATTTCATGGTACTAACTGAAAATCTTAAGTCTGAAACAATTGATGAAGCTTTATCATTAACTGGTGTTATTCATTTAAAAGATAAAAATTTAGGTGACTTATCTGGTGGTGAATTTCAAAGAGTATTGCTTGCAAGAGCTATTTCAAAAAAACCAGACTTGCTGGTACTTGACGAGCCAGTTCAAGGTGTAGATTTTACTGGTGAAATAGCATTATACGAACTTATCAAAAAAATTTGTGATGAACTGGATTGTGGTATTTTATTAATTTCTCATGACTTGCATACTGTAATGAGTGCTACGGACCATGTGGTTTGTTTAAATGGTCATGTATGTTGCTCAGGATCACCTACGGACGTTGCAAAGAATGATGAATATAAAGCCTTATTTGGTGAACAAGCTTCACAAATATTGTCAAGATACGAACATAAGCATGATCATATTCATACCGATGAAGGAAAAATTAAGAAAAATTAAATGTTTGATGATTTTTTTATAAGAGCTTTAGTAGCAGGAATTGGGGTTGCTTTAGTAACTGGACCCCTTGGTTGTTTTGTAATTTGGAGAAGATTATCATACTTTGGTGATACTCTAGCCCACTCTGCTTTATTAGGAGTAACATTAGCCTTTACGATGGAATTCAACATTGCATTGTCAGTATTTATAATTTCATCCTTAATAGCATTAACTTTAATACAACTTCAAAAAAGAACTAATCTTCCGGGGGATGCCTTGCTAGGACTTTTAGCTCACTCATCACTAGCAGTTGGGCTTGTCGTCATAGGTTTTTTAACATTTATTAGATTTGATATCATGGGATTATTGTTTGGTGACATATTAGCAGTAACGGTAGATGATTTATTAATCATATGGATTGGTGGAGCTATAATTCTCTTAATTCTAAAGTTGATTTGGAAGCCTTTATTTGCCTCAACAGTTAATTATGAATTAGCGGAAGCTGAAGGTTTAAATCCTGATAGAGCAAAGGCAATATTCACAATTTTAATGGCAGCAATCATTGCTATATCAATTAAAATGGTTGGATTATTATTGATTACTGGAATGTTAATTATACCTGCAGCAATGGCTCGAAATATTTCAACAAGTCCACAAAAGATGGTTGTCTACTCAATTATAGGAGGTTTATTGTCAGTAATTTTAGGATTATTTTCCTCACTGGAATTTAACACTTCATCAGGACCTTCAATTATAACTGCTGCTTTTTTATTATTTATAATCTCGTTATTTAAAATCAAACAAACAATTAAATTGAAAAATTAATTAAGAAAATGTAAAAATGAGAAAAATGCAAAATCTTTCAAAAAATCAACAAATTATTTTTGATTTAATTGATAAATCTCCAGAACCTCTAAAGGCTTATTCAATACTATTTAATGTACAAAAAAGAGGTATTAAAGCCCCATTACAAGTTTATAGAGCATTAGACAAATTAGTTGAAATCGGAAAAATTCATAAAATCGAAAGCAGAAACGCTTTCATTGCTTGTCAAAATTCAAGTTGTCAAATCTCAAAAGCTACAGCTTTTTCAATATGTGAAAGTTGTGAAAAAGTTACAGAGATTAATAATTCTAATCTTTCAAAATATCTAACGGGCTTTAAAGATAAAAATGGAATGAAATATAACAAATATAACCTTGAATTTTTTGGATTATGCAAAAAATGTATATCTAAAAAGAGTTAAAGCCATTAATGATATTTTTTACTTTAAAGATTGTGCTTGCTGCAATCATAATTGCCTTTGCTAGTTGGCTTTCAGGTCAAAATCCAAAACTTGCAGGTTTTGTAATTGCTTTACCTCTTGTGTCACTAATAGCTATAGCTTTTTCTTACTATGAGCACAATGATATAGAAAAAACAGTTCTTTTTACAAAAAGTATACTAATTGCAGTACCTGTAAGTTATTTATTTTTTTTACCATTTTTTTTTGCAAAATCATTTAATATGAATTTCTTCTTAATTTATGGCACTGGATTAGGATTTATAATCGTTGGTTTTTTTATTCATAAATATATAACTAATTTTCTTTAATACATTTAATCTCTAATAGACTCGTACAAATAATATTAATAAAAATTATTCTACTATCAGGGTATCTTTAGATCCACCACCTTGAGAACTATTAACGATTGTACTTCCTTTTCTAAGTGCAACTCTAGTCAGACCACCAGTTGTAACATAGCTAGTTTTACCACTTAAAACAAAAGGTCTTAGATCTAGATGTCTAGGCTCTATGTTTTTTTCAGTAATAGTTGGCGCTGTTGATAAAGTTTCTAAAGGTTGTGCAATATATTCTCTGGGATTTTTTTTAATCTTCTCGGCTACTTCCAATCTCTCTTTTGTAGAAGCCTTAGGGCCTATCATTATTCCGTATCCACCTGAAGCATTAGCTGGTTTTACAACTAATCTAGACATATTTTCTAGTACATACTCTCTTTGTTTTTTGTCATGACACAAATAGGTTTCAACCTGATTCAATGTAGGTTGCTCACCTAAATAATAAACAATCATTTTATTTACGTATGAATAAACAACTTTATCATCAGCTACACCTGTTCCTATTGCATTCACAATACCAACATTTTTTTTCAACCAACATTTAAAAAGTCCTGGAACACCAATTAAAGAGTCTTTATTAAAGGCTTTAGGGTCTAAGAAATTATCATCTAGTCTTCTATAGATGCAGTCAACTTTTAAAGGACCTTTTACAGTTTTCATATAAACCATATCGTTTTCTACAAAAAGATCTTTTCCTTCCACCAATGCAATACCCATTTGCTCAGCTAAAAAAGAATGTTCAAAGTAAGCAGAATTATAAATACCTGGCGTCAAAACTACCATGTGTGGATGAGCAGTTTTTTTAGGTATACATTCATTCATACAATTAAAAAGTTTGTTAGTATATTGATGTATTGATGCAACTTTGTACCTAGTAAAAAGTTCAGGAAAGACATCTCTCATAACCATTCTGTTTTCAAGCATATACGAAACTCCTGAGGGTACTCTAAGATTATCTTCAAGCACTAAATAATCTCCATTTTTATTCCTGATTAAATCTACTCCAGATATATTTGCCCAAGATTTGTATTTAGGTGAAAATCCTTCACATTCTTTAACATAATAAGGTGAATTAAAAATAATTTCTCTTGGTACAACATTGTCTTTAAAAATTTTCTTTTGATTATAAACATCATCAATAAACAAGTTTAAGGCTTTAACTCTTTGTTTAAGACCTTTGGTTACTTTGTTCCATTGTGCTTTTGGGATAATTCTTGGAATTATATCTAGGGGCCATTTTTTTTCCTCTGCCCTATTGTTAGCAGCATAAACTCTAAAATTAATCCCTCTAGCACTTATTGTGCTCTGACAATTTTTTTCAATTTCTTGAAGTTTATCTTTTCCGTATCTTTCTAAAATATTTGAAATTATAACTGCATGTTTTCTTAGTTTATTTTCACTAGTAAAATAGCCATCGTATGCTTTTGTAGCATTGTAGTTATCCCAAAGTTTACCCGCCATACAACAATTCTTTAATAATTAACTTAAATATTCAAATGCGTTATAGTTATATCAGATATGCTTGATTTTAAATATATGATAGATAAATAAGGTTTATTAATAGTTATGACTTATTGTGTTGGCATTAAAGCTCAAGACGGAATTGTATTTGCATCAGATTCTAGAACAAACGCTGGATTAGACAATGTTAACATTTATTCAAAAATGTTTGTTCATGATGTTGGTGATAGAAGTGTAATTATAGTTACTTCTGGAAATTTAGGTACATCTCAAGCAGTATATAAATCTATTGAAAAAGATCTTAAAAGCGACAGCGGCATAATGAATTTAAATACCTGTAAAGATTTTGATCAAATTGCATCATATATAGGATCTTTAAATATAGAACACTCAGCTCCTAAAGGAATAAATACCGATACAGTTTTATTGGGATCCTCATTTTTAGTTGGTGGTCAGATCAAAGGTCAACCCTTAGAATTGTACTTAATATATTCGCAAGGAAATTATATTAAACCAGCTGATAGCAAACCTTATCTAGTTATTGGTGAAGTAAAATACGGCAAACCTATTTTAGATAGAGTTATAAAACCTAGCGTATCTATTGGTGATGCATCACGTTGTGCCCTAATCTCAATGGACTCAACTTTAAAAAGTGATTTAACCGTTGGCCCTCCTATTGATTTTGCTGTCTATAAAAAAGATGAATATAAAATTGCCTCACAAAAATGCTTAAATATCACTGATACTGAATATTCTAAGGTCTGTGATCAATGGTCGGATGGTATCTTTAAGATTTTTGACTCTTTTCCAAGATTTGATTGGGAAAACAATAAATAAGATTATTTTTCCTATAAACTGTAATAAATTCTTAACATAACTAAAATAATAACAACGAAAGGGGATTTCATGTTTATAAAAAAATATTTAAAATGGATAAGCACATTTCTAGTTTTAGTTGGCATTCTATTAACAAACCTAAATATATATCCTTTAAACATATACTTTCACGGATTAGGTGTTGTTGGATGGACTATCGCTGGATTTGTTAGCAAAGATAAAGCGATACTTACTAACTTTGGATTACAAATACCATTATTCTTAATAGGAATTTATAAGATTATTATTTAGTGAAAAATATATTATTTGTTTGTACAGGAAACTCTGCAAGAAGTATCATAGCTGAGTCTTTAGTTAATAATAGATATAATGATAAATTCAAAGCCTATAGTGCTGGTAGTAATCCTTCTGGAGAAATTAACAAAGATATAAAACATTTTTTAAATAATAAAGGTTTCAATCTTCAAAATTACTCATCCAAAAATTTTAATGTTTTTGTTAATGGAGAAATCAAAATTGATCATGTTATTACAGTATGTAATAATGCAAATAATGAAGTATGTCCTATTTGGCCTAAGGAAAATCAAATCATACACTGGGATATTGAAGATCCAGTAATAAAACTAAATGACGCTAGTGAGGATAAAAAATTTAAGATAATTACTGATACTTTTAATAATATTGATAAAAGAATTAAAAATTGGATTCTAAATGAAAAATACTAACAAAATATTTTTAGGTGAATTTATTGGAAGTAGCTTTTTAGTAATGGTTATTGTTGGGTCTGGAATAATGGCTGAAAATCTCACAAATGATAATGCTTTGAGATTAACAGCTAATACACTTGCAACTGGAGCTGGCCTATTCGTCTTAATAACTGCTTTTGCAAATATTTCAGGTGCACATTTCAACCCTTTTGTAAGTTTAGCGATGTTTTTAAGAAAAAAAATCACTGGAAAACTTCTCATTATATATATTCCTGCCCAAATACTTGGTTGTTTGCTTGGTGTTATGTTGGCCAATGTTTTTTTTGAACACAATATTCTTGAGTTATCAACAAAAAATAGGGATGGCTTTCATATTTTCTTGTCTGAAATAATTGCTACTTTTGGTTTGATTTTTATTATTTTTGCTACTCTAAAAGATGGCAAAATAACAATAGCTGCAAGTGTAGCAACATATATCATGGCTGGTTATTGGTTCACATCATCAACATCTTTTGCAAATCCAGCTGTTGCTATAGCTAGAACTTTTACTGATTCTTTTACAGGAATTAATTACATGAATACACCAACATATATTCTAGCTGAATTTTTGGGAGCTCTAATAGCTGTATTTTTAATTAAAAAATTAATTAAATAGATGCAACTTTTTTTAGAAATAAAAAATATTATAAACTAGACATTATTATCTAATAGTTTATTTATAGACGAATCCCCACACTAATTCTCATATTATTTTATTCTTTTGTAGTATTATTTTCATTCTCACATTACATAGATCTCAAGTCATGAATCAATAGGAACCGAAAACAATAATATAAAGGAGAAAAAATGGATATGACTTTAATTTACACGGTTATAGGGTTTGCCCTTGCCGGATATAGCGTTATTGCTAACGACTCAATTCAAACACTGGGTACATTTATAGCTTCGAAAAAGAAGTGGTTTAAATGGTATACTCTCGCAGGATCTGCGTCAGCTGTTATGATTATTGCGATAGCATGGGGATGGTATTCGTATGATGGTGATATTTCTTATGGAAGATTAACTAGAATACCTTATCAAGAAATTCAATGGTATCACGCAGTAGCACCTGCAATACTATTATTATTAACAAGAATTGGAATACCTGTTTCAACCACCTTTTTAGTTCTCTCAGCATTTGCCTCAACGGTTGTACTTGAAAAAATGCTTATGAAAAGCGTCGTTGGGTATGGTTTAGCAGCAATGGTTGCTTATATTGCCTGGATAGCTGTCTCTAAATTTATTAATGAAAAATTTGATGAAGTAGATGAAAAATGGGTAGGCTTCTGGAGAAATAGTGTTTGGATTTCTTCTGGTTGGTTATGGTGGGTGTGGTTGTCTCACGATGTGGCTAATATTGCCGTGTATCTACCTAGACAATTAGATTTAACATTGCTTTTAATAGTAATGGGTTACTTTACAGCACTGTTATTCTATATTTTCTACATTCAAGGTGGACCAATTCAAAAAGTTGTTCTTGAAAAAACAGGAACAAGGTACGCAAGATCAGCAACAATTATTAATGTAATTTATGCTGGTGTCTTATTCTACTTTAAAGAACTAAACGATTTACCTATGTCTACGACATGGGTTTTTGTTGGTTTATTATGTGGAAGAGAACTTGCTATAGCTAGCATGAACAAAGAATATAAGTTGGGTTACGTCTTTCCATTAATTGGAAAAGATTTCCTAAAAATGGTATTCGGCTTAACTGTTTCAGTAGGTATAGTGCTTGCAATACATTATATAATAATACCAAACAGTTGGTTTTAAATATATTTTTGTGGTCGTGTTAATTATTTAACACGGCCATAAACGTCCTGGTATCGAACAATATCTGTTTCTTTTAAAATTGAACCTACTTGAGCTTCAATAATTTTCACTGGTTTTTTGTAGGGATTTTCTATTCTATGGATTGCACCTAATGGAATAAAAATAGTTTCATCAGGTTTCATAGTGAAATATTTCTTATTTAAAGTAATTTTTGGTTTACCATGAGTAACTACCCAGTGCTCAGCTCTATGATGATGTTTTTGAAGACTTAAAATACCTTTTGGTTTTACATATAGTTCTTTAATCAAAAATTCCTTACCATTAAATAGATTTACATAACTACCCCAAGGTCTATGAAATACATTTTTCTTTTTAAAGTATTGTGTTTTATTTCTTCCATACATTTTACAAATTTCTTTCCAAGATCCTAAATCAGACCAAGGAATATCTAATTTGATAGCGTTAATATCTTTAGTTTTTTCTAGAATTGCATAGTCAAAAGACTTAGCTGTTGCTTTAGTGAATGCTTGTTTATTTAAATAGTACACATTACTTTTATATTTTGCTTTTGTTACAGCTTTATTACAATTTCTATAAATATTTGGTTGGTATTTCTTAAAATTATTAATTATTGAATCTTTTCTCAAATAAAACATTCCAGAATTCCAATAACCTTTTTTACTTATTATTTGTTTAGCTTTAGCCTCTTTGGGTTTTTCTACAAATTTAGATACTTTGTTATTTCTGGTTAAAAAATAACCAAATTCACTTGAAGGGATTGTAGGCTTAATTCCAAAGATAAAGATATTATTTTGAGTAAGTTTCTTTTGATTTTTTTTGATAGCTTTATTGAATAAACCAACTTTTTCTATCAAATGATCAGCAGCCAGGAACATTAAAGGTTGTTCGTTAGGTATATCTTTAATTAAAGCCGTACTTAATATAGCGGGTGCTGTATTTCTTTTAGCTGGTTCTAAAACTATCTTGAATTTTCTTATTTTGTGTTTCTTTAGATGTTGTTTTACTTGGTTTAAATATTTTGCATTAGTACTTATAATTGGAGCATCATATATTGATGCTTTTACTCTCTCTAAAGTTTTACCCAACAAAGTCCAATTACCAAAATTTATAAACTGTTTAGCTTGATGTTTCTTAGTGTTAGGCCAAAGTCTTGTTCCAG